>NZ_JAFIBZ010000017.1:0-93785 GCF_017832375.1 Methylocaldum sp. RMAD-M | reverse complement strand
GTGTACAGGAAGTTCATCCAATACGTCTCGAATTCCGGTGCGAACGAATCCAGACCGGCGGACCAGCCGTAGACCCCTTCATACCACCGAACCCACATATAAAAGACCGTGTACAGCATGAACGCAAAGGTCAGCCACTTCATGTCCAAAAGCGGCTTGTCTTGC
Organism: Methylocaldum sp. RMAD-M; assembly: GCF_017832375.1. Classification (NCBI taxonomy): domain Bacteria; kingdom Pseudomonadati; phylum Pseudomonadota; class Gammaproteobacteria; order Methylococcales; family Methylococcaceae; genus Methylocaldum; species Methylocaldum sp. RMAD-M. Next base: position 93,620 of record NZ_JAFIBZ010000017.1, on the reverse strand, counting down.
GCTGCTACGCCACCAACTGTTGTTGCAGCCATAGTTTTACCTCCAAAGTTAGTACTCATTCGCGGTGCGTCGCCGCCCCGCTACCTCGTCGTGCATCCTTGTCTTCTTCATTCTTGCCCCTGGCCCAAGGGCCCCTGCGACAAAATGCCCCACTCCTAGGGTGCGTTGCAGTCTATCACTCATTCATGCCTTGTCAAGGCTATATCCGACGATTCCTACTGCCTTTCCGACTGGAGCTCTGAGGCCGCGATAAATCAGGGCAAAAGCACACACACAGAAAAGAGACTGGCACGCGTTCGCGCTCTTGCAGAAAGGCCAGGAATGGGCACTCCAAACGAGCCTGCCGCCCGAAATTCAGAGAACACGAAAGCTCAGTACCAAAAGAAATGGAAGAAGCCGCAAAGGAGTGAAAAAACACGTACCAATGGTTTTCCGAGACTATTCGATTGAACCGACGGACCAAGCATCAATCACTTCCGCGGCCTCGCGGGCGATTTCCAGCTCCTCGTCTGTCGGCACGATTAGGATTTTGGCTCGACTATGGGAGGCTTGCAGCTCCGACGTTTCAGACGCGTCCATTGCGTTTTTGCGTACATCGATCACGATTCCGAACGGCTCTAGACCCGAGCAGATTTTGTAGCGGATGGGAGCGGCATGCTCACCGATACCGCCCGTAAAGATCAACGCATCGATGTTACCCAGCACAGCCAAGTAGCCCCCGATGTATTTTTTGATCGCGTAACAGTACATTTCGACGGCCAACCGGGCGTCTTCGCCGCCGACCGCAGCACGCCGCAAAATTTCGCGCATATCATTCGCCCCGACGAGCGCCTTGAGCCCGGCGTTCCTGCTTAGAAGGCACTCTATGTCTCTCGCTGAATAATTGCGGGAGTTCATCAAATGGAGGACGATGCCGGGATCGATGTCGCCGCACCGCGTACCCATGATTAAGCCCGCCAAAGGCGTCATGCCCATCGATGTATCGACGCTACGGCCGTGCTTAATGGCTGTAGCGCTCGCCCCATTACCCAAGTGCAACGCGATGAAGTTGCACGACTCCGGCGGTCGCCCCAGATGGGCGGCGGCTCGTTTCGTGACGTACGCGAACGAGGTTCCGTGAAACCCGTACCGGCGTATTCGATCGTCCCGATAAAATTTTTTCGGCAGCGCGTAATGGTAGGCGTGAGGCGGCATGGATTGGTGAAAGGCCGTATCGAACACAGCGACCTGAGGCACGCCTGGCCAGAGTGCGCGGCAAACCTCAATGCCCAGCAAATTTGGCGGATTATGGAGAGGCGCGAGCGGAACAGCCGCTCGAATCGCCGCCATGACCGAATCGTCGACGACGACAGCGGAACGGAAAGTCTCCCCTCCGTGCACCACACGGTGGCCTATTGCAAAAAGCTCGTTCGGGTCCGGCAACTCGCCAGACTCGTCGAGCCTCCGCATCACTTCGGCAAAGGCTTGACGGTGGTCAGCGAATCCATGCCCCTCACCACCATCTTCAGGCGAAGAAGTGTGAGTCTCTCCAATTCGTTCGATAATGCCTGACAGCAGGACACGTTCGTCACTCAGATCAAACAACCGATACTTTACGGACGAACTACCCGAGTTGAGGACCAAAAGCTTCCTCTGCATGAGTTCTCAGCCAGCTTGTGGGAGTGCGTCTACGAAATCCTTTCCGGGCCGCGCCATCGTCGCTCGCTCATTATTGAGGCCATGTCCAATTGGCAAACTCCGGCTTGTCCACACCGTGCTCATACGCATAATTGCTGCACTCGATCTGCATGTCGCGAAGCTTTTCCTTGACATGGGCGCCCGCAACCAGCAGCCCAGGCACGCGATTAATCACATCGATCGCCAGGCTGAAACGGTCGATTTCGTTCTCGATGGCCAATTCCAGCGGGGTATTGATATTTCCTTTCTCTTTATACCCTCGCACGTGCAGGTTCTTATGATTGGTTCTTCTGTAAGAGAGGCGATGGATCAGCCACGGATACCCGTGGAAATTGAAAATAATCGGCTTATCCAAGGTGAAGAGACTGTCGAAATCGCGGTCGTTAAGGCCGTGGGGGTGTTCGCTTGCAGGCTGCAGCTTGAACAAATCGACCACATTGATGAAACGGATCTTCAATGTCGGGAAGTGTTCGCGCAGGAGCATGACAGCCGCTAGCGCCTCTTTCGTTGGGATGTCGCCGCAACCCACCATGACGACATCCGGCTCCGAACCCTGGTCGTTGCTCGCCCAATCCCAGATTCCCAGGCCCTTGATGCAATGCTTTATCGCTGCTTCCATGTCCAAATACTGCAAATGCTTCTGCTTGTCCGAAACAATCACGTTGACGTTATAGGTACTTCGGAGGCAATGGTCCGCCACGCATAGGAGCGTATTGACGTCGGGGGGCAGGTAAATACGGGTCACTTCGGGGCTCTTGTTGACCACGAGATCGAGAAACCCCGGATCCTGATGAGTGAAGCCGTTATGATCCTGTCGCCATACGGTAGAGGTGATCAAGAGGTTCAGGGAAGATACGGGAGCGCGCCAGGGGATGTCGTTGGCAATATCCAGCCATTTTGCGAACTGGTTGAACATCGAGTCGATCACGTGGACGAAGGCCTCATAGGTCGAGAAGAATCCGTGCCGCCCGGTAAGCAGATAGCCCTCGAGCCAGCCCTCCAGCGTGTGCTCCGACAACATTTCCATAACACGCCCCTCCGGCGATAATTCGCCGCCGTCGGCGTCCTCCGGCAAGTAGTCGGCCAGCCACATTTTTTTGCTGGCTTCGTACACATCATCCAGCTTGTTGGAAGTGGTCTCGTCCGGACCGAATACCCGGAAGTTACTAGGATTTAGCGCCAGAATGTCGCGCAAAAAGCGTCCGAGGGGCCGCGTATTTTCCGACTCCACGGAACCAGGTTTCGGCACCTCGACCGCATAATCGCGAAAATCGGGCATCCTTAAAGCTTTACGGAGCAAGCCACCATTGGCATGGGGATTGGCGCTCATGCGCCGATTCCCCCTGGGAGCCAGAGCCTTCAACTCGGGAACGAGGCGGCCGGTGGCATCGAACAGTTTCTCCGGCTCATAACTTCGCATCCATTCTTCGAGCATCTTGAGGTGCTCCGGATTCTGGGCGATTCCTGCGAGCGGCACTTGGTGCGAACGCCAGAAACCTTCTATTTTGTGGCCGTCGACCGTCTTGGGTCCTGTCCACCCCTTCGGGCTGCGCAGCACGATCATAGGCCACCGCGGGCGGCTCAGGCCACCGCCCTGGCGGGCTTCCTGCCGAATCCGACGAATTTCGAGCACGCAATGTTCTAAAGTAGCCGCCATCGCTTGATGCATGGTTTCCGGATCGCTGCCCTCGACAAAATAGGGCGTCCATCCATATCCCGCGAACAGCTGCTCCAGTTCCTCATGGGAAATGCGCGCCAGGACGGTCGGATTATTGATCTTATATCCATTGAGGTGGAGGATCGGCAGTACCGCACCGTCCCGAACCGGATTGAGGAATTTATTCGAATGCCAGGAGGCTGCGAGAGCTGCGGTTTCTGCCTCGCCATCGCCGACCATTACGGTAACCAAGAGATCGGGGTTATCGAACGCCGCACCGAAGGCATGGGAAATGCTGTAACCTAACTCTCCCCCTTCATGGATCGATCCCGGCATTTCCGGCGTGCAATGGCTGCCGATTCCGCCTGGAAACGAGAATTCCCTGAAGAACAGACGCATCCCCTCTTCGTCTTCATTTTTATTCGGATAGATTTCGGAGTACGTACCCTCGAGATAAACCGGCGCCAATACGCCTGGCGCTCCATGACCGGGGCCGGTGATGAAAATCGCATCAAGATCGTACTTATTGATTAGGCGATTGAGATGAACGTAGCTGAAACTCAAGCCGGGACTGGAGCCCCAATGACCGAGCAAGCGTTTTTTGATATGCCCCGGCTGCAAAGGCTCTTTCAGCAGAGGATTGTCCTTCAGATAAATCATGCCCACCGCAAGGTAGTTGCACGCCCGCCAGTAGGCATCGAGTTTTTGCAGCTCGTCGGCCTCGAGTGGGTGTTCCGCGATAAAAGACGCCATGGGCTTACCTCGCTGTTTGTTAGCTGATGAACTTAAGAAACAAGGCCGATTAAAACTCGGCCTTCATCATTGACTTTGCTTCGAAAACAACCAATTTTAGTTTGACAAGCTTAGATGAGCATAATTTGATTACTTTTATCCGAAAAACCATGCAAATGCCGACGCGAACATCTATGAATTCGCGAAAACTTCCCACAAACGGCAACTCTTAAACGAGAACGTCGTGACACGGGTTGGAACGCATGAGAAACCGCACACGATTTTGGCGTCCATCCGGACTCGCCATAAAATGACGGCCTTCAAACATCGCCGGCGCATCAACTTTTGAACCCTCTCCGCAAGCTTGCCTCGCAAACCGTCATCTACGGCTTGAGCAGCATCATCGGCAGATTCCTCAACTATCTGCTGGTTCCGCTGTACACCTATACGTTTCCGGCGCAGGAATACGGCATCGTTTCGGAGTTTTATGCCTACGCCGGCTTTTTCGCCGTACTCCTGGTGTTCGGCCTGGAAACGGGCTTTTTCCGCTTCAGCAACCGGGAAGAACTCCGGTCGGACACCGTATACTCGACGGCGCTCGTCTTCTTGATATTGGCGAACCTGGCGTTTGTCTCCGGAATCGTCGTATTTCGCGAACCGCTTGCGGCGCTGCTCCGCTATTCGGAGCATCCGGAATATCTGGTGTGGTTCGGCGCGATTCTGGCGCTCGATTCCATCTCCGCACTGCCGTTCGCCAAACTGCGCTCCGAAAACCGGGCTTGGCGCTTTGCCGGCATCAAACTGATCGAAATCGTACTCGCCATAGGACTCAACCTGTTCTTCCTGGTTTATTGCAAAAAGGCCGAGGAGCTTTGGCCGAACTCGCTTGGAGCGCGTTTGTACGATCCGGCTATCGGTGTCGGCTATATCTTCCTGGCAAATCTTGCGGCCAGCGCGTTCAAGCTCCTGCTGCTCCTGCCGCAATTCAAAAGCTTGCGGCATGGGCTCGATTCGCGACTCCTGAAAAGCTTGCTGGCTTACTCTCTGCCGATGGTGGTGATCGGATTTGCGGGGATGGTCAACGAAATGCTCGACCGCGCCATCCTGAAATTTCTGCTGCCCTATGATCTTGCAACCAATCTGCGCATGCTGGGCATCTATGGCGCGTGCTACAAGCTGTCGATCCTGATGTCGCTCTTCATACAGGCCTTCCGTTATGCAGGCGAACCCTTCTTTTTTGCATATGCCGGACGGGCGGACGCAAAGCGCGCTTATGCGCTCGTGATGAATTATTTCGTGATCTTCTGCGTATTCATCTTCCTGGTGGTGACCCTGTACATCGACGTATTCAAGTACTTCGTCGGCGTGGAATACCGGGAAGGGCTTCACGTCGTGCCCGTTTTGCTCTTGGCCAATCTGTTCCTGGGCATCTACGTCAACCTGTCGATCTGGTACAAACTCACCGATCGAACCCTGATGGGGGCATGGGTATCCTTGATCGGCGCCGCGCTCACCATCGGCCTGAATATATGGTGGATTCCGATCATGGGCTACATGGGCTCGGCCTGGGCGACGCTGGCGTGTTATGCCACGATGACCGTCATTTCCTACGCTCTCGGTCAATACTATTACCCGGTGCGTTATCCGCTAGGAAAGATCGTGGGCTATCTCCTGCTCGGATTATTGCTGTACGGCGGACACAAAGATCTGGTGGAGTCGTGCGGCTTGACGTCCTGGACGGTCGGCACGGCATTCCTCGGGCTTTACCTCCTGATCGTCGCCCTGGTGGATATGCGCCCTATGCTCAGAAAACGGCAGCCGGCGTAAGGCTCGCTCTCGGCAGAACGTCGACAGACTGAAAATCAGTAGCGGTCATACGGCCCCGCCGCATGCCGAAGATGCTGAGCCAGATAATCCGGTCGATGCATGGGACCAGCCAAAATCAGGCCAGCCAGAAATCCCCCCACGTGTGCCCAGAACGCCACGCCACCGCCAGCCTCTTGCAGGGCTGGGAGTCCACCTGCGATCTGGATGAAGAACCAATATCCCAGCATGGCAATGGCAGGCAAAGCCACGGTAGTCACATAGAATCCGAGGAAGATCAGCGTCACTATTCTGGCCCTCGGATAGAGCCGAGCATACGCTCCCATTACCCCTCCGATCGCGCCGGACGCACCCACCATGGGTATTGCCGCAGCCGGATCGGTGAAGATCTGAGCGCCGGCGGCGGCCAAGCCACATGCGAGATAAAAAATAACGAACCGTATCGGCCCCATCGAGTCTTCGACGTTGTCGCCGAACACCCAAAGGAACCAGAGATTTCCGATGATGTGAAACCACCCGCCGTGGAGGAACATATGGGTCACCAGGGTCAGGACGGACGTGTCCCCGGTCAGCTCGCAGCCCAGATTTTCTCCGAGGGGAATGACGGTTCCGGCCGGTACACGATCGAACAGTTCACCCGGAATCAAGCCATAATTGCACAAGGACCACGCCAGCGGCTCGCCGTTACCCAAGCCTTGAACAAAAACCCAACTGGCGATATTCAGGCCGATTATCGCAATCGTCGCCACTGGCCTCCTGACAATCGGATTTTCGTCTCGTAATGGGAACATAGATTCCTCGCATGTCTTGTGAGTGGTATTTGGGAAACCCAAGGCCGTCGCGACACTCGACTCCAGCGCCATGCTAATTGGAGTCCGGGAGAAAAAGAAGCCAAGATCAAGCGAACCTGTAAACGGCGCCACTAGCCGCTATCAATAAAGGTCGACCGGATCGACGTCTATAGACCAACGGACTCGCTTGGCTTCATCAAGTTCCGAAATCAACGGCAGCAGTGACTCGATAAGTCCGTGCAGCAGATTGCGCCTGGCGGATTGAAACAGCAGTTGATAACGCTGCCGTCCGGCTCGCCGCGCCATCGGTGCGGGAACCGGCCCCAACACCAACAATTCGGGCGACGGTCGCTCGTTCGCAAGATCGGCAACTCGCCCCAAGAAGCTTCGCGGCGCATCGATGTCGGTCGCCTCCGCCCGCCATAGCGCCTGATAGGTAAAGGGGGGCAACTGCGCCGCTCGGCGCTCGTCCGTACAGGCTTTTGCAAAACCGGAATAGCCGTCCCTGATCAACACATGAAGCAATGGGTGGCCAGGGTGCCGAGTCTGCAAAACGACGGTGCCCATTCGTTCTTCCCGCCCGGCGCGGCCCGCTACTTGAATAATCAATTGCGCAGTCCGTTCGCCGGAACGAAAGTCGGTGCTGTAGAGGCCGGAATCCACGTCCGTGATCCCGACCAGCGTAACCCGCGGAAAATGATGGCCTTTCGCCAGCATCTGGGTGCCGATCAGGATATCCACCCGGCCTTCGTGAATATCGTTCAAAAGCGTTTCCAATCGTCCTTTGCGCCGCGTGCTGTCGCGGTCGATGCGCGCCACGCGGGCGCCTGGGAACAACTCTGCCAACGCGTTCTCCACGCGCTCGGTCCCGAGGCCCACGGGGCGAAGGTCTTCACTGCCGCAGCCGTTACAAGAACGGGCCAAGGACTGTTCGAACCCGCAGTGATGGCAACGCAGACGCCCGTCGCCGGCATGAACGACCAAGTTCGCGTCGCAACGTCGGCAACGGGCGACCCATCCGCAGGCGTGACAAATCAAAGTCGGCGCAAAACCGCGCCGATTGACGAACAACAGCGCCTGCTCGCCGCGGCTCAATGTGTCGGCAATATACGCGATCAGTGCCGGCGAAAGCCCTTCCTGCAAGCGATGCCCTCGAATATCGAGCAATCGGAAGCTGGGTTGGAGCGCCCCGCCTGCGCGATGAAGAAGCCGCAAATGCCGATACCGCTCCTGCGATACGTTGCAGAGACTTTCCAAAGACGGCGTGGCCGACCCCAACAGAATAGGAATGTTGAACAGCCGGGCTCGCATGACGGCCACGTCGCGCGCCGAGAAGCGGAAGCCATCCTGCTGCTTGAATGAAGTGTCGTGCTCCTCGTCCAGAATGATCATCCCCGGCGACTTCATCGGGGTGAAGACGGCGGAACGGGTACCGAGCAGAATACTCACCTCTCCTCGCTGCATTTGTAGCCAGGAACGGCAGCGCTCGGTTTCCGTGAGCCCGGAATGAAATATCGCGACCGGAACCGAGAAGCGGCTGCGAAAGCGGGCTTGCAACTGAGGCGTCAGATTGATTTCCGGCAGCAAGATCATGATCTGCTCGCCTCGCGCCAAAACCTCCTGCGTCAATTGCAGATACACTTCGGTTTTACCGCTGCCGGTCACGCCTTCCAGCAAGAAAGCGGCGTACGCGCCCATGGCCTCCCGAACGGCGGCTATTGCGCGCTGCTGGTCCTCGTTGAGATCGAAAGGAGGAGATTTGAGTGAATTGTGGGCAGGTACTTGCGCTTCCCGGCTCTGGCACCAGCACGCCAAACCTTTCCGAACCAGGCCGTCTACAGCACCGCGCCAGTCCCAATCCAGTTCGCTCAAAAGACTATGAGGAACGCCGTTCGGATGCTCGCGGAGCAATCCGATCAACGCCGTTTGGCGAGGGGCTCTCTTGCATGACTGCGCCGCGAAAGCATAGTCCTCCGTGACCAGGCGAAGAACCCGTTCTCCCGCGAGCTCGGCCGCACTGCCCTTGCGCAACAGGACGGCCAGAGCCGCTGCGACGACCTCACCGATAGGATGGTGATAATAACGGCTCGCCCAGTTGAGCAACCGGAGATCGTCGGAAGACAGCAAGGGATCGCTGTCGAGTATCGCTAACGCCTCCTTCAAACGTCCACGGTCCACCTCCGATTCTTCCGCAATGTCCATCAATACGCCAATTTTTCGGCGACGGCCGAAGGGAACTTCGACGCGGACGCCAAGCTTCAAACTCTGAATATCGGAAGCTGAAGGAGGAAGATAGTCGAACAGACGTCGCAAAGGCACCGAAACAGCGATCTTAAGAATTTTCGTCATGTTCAACGAACTGCCACAAATCCCGGGTAGAATCGGGAAAACCGCAACACGCTTAGCAGAAAAGCAAAATCTTGCTTATCCACAGTTTCTGTGGATAACTTTGTGGAATAGATGTCGGGATGTTGCCGAAAAATGCATGAAGACTAGACTTTCATTAAATTGTAAAGATTTTGACCAAAACTTATTTTTTATAATTTTATCAATGCCTTATTTGGTCACAAAAAAATCTAATCGCGGCAGCACTGATTCAAATTTTTCCTTGACAAACAAATTGAATACACTGTGCATAAGTCGACCGACGACAGCAACCGGAAATCAAGTGTTTAACCATTCTGCAATGAAAGACAACAATCGAACGATGGAGGATCTATGGAGATTTATCATCTACAGGTGTTACGTACCGATGCCTCTGGCATGCCGCTGGAATGGATAGGCTACCAAGAGGCGGCAAAGCTTTATCATCTAGGTGAAGTAGCCTATAGCTGCGGTACCCACCTGTATACGCTGCGGGGTGGCATTAATGCCAAGACGGGGCGCCGCAGTCTCATCGAAGTCAATTCGATCATCGCCACACACCACCACCATAACAACGGCTACGGCATCGATCCCAACTACGTTCCGCCCTTAAGCAATCCTGCCCTATTCCGCCGCGACAACAATCTTTGTCTCTACTGCGGCCACCGATTTCACCATAGCGACCTTTCCCGCGACCACATCACTCCGATCAGCGTCGGAGGCGCCGACACCTGGAACAATGTCGTAACCGCATGCAAGCGCTGCAACAACCATAAAGCCGGACGAACCCCGGAACAAGCCGGCATGCAACTCCTAGCCATTCCGTTCACCCCAACCCACGCGGAATATGTCTACCTACAAGGACGCCGGGTATTGAGCGATCAAATGGAATTCTTGAAAGCGCATTTTCCCCGCAAAAGCCCTTTGCATCAGCGGTTAAGCTAGCGCCTTCAGCTCCCTCAGATGGTCTGCAACATCCGACAAAGAGTACGCGCGCTTCCGGCTAGTGTTTGCCGATTTTGTCCGAACCGACCAGACTGATCGCTTCCCAAAGCATGGAAACCGCCGGCACCAGAATCTGCCCGCGTCTCGCCTGATAAACAGCCAATCCCACCAACAAAAGAAAAAAGGCCGACTGCAAATCCACTAGCCCGCCACTCGCGGTGGTAAGGCTGCGGTCAAATGCATTGAGACCCTTGGTTGCGTGCTGACCCAGCGTGCGGACGGGTGTGGCCGACAAGGGTTTAACGGAAAATAAAGCGGCTTGCTCCGCATACCTTGCAACATCGATTGCACTCGTTTCCGCGGCGTGAAGCAGCAAAACGCTACCGGTAAACGCATTGAGCTTGACGCTGGTAACGCCCGGACATTCGGCTAAACGTTCGGCGAGAGCGGCAAAAAAGGCCGAATCATTGCGCTTTTCGGGAATTCTCAGCCGTAATCGACCGGCTAGCTCGTGAACGACGAAGGCCGAGACCATCTTTAGCCTTTCATATCGCTTTCCGCAGCGGCTTGCTCGGCGGCTTCGAATCCTTCCGCTGCGGCCGCCTGCTCTGCCAGCTCCGCTCGAACCTCGGCCACCAGATCTTCGAAGGTTTCGCCGGCTTCAGCCGCCCATTCGCGGCCTTTTTCGAACAGCAGGATGCCGGTCTTCACGGCTGCTCGTGCAACTGGCCGCAGCGCCGGCGCAAGAACGACACCGGCCGCCACCATGCCAAGCCCGATCACAACGCCTTTGGCCACACCGTTTTCAAGAAAATCGCCGAAACCAGCCATCGCTACCTCCCTGGATTCCAGAAACCCCATTGATAAGAAAAAACCTCGGCCGCATAAAAAGCCAAGGGTATTATGCCAGCGGGCCAAGAACCACGAAAAGTTTAAATAAGGGAAAGCTAAACTGACGCGTACGAGAGCCTGTACTCGGGGGTCCGCAGCTTATCGTACTCCGCTCGAATGAGCCTCGGGCCGTACTTCCGCTCGAGACGGCGGATCGTAAAGTGGCTATGTGCCATAACTTGAAAGTGCTGAATGAACACGCTGTTGACCAAAGCGCCGCCGACCGCCCCCACAATCGGGACGATTTCCGCCGCGGCTTTTTCCGAGACCGTTATGCCGAAACGGCTCGAGATCATCATAATAAAATCCACCAACATCGGCGCGCCGGCCCGATTGCCTAGGCCGTTCCGAGCGATATAGCTGGAGGCTGCCGCAACGGGCCGCTCCAAAGCGAGACGCAACCCGTAGTACCCGGCATCAGCCGCATCATCTTCCTTAGTACGCCCACCCAAGGCGAACACTTCGAGACATGCCAGACGGGTCGCGATATCGTCGAGATCTTCGCCCTCGCTGCGGGCGATATCGGCAATCGAACGCAGCATGAGAACGGTCGTAAACGGCAGCTCCACCAGCAAGGCCGGACCGCCTAAAAAACCACCGACCGCGCCGCTCGCGATGCTGAGCAACTTGTAATACACGTCGCGGGATGGCGTCCCCGGCTTATTGTCCAAGCTCGTGACCGCCACGCCCAAAGCCTTCCAAATGGCATTCTCGGCGCAGCGATGCAGTCTTCGGTACCATGGCGTTGGCAAAAGCTTAAGCCCTTTCTCCAAGGGTGTGCCGACCGCATCGGCAAGCCTGACGGCGAAGGCGGGATATTCTAGATGCCGATATGCCCGCTTGAGACTCAAATAGTCTTGGTGCGACAAAGCCATGGGTCTGCCACTCATAATCCGATCGCTCGCTCGGCCCGAACCGCTGTTTGCAAAGAGCGTGAAAATAGCCGCACGAGATTACAGTTATATGACGGCAGCCGTCGAGGGCCATGTTATTACCGCTCCCGTGCCGCCTCATGGAACGCTTTTCAATAAGGCGAGAGCAAATCCCAAAACCATTCTGATCGTACATTGAGGTTGCCGCGGCCAGATCCGACCAACACTGTCAGATGATTTGAACTGCCACTCCCGATTCGAAGCTGCCATTCGTAGCGGTCGTCCATGCGCCTGATTTTCGGCTAAAGCGGAAGATCGCGGATTGATGATTGCGACTTTGCCTGAACGTCAGCTTTTGATATTGCCCACGTAGCGCTTAGTACCCAAAGCTGCTGGGCCTTATTATTAACCCGGCCTATAAATATAGGCCGGGTTAATCCGGGGCAGGGATGCCCCGGCGCGGCGACCAGCCGCTTGAGCCCAGGCCGGGCGTGTACCGGCCTGGGCGGCGGCCCGAAATACCAGGAGGGTATTTACAGGCCTGATTAATAAGGGCTCAAATGGCAGTTCTCCAGACATACAATCCCTACCCCCTTTTTTACTTGGACAAGGTGTCCTTCGAATATCGGTTTAGTCTCCTCCCGCCCCATAAGGGAGCCGATATTTGGATCGAAATGACGGACAGCCACTTTCATCCTCGGCATCCAAATATTTCAATGATTCGTCGGCCACACCCGCGATAACCTGTGATTCTGGCAAATCCGATTCTTTCATCAAATGCGTTATGGCGAAGAGGCGTTTCGCGTAGGAGGTGACTATGACGAAACACAATCGCAACGTGTATGGGGTAGTCCTACAGCCGTTGACAGTATTGCTTGTCTTTGTGGCATTAGCCTCATCTTCGAGAGCGGACGCTCCAAGACCAGCATTTACCGAACGCGGCATCGAAGGAAGGTGGGGATTTTCGGGGGAGTTCGGGATGATTGTGCCCCCCGCTGCCCCTCAAGCGGTGCCAACGGCCGCCCTTGGCACGGTGATCTTTGATGGCCACGGAGGCTGCGCGGTCACCACGACTGTCAATATCAACGGGACTATCCTCGGACCTCTCACGTCCAAGACGTGCACCCATTCGGTCAATCCCGATGGCACGGGTACCAGTGTCGCCGAGTTCTCGGGAACGGCCTTTGATGGGCCTTCGACAGTCGCGTTTGTGATCGTCGACCGCAATCGCGAGATCCGATTCATCAACATCAACACCACCCTCACGGTCGCCGGATTTACCGCCAAGCGGCAGTAGCTAGAGCCGCTCGATAATGGCATCGCATCTCCTGAATGACTCTTCACATCAACACTGTCATGACCGCAAGCTTTAGTTCCTGCACAAACAGCGATAACGGCAACCGCAGCGAAACCATGAAAGGAGGACAATATGGCACGAGTAGAAGGATTTGAGCCGGCGAATAGCGATCAGGTGCCGGTAGATGCTAATGGAAATCCCGTCGCCGTGGGCGTGTGGGGTGACTCCACCACCGGAGTAGGCGTGTTCGGTACGAGCGGCGCTCTCCCTCCTAACGTAGCGAACATCCCTACTAACATCGCCGGGGTGGAAGGCCACAGCATCCAAAATCCGGGAGTATTTGGCCGCAGCATCGAGGGCGAAGGTGTCGCGGGCGAAAGCTTGCAGAGCCTAGGTATGCTTGGCCGAAGTGCAACCGGCACTGGCGTATTGGGCGTTACATTTGTTCCAACTCCCGACGCCTCTGGTGTCTTCGGCTCCAGCACTACCGGTGGTAACGGCGTGACCGGCTTCGTCGGCGAGGCCACCGGCGTGGTGGGAAGTAGCATCAGGGGTACCGGCGTCCGCGGGACTAGCGGCGATGGGGATGGCGTACTTGGTGAACGTTTCGGTGTACCTACCGGCGGCTTCGAAGCCGGCGTACGCGGACTCTGCGATGCCGGGTTCGGCGTCGTGGGCTCCAGCAACTCTCTAGTGGGTGTGTTCGGCTTAGCCGGCACAGAGCGAACAAGAGGCATTGGCGTAGCCGGAGCAGCAGTCAATACCGGCACCGGCGTATCTGGCGTAGCGGGAGAAGGCACGGGCGTGCGTGGCGATAGTGCCTCTGGCTCCGGTGTGAGTGGCAATAGCCGCGGTGGTTTCTTCAGCGCCGGTGTGAGTGGCGATAGCAGCGGTGGTTTCATCAGCGTTGGTGTGTGGGGTACAAGTTCTGCTCAAAGGGGCATTGGCGTGTACGGCAGAGGGGGTGAAGATGGATGGGCAGCATTTCTCGATGGAAAAGTCGAGGTTTTTGGTCCTTTAATCAAGTCCGGTGGTGGCTTCAGGATCGATCACCCCCTTGAGCCGGCGCACAAGTACCTTGCTCACTCATTTGTCGAGTCGGCCGAGATGAAGAATGTTTATGACGGGGTTGCGGCTCTTGACGGGAATGGGGAGTGTTTTGTGGAGCTTCCTGAATGGTTTGAAGCCCTCAATTGCGACTTCCGCTATCAGCTCACCTCTATTGGCGAGCCTGCCCCTAACCTTCATGTCGCTCGGGAGATTTCAAACAATCGCTTCAATATTGCGGGAGGTAAGTCGGGGATGAAAGTTTCTTGGCAGGTAACAGGCATTCGCAAGGATTCTTGGGCGCAAGCACATCCATTAATAGTAGTGGAAGAAAAGCCTGCGGATGAGCAGGGTTATTATCGGCACCCAGAGTCGTACAATCAGCCCCCGGAAAATAGCACTTTTTGGAAGGGGAACTCTGAATTAAGGCTTCAGCTTGCGGCGCAACAGGAAGGCTTATTCAGCAAAGAGATTGACCAGCTACGAGCCAAACAGATGGCATCTCCAGAAGAGCCATCGAAGATCGACCGCGCCCGCCTTGAGGAGGAGTGGCGACGGGTGGAGGAGTTAGTGCAGCGAATGGGCCAGCCGACCCTGAGTAAGGATAGCGAGTAACCGAGGGCCTCGGAAAGCCACCACAGGCAGGACACAAAGTCCGCGCACGAAACGGACGGTCACGTCTACATCGGTTTCACTTTCGATGTAGGGTGCGTTGCGTGCACCCTGCATCGTCGAACCGTATGCAGCGCACAGTATCTCCTTCATCATTTTCTAGCTTTTAGCTCCCCTGAGTACATTCCGCAAATATTTGCGGAATCTCGACTGATTGGCTTGATTGGCGGGGTTGTCCTGCAGGTTGCCTATGCCGCAAGACTTCCCTGAATGTACTTAGAGCGTTTTCATCTCGCTCGTACGGCAAAACAGGCTTGGCGGACGTCGTTGGCGCCTTCGGCTCGGGTGAATGGATTCAAGCATTCGTAGGTCGGCAATCCTTTCCCAATCGCAAACGGTCGCTTTAGTCGCGACCCTTCCGACGAAGACGCTCGGCCGGACGTGGCGTCGGGAAGGGCGGCTTCGGCGCTCCAATCGCAAACGGTCATCCCAGGAGCGCTGGGATGACCCTTCCAATCGCAAACGGCCTGGCCGGGAGCGCTGGGATGACCCTTCCAATCGCAAACGGCCTGGCCGGGAGCGCCGGCCAGCCCCTTCCCCGGATGACCGTTTGCGATTGGGGAAGGATTCCCGACCTACTCGCGAGTGCCCGTACAGGCGGTATGAAAATGCTCTAGCCCTGCCTGTCAGCGCCCAAGCCTAACTGTGCGTATATCGACTCCTCCCCGAGCGCAAGAAACCGATCGATAGGGATGGCGACAAGGAAGCGCATGCAGTCGTATATCCGGCATCTTGAAGTGGGCTCTTGGTGGCCCGTGCCGACATGGAATCTGCGCACGGAGCGCCAATCGCTACAAGCGGCACGCGAGCTGCCGGCAAAGTTATCGGCGTCAATCCGTGTGGGTACAACCCTCTTAGCCATGATGGGCGATCGGTCTCAAAGCAAGCGAGTGAATAGGACATCAAAACTCTGCGAACATCATTGTCACGAAGCCACGGCATAGGCGCTGCGCGCCAGCTTGCGCCGTGGTCGGCACGGCGGCCGCTATAGGGATGGCAGCCCGCAGCGCGGCGTAACAGTTCCGCATCAACTTCGAAATCTTTTGATCACACTCCATGGTTATCCTTGAACGTGTTTATCGGACTATCGAAGTCTCCAATAGCGATCATCCAAGGCCCCGGTACCGGAATGCCGCTTTTCTCTCGGCCTTGACCATTGGCCGATAGAGACACGTGACGAAATGTAGTTCACGGAAACATCAAGAAATGCGCATAGGATCGCCCCGGTACACGTATAACCTGGCTTGGGGATTAATTCCGATACCCCGCAGCGGGACTTGACGGGTATTCGGTCGCAAGGGAAAGTGCGCCGATAAACTCGAACGAGCCGGCCTTGGTCGCGCTGGACTCCGAGTCATGCCCCAAATTGAACAAATGCAGAAAGCGAATATGGAAAAAGCCATCGAAAAGAAAAGACGCCCGACGAAATCTCGAAAGAGAAATCACCGCCAGGGCGAAACGGCCGGCACCCACCTGACGGCCAGCGTACCCCGCGCCTATTCGAACGAAACCGCGGCGGCCGTTCAAACTCGCTTAAGAGAACACCGCTTCGATCACGCTGAATTGATCTGTATCACCGATCCGGAAGATCGGCTGCTCGGGTGTGTCGTTCTGGAGGATTTGATCGCCTTGCCCGCGGAGACGCCTATGGGAGACGTTCTTAAGGCACTGCCCATGGTTCGCGTAGACGAAGATCAAGAGAAACTGGCGTCCTTGGCGCTGCACCATCGGCTGACCGCGGTTCCCGTCGTCGACCATGGCGGACATTTCCTCGGCGTGGTACCGCCCCTGGCGCTGATGCACATCTTGCGACATGAGCACGTGGAAGATCTGCACCGCCTCGCCGGGATCAAACGCGAGACGCATCAAGCGCGGGAAGCTATGGAATCGGCCCCGCTGCGGCGAGCGCGGGACCGGTTGCCTTGGTTGATGCTTGGTTTGGCGGGCAGTGCCTTGGCGACCCAGGTCGTTGCGCAATTCGAGGCACAATTGCAGGACCGGATCGCTATCGCCTTTTTCATTCCGGGTTTAGTTTATATCGCCGATGCCATCGGCACTCAGACCGAGGCCATTGCCGTACGCGGGCTATCGCTCTCTCATGCGAACCTCCGCTCGCTGCTCGGCGGGGAAATGCGGACCGGCCTACTGATCGGCCTTACCTTGGCTGCCGTCACTCTCCCTATAATCTGGCTGATCTTCGGGGACTTTTATCTGGCGCTGGCGGTTGCCGTGGCGTTGTTTTCGGCCGGCTGCGTGGCGACGACGATTGGGCTCTTTCTTCCGTGGCTGTTGGGGGAGTTGGGAACGGACCCCGCCTACGGCAGCGGCCCTCTCGCAACCATTCTGCAGGACGTCATGAGCCTTTTGATCTATTTCGCCGCGGTCAACCTCTTTTTATTTTAGAAAGCGGCAGGGAATGCAGTGACTTCGCTCAATCCGGCTTAAGCGACCTTGCCACCCCCCTCCGCCGGTTGCGAAACCGACGATCTTGCTCAGGCTACGATTTATTTCCGTTACGACGCTGTTCATCTTTTGGCAATAACGCTTTAATGACCCTCCGGGATCGACAGTGTTAAGGATCGGTCTCACGGTCATCAACTGATCTCTCGGCAATCCGGAGCCACGGTGTATGCATCCACACATCGGTCTAGATCATCTCACAGGCTACCGCTTTCAGATCATCGAACTCAGCGCGGACACCAACACGGTACTGCTCCACTACGAAGAAACCGCCTGGCCGCAGGAGGTCGAACCCACCCGCCGGATGGCGTGGACCGAATTCGTCGATCATCTTATCCAGGGCCACTTTGAAATCCTGCGAGATCTCGCCCAGTCGGACCGGTGAAAATGGTTGTCGCGAAGCCCGTGCGGCATGCAGCCTCGTTATCGGAATCGAGGTGACAGGCTGCTCCACGGGAATGGGGCATTCGCGTTTATCGCCGGTTTCGCCGATCGGCGATCACGGGCCCGTTAATCCGTCTTACGGGCTGCCGATGCCTCTCGCCCCATCAGAAAATTAGCGATGCGAAAGAGCTTCTGCCGTCCTTGGGGCGGAGAAAGCCCCCGAGTCAGAGGGAAAGCCAATTCCGCCAGTTCTTCCGCGCGCTCTCGTGTGAGCGTGGCGCAACGCCGCCGGTACTCGATCAGTGCGTGCCGTTCGGAAGGGGTAAGGGAAAAAGGCGGGGGTTCCGCCTCGGAATAGTCGTCGATGACGGCGGATTGTCCGGCATCCGGCCGATAGACCACCACGGTGCCGGCCGAGATGTCGCCTAGCCGTTTGTTGTCGGCGTTGCACCCCATGGCGATGAGCCCGAACGCGTAGCCGACCGGCAAAGCGTCGACAAAGCGCAAGGTGTTGCGGATGAAGGCGGCATCCCAGCCCGCCGGCGTTCCGTCTTCGCGCAACACCGCCAATTTGCACAGGCGTTTTCCCGGCGTAGCGCCGTCATTCAAGGCCTCGAACGCGATGTTGTAAAACCAGCCGAGGACGAAATAAGTCAGTATGACAAGACCCTGCCCCAATGCGCCGAAATACCGCAGCACCACCACGGCGCAAACGAAAATCAGAAGACGTATCAGGGCATCGATCAAAAAGGCGCGCGCCCGCGCCACCGGCCCGGCGACGCGAAGTCTGAGCTCGCAGCCCTCCGGGGTGGCGACGGATCGGACGGTGTCGAGCGGGGCGGCGGAAGCGGTCATGGCGTCAAGCGATGAAGATGTCTTTGTAGGCCTTGTACGTCGAGCCGATGAACACGGGCATCAGGATCAGCCAACCCAGGGCCAAGGGGATGGTCGCGAGGAATCCCAGCACCATGCCCGCAATGCCGTAGACCAGAAACGGCATGATGTTGCGGAGACACCCCCTAAAGCTGAGACCCATGGCCTCAAGCGCTCCCTTATCATGAAACACGACCAAGGCCGGCGCGAACCAAACGGCCATCATCACCGGAACAAGCAAGGCCATCATCACCAGAACGGCCAAGAGAAGCACCATCAGATCCGGCGCTTCCGGCGGGGTTCCCGACAAAAAGCCCACTGCACCCGAAGCCCCGAGTGCAACCGCGAATACACCGAATCCGATCACCGCGCTTCCGAGCAGGTACAGCAAACCGACCAGCAGAAGCGTTGCGAAACGGCTCTGGAATCCCGCGAACAAATGGCCGAAAGCGAGCCCTTGACCTTGTTCGAGGGAACGGCAACCGAGCATCAAACCGCCGAACAGCACCGGGTAGGCCAGGCTGAACAAGAGGTTCACAAACGGAATCAAGTTGAGGACGATGCCCAACAAAAGCATGACGACGACAATTCCGATCCAGGTTCCAGGTGCCTCCTTGAACAATCCCCAGCCTTCGCTCAACCATGTCCAGCCGCGCCCGGCATCGTTCCGATTCGGCTTTTCCAGAAGCACGCCGGAATTCTCCGGAATGGGATCGGCCACTCGCGACCGGGGAGCCTGAAAGGGATTGTGGGAAGCATCGTTGGAAGACGGATCACGACCCGTAGTGTCCATAGGAACCTCTCTTCTTTTTGGTTTAGTTAAAAAACGCCGCTACGCTTCATGTCCCAGTAGCGGTTAACGAGCGCCACCGGCAGTTCCGCCGGGGCGACATCCAGTACGGCGACACCCTGGGCGCGCAAGGCGGCCAATTGCCGCCGGCGCTCGCGGCGGTAATCCACCGCCGCCGCATAGGCCAAGGCGCCATCCAAATCGGTTACCGGCTCATGGAGGAGAGCGTCCAAGGACGTTTCCCTCAAATTCGCCAGGAGCACCAGATGCCGCCGCCGCAGAATGGCGAGGGCCGGCGGCAGCGTGGATTCGTCTTCGTCGCGCAGATTGGTGAGGAGCACGATCAGCGAACGTTTGCTCAAGCGCTCGCATAGGGCCTGGCTGGCGATCAGATAATCGGACGTTTGCAGCGAGGGCTGAAGGTCGTGCACGGCATTGAGCAAGCGCTGCACCGTGACGAGCGATTTGCGGGGAGCGAAGTAGCGCGGCTCGGCCTGGGCAAAAGTCGAAAGCCCCACGCCGTCGCCTTGGCGCAAAGCCACGTAGGACAACAGCAGCAGCGCGTTCAGCGTATGGTCGAAATGCGACAGGGCATCGTCCTTGGCACGCATGCGCTGGCCGCAATCCAGCAGAAACACGATGTTCTGGTCTCTTTCGTCCTGATACTCGCGGGCGATGGGTTTGCGCTTGCGGGCAGTGGCCTTCCAGTCGATTTGCCGCAAGGCATCGTCGCGGCAATACTCCCGCAACTGGTGGAAGTCCAGACCCTCGCCGCGCCGCCGCCTGCGCAGAACGCCGATCTGGGACAAGCGGTTATCGGTCGCGAACACCGAGTATCGAGTGATTTTTTCGAAATCCGGGTAAACCCGCACCGTCTCATCGCCGCCGACCCGGTACTGGGTCAGCCATAGGCGCAGCGGCGAAAGAAGCCGCAACTCGATCCCGCCGAAGACATGGGGCCCCCGTTCCAGGGGCTGCGCCATATAGCCGAGTTTCGCCCAATGGCCGCGCGACAGCTTGAAAAACAAGGGCAAGCCTTCTGCGGAAAACGTCTCGGGATGGCGGTCGAACACCCAGCCCGCGACGCTGCGCTCGGGGCTGGCGAGGCGGAGACGGACGGTTTGCGTCACCCCTACGGGCCAGGCATCCTCGATTTCCCGCTCGACCCGCACCGGATTGCGGCGACTGAGGGCCAACCACCCGTCCGCCAGTGCCGCGCTCAGCAGCGCCGCCCCGGCGAATTGCCAGACCGCAAGCCATGACGGCCACACCGCCACGAACACGGCGAGACCGAACCAGGCGGCGAGCGCGATCAAAAGGACGCGATGAGGCAGGAGCACGAGAAACCCCGGTCAGAAGCGCGGCGAGGGAACCTGGTCCAGCAGCGCCCGGAGCAGCGTGTCGGCACTCGATCCCTCGATATCCGCCTCCGGAGAAGTCGCCACGCGATGGCGCAACGCCGGCAAAGCCACCGCCTTGATATCGTCCGGCGTGGCGTAACTCCGCCCCGACAGCAGTGCGCTGGCGCGGGCCGCGCGGACCAAAGCGATGCTGCCTCGGGGACCCGCGCCGATGGACAGGCGCGGATGCTCGCGGGTAGCTCGGCTTATCGAAACGGCATAGCGGAGCACCCGGTCGTCCACCTCCACGTGGGCCGTCAACCGCTGCAGCGCCGCCACTTGTTCCGGGCCGATCAGGACCGCCACGTTATCCACGGCCAATTCGCCCCCGGACCGGCGCTCGATCACCTGGCGGGTGAGCGCCAATTCTTCCTCCATATCGGGGTAATCGATGCGTATCTTGAGCAGAAACCGGTCCAATTGCGCTTCCGGCAGAGGATAGGTGCCCTCCTGTTCGATCGGATTCTGGGTGGCCAGCACCATGAACGGTTGAGGGACCGCCATCGAGCGGCCTTCCAGAGTCACCTGGCCTTCCTGCATCACTTCGAGCAGCGCCGCCTGGGTCTTCGCCGGAGCGCGGTTGATCTCGTCGGCCAGCAGGAGATGGGTGAAGACCGGCCCTTCGCGGGTAATGAACTGGCTGCTGCCCATATCGAAGAAGGTATGGCCGACCACGTCCGAAGGCATGAGGTCGGGCGTGAACTGAATCCGCGCGAAGCGTCCGGAAAAGGTCTTCGCCAGCGCCTTCACCAGCAGCGTCTTGCCGAGACCGGGCACGCCCTCGAGCAGCACGTGCGAGCCGCAGAGCAAACCGATCAGCACCTCGTCGATCATCCGCTCCTGGCCGATCAGCACCTTGCGGAGCTCGGCACGAATCGACCGGAGCAGCACTCCGGCCTTGTCCACTTGTTCATCGAGCAAACGGGTTACCGCCATAAATCCTCACAATCGTTGTTTAGCCCATATTTCTCACACCCCTCCAATCGCAAACGGTCGCTTCGGGAGCGCCGAAGCGACCCTTCCTACTACGGACGCCGATCCGCACGCTATGACGCGCCGTCTTTGCGCTGCGCTGTCCGGCTGCGCACAAAGTCCAGGGCGGCCGTCCTTGGCCGCCCGCTCGGCGGGCCCATCCTTCACCGGAGGATCGGCTTTTCCGCCTCGCCCCTCTCGCCGGCTCGACGTAGTGTCAGCTACGCCTTCGCCGCCGCTCGGTCCGTGCGGCACGCCACAGCGGCATCTCGACGCCCTCGCTACGAAGGGGTGTGAGAAATACGGGCTAGTTCTTGCACCGTGCGCACGCAGTCGACGAAATGCCGCGGCGATAGCTTTTCCGGCGCGGCCAGGACCGCCGTCACCCGGTTCTCGGGAATCCCGCTCATACCGGAGAGAATTCTCGCCTGTTCCGACTCGGAGACCTGCGCGATGCGCGGATGCCGCTGAAGAACATATCTCCGCAATTCCTGCCGCATCACGTTTTCCCAGTGAGCCCGCCCATCTTCGCCGTGACGCCAGACGGCGCGTCCGACGGCGGAAAGATGCTCGATCAGGCTGCGCCTCGCCGGATTCGCCGACGGCAGCATCCCGCCGAACCGCGGCACGATACGCCAAAGCCAGGCCGCGATCAGCAGCGCGCCGCTGATCAGCGCCATCCACGCGGATTCGGCCAGCCATTCCCAGAGCGTCGGAACCTCGAGCCTGGTAGCCAGACGCACTTCGCCCTGCGGCTGGTAATGCCGCATCAGCCCCCAGATCAGTTCGGCGTGATCGTGCTCGCCGATCCGCCGATTGGAGAGAAACGTGAAGCCGTCGAGTACCGTAATCCGGCCTTGGCCATAGTCGTAATGCAGCACGGTGCTGCGCGTATCGACCACTCCCGCTTTCCAGACCGGTGCCGGGTCGGTCGGCACCAGACCCCAGCCGTTTGACCCGAACGTCCTTTGCAGCCGCAACGGCTTGTCCCGCGCCGGAAGACGCACTTCAACCGTATCCGGCTCGTCGTCGGACCGCGCATCCGAAGGTTCGCACATCTGCGCTCCATCCTGTTCGTCCTCCGCGCCGTCTTCCTCCTTAGCGGCGGTTTTCTTGGGCTCGATCTTCGGGGGCTCGTACCATCCAATCCCCAGACGCTTCAGGATGGGGTCGTCGACTCGGCGGTATTCCGCCGCAACGATCAAATAGCCGCCGCGGCTCACCCAATCGAACAGGGCGTCGGCGCGGCGCGCATTGACGTAGATGCGGCGGCCGCGATCCAGCAGCAACACCCCGCCCGGCGTCAGCTCATCCAATACCAAGGCATTGCTGACCCGCGCCACCGGTCGCCCGAGCCGCCCCATGAGACGGTCGAAAGCCAAATAAGGGTCGCGCCGAGCCTCCTTGCCCGGTTTCTCCCAAGTCGTGACCGGTACGTAATCGAAGTTGGAAAAAAACCAGGCGGCGCTCAGCGCGACCAGCGCCAGAACCCCTGTCGAACTCCAGATCACCGTTCGGCTCAGAGGTAGTGAAAAAACCGTCGCGAGCGGTCCGAGTCCGCGCCGAGAAGCGGAGGCGTACAAGGGGGTACGTTGAGCATCGCAGGCGCGGACTTGGGTCGCGCAGTAGGTTTTTTTACTGCCTCTCATATATTAGTCCGCGAAATGATCAGACCAACGGTCGCAGAGATCGGCGAGTTGCGGCACGGGCGGCGCGGCATGGGCGTAAGCCGCGAGCTTCCAGGCCCGCAACAGCTCGGCGAAATAACGCTCGCCGGCCTCGTCGATTCGCCCCCGTATCCGCTCCAGGCAATTGCCTTCGGTATCCCCCGGGCGGAAGTCGACATAGGCGCGATGAATCAAAGAAACCAGCGCCCCGCGATAAAGCAGCGAAAGTGCGGCGGCATATTCCCCCGCCTCAAGGTGCCGTTTCGCAGCGGAGACGAGGTCCGCCGGCAGCGAATCCGGCCGCACGTCCAACCCGAACAGGGTTTCCGGAACGTTGCGGACGGCAGGACTCCGGATCAGCCATCTCTCGCGATAGCGATAAAGCAAAACGATCAGGCCCGCGGCCAGAACGGCGGCTGCGACAAAGCTGAGGCTCCGGATCGCCTTCGCCATCCACTCGGCAAACGTCTTCAACAGCTCCAGCGCACTGGAATCGTCCGATGGCGACTCGCTCTCCGAATCGCGGTAGCGCCACGTCCAATCCTGAACTTCCCGGCCGAATACCGGATCGACCAACACCTCCCGAATCGCCCGTTCCGCTTCGCCGGTCTCGGCGACGCTCGCGGGAGGCTGGTCCGCGAAGACTTCACCGGGAGCTTGAAACCAGAACAGGCCGGCGAAACAAAGACACGCCATCATCAGGGCCGCTTTCCGTGGAGTCTCCTCCCGCCCTTCCGATTCCGCCTCGATGCGCCGGCTCAGACGGCGAAAACCCAGCTCGATGTCCCAGCCTTCGAGTTCGTTGCGGCGATTGAGATACAGCGTGAAGCCGGCGGCGACGTAGAACGGCTCGATCAAAGTCTCCCCCGCCAGATACGCGAGGTCGGACAGCACCAAGAGCCAGGCGTCCGACTCGCCGTGAAAAAGAGCCGCCCAGTCGAAAAGCGGCTCGATCTCCCGCGGCCGAAACAGTTCGATCGAAAGGATCAGCGAAATCTGGAGAAATGCCGAGAAATGCGCACAGAGATAGGTGAGCCACACCGCGCATCCGCGCGTCTTGCTATCGAGCGCCCGGCGCCGAGCCGCCGCCGCTCGCCCGCGCTGGCCCTCCAGTTGCGCGATTGGAAGATGAAACGAACGGGCCAAGCTGAAACGCCCTAGGGTCAGCCCCATGAGCAAGCCGGAATTCCGGATGAGCCGCGGCAGCGACCGCCAAATCTCCCGCGTGCTCGGCGCCCGTCCGAACGAGGCTTCCGCGTAGACCTTCAACAGTATTCGATCGAACAGCGGCTTGAACCACCACACGCTGATCGCGGCAACGGCGGGCCACTGCCACAGGAGAAGAAACACGATCAGAGCGAACGGCACCATGGTGGCGAACCAGGCACGATAAACCAGCCGATGCCAGTGCCGCAGCACAACCAATCCCAGATCCAGGGCCTCCCAGGGCGTGCGTCGGCGGAGATCCAGACAGAGTCGTTCAAGCTGCACGGCGGCTTCGTCCGACGAGAGAGAAATAGGCCAGCAGCGAGAGCCAGAATGCCATCCCGACGCCGTATTTGAGCTCCACGGGAAGCGTTCGGATCGGCGACCAGAACGCTTCCACGAAAGCGGCGCAAAAAGTCAGTCCGGCCGCTGCGTAAAGGAGATGCACCGCCCGCTGCGCCGCCCGCTTGACCGCATCGGCGCGGCGGAGTCTCCCCGGCGCAATCAGGGCCAGTCCGATTTTCAGGCCGGCCGCACCGGAGAGTACGGCGCCTATCAGCTCCGGCGCGCTATGCCCCGCGACGAAGCCCCAAAACGTCTCGATATAGCCGACTTGCGTCAGATACCCCGCCACCGCGCCGATCACCAGCCCGTTATAAATCAGGAAAAATACGCTCCCGAGGCCGAAAGCGATGCCCCCTGCAAAGCACTGGAAGTCGATGCGCACATTGTTGGCAATGTAGAACCCCAGCATCATCACGTCGTCGGACGCATCCCGAGGCCGCCCCAGCCGTTCCGCCGTCGGGGCGTACATTTCTTCCACGGAACCCACCGTTTCCGGCGAGAGCAGGAAATAAACGCCGTCCGGATAAAACTGAAGCACGGCGAGAGAGAGAAACAAAGGCAGGAAAAACAGTGCCGCCGAAGCCCAGACCAGCCGGGCCTCGCTCCGGACCAGAACCGGCAAATCGTGCAGCACGAAACGAAGCCACCGGCCTCCCCCCGCCCTGCGCGCGCCATAAATGCGCTGATGGGCCGCCAAGACCCGATCGCGCAGCGCATCGAGCAGAGGCTCCGAATAGCGGCGGTCCCGCGCCAGGGACAAATCCCGGCACAGCCCCCGAAACTGACGCGGCAAACTCTCCACCGTGATCGCCGCCGGCCCCGACTCGGCACCCGAAGCATCGCTCCGCTCCCCCTTTCCGCGAAGCCCGCCCGCCAGCCACCGATCCCACGCGTCCCAATCCGCTCGCCGCGTTTCGATGAATTGATATTCCTTCACATCCCGGTCCGAAAAGATTTGAAGGCTTAGTTTAGTCCAGGTGGGCGATCTTGGCCGCCGACCATGCTCGTTCCCAAGCTCCCGCTTGGGAACCCGGCCTCGGAAGCTCCGGCTTCCACTAGCCCCCTAAATGAACGACTAAACTCAAACCCATGCCCCGTAGCCGCTACCATATCCTGCAAAATCAATCGCCCCACTTCCTAACGGCAACGATCAACCACTGGCTGCCGCCGTTCACCCGCCCGGAAACGGTGAATATCGTGCTGGATTGCTGGCGGTTTCTGCAGCGGGAAGCCGGCTTCCAGCTCTACGGCTACGTCATACTGGAAAACCACCTGCACCTCATCGCCGCTTCGCCCGATTTGAGCCGGGATATGCAGCGCTTCAAGTCCTACACGGCCAGGCAAATCGTCGCGTACCTTGAGCAACGCGGATCGGTCAGGATGTTGGAGCTGCTGGCGCTATTCAAGCGACATCACAAAACCGAAAGCACTTATCAGATTTGGGAAGAAGGCAATCACCCGCAACTCATCGAATCGGAAGCGGTCATGCGGCAAAAAATGGACTACATCCACCAGAACCCCGTCAAACGCGGCTATGTGGATCAGGCCGAGAGCGTTTTTCGCCGCAGCATAGCGGTGTGAATTGGGAACTCGGCACCCTGAATGCAGGCACAAATATGGTTGTAGGTCGGCAATCCTTTGCCGGCAAAGACGTCGGGAAGGGATTCCCGACCTACTACATCGACCAGAACCCGGTCAAGCGCGGCTGTGTGGATCAGGCCGAGAGCGTTTTTCGCCGCAGCATAGCGGTGTGAATTGGGAACTCGGCACACACCCTGAATGCAGGCACAAATATGGTTGTAGGTCGGCAATCCTTTGCCGACAAAGACGTCGGGAAGGGATTCCCGACCTACGGCAGCCTGGGTCGCACACCACACCGGAAAATGCTCGAGCATTGGCGCGATTCCAGCGCGGAACTATGCCAGCCAGGAAGGTTTGATCGAAGTGGTGCGGGCGTGGTGAGTTGTTTTTGAAGCTGGAGCTTCGACGGGAGAGTTCCCAAGCGGGAGCTTGGGAACGAGCGAAACTATGTTTACTGAAACGGACGCAGCCGAAGTCAAAAAATAAAAGCCTGACCCCGTCACCTGATCGTACCGAATGACTCAAACATCGACGTAATCGCGCTCGGATCGGACCAACACCATTAGATGAATTGAACTGTCACTCCTTGCCGGTTTTGGTTATTCACTCGGGGTGGTTACGGCAACCTGTTAGCGACCAAATAATAGTAGTCTGGCACATGTTGTTCACGCGGCGCTGATCAGCCAATGGTTGCCGCCAATTCGGCTTTGACCTTTTCAACGAGTTCCGGGCCTTTGGCCACCCGGTCGCCACCTCCCAACGCCTCGTAAGTGGCATTTACAGCGGCAAGGCTTTCCCGAATGCTGTCGTCCGTGATTTTGTCTAGGTCAATCGTTGCTAGATCGCTGGCGGATGGCGAATTCTTTCCGGCGGCGAGGGCCGCCACCCTCATGGCAATATAAAACCTGAGGTTGTTCCTGCGATTGTTGCGCTCCCTGGCATCTAGATCCCACTCCGAGCGAAGTAGTGTGTCTACCCGTTTCACGATGGAGGCGCACACCCGATAAATCTCGATCGGATGCGCCGTCGAGAAGACCTTTTCGTAGTCCGCTTGATTCTTGAGTAGGGATGATGGTCTGGCCCTAGCATCGTCCGGCCTTTGCAGCAGGATCGCCATGACTGCCTGGGCCATGAGCGGAATCCCAACGATTTTCTCAAGCGGCCGTCCCTCGTTCTTATGGAAGTTCTTTCTCCGGTCATAATAGAGCCCGAAGGGGCGAAGATATTCCTCAATGTCCCTATGGATCTTGTCGGTTGCCCGCAGAGAGGCTGGTGGAATATTGGTTTGGCTGTTCGTGGCCTTGATGACGCGGTCGCGGCTCTCGGCCTTGGTGGGGACAATCACCCGTACGAGGACATGACGATCTTCGCCTTCGGTATTGGCCTCGCTGAAATAGCGGAAGATCTCGGTGGACGTCTGGAGGCCGTTGACGATCTGAGGATCTTCGAGTGTCAAGGTCTTGCCGCTTTGGGTGGCTTTGGCGGCGATTATGGTGATGCCATTATTGAGCCACCAGAAGTCCTCTCCGCTCCTGACCCGCAAGGATTGAGCGATCTCCTCGTTAACAGCGGTCGAGCCCTGGTAATCACGCACATTCGCCTCGAAAAGGTTGCGGCGGAGCCGGCCGTCCCCGTCTCGGATAAACTTGTCGAAATCCCGTATCCTGACTAAGCAGATGTAACCGACCTCCCCAGCGGAGCTGATCGGCGTCTCCGAGAGCGCGAGCTCATGGGATGCCGGAGGCTGGCGGCGAGCTAGGGCGAGTAGCTCCGAAGCTCCAAGGAACTCGAATCCGTATTCTGCATTGGAGAAGAGCCCCCTAATTTTATCGCCTAACAGAGTGGCTTTCCTACTGACATTCTGATGGATTTCGGAACCTTTAGATGCATAGACGAAGCGGAACTTGAGCGCCGGGAATTTCGCGGCAAGCCCCTTGTAAACCATGCGAAAGATCTCCGCTGCCGAGCGAAGGCCCTCGTTATAGACAGACTTAAGTGGCTCTAGATCTCTCCCTAGGTCGAAGATGTCCTCGGAGGTCACCGTCATTTTCTCGATCGCACTCTCCCCGAAGCTCTCGGAAAGCTTTGCCTGGATAATCACGACCTCAATAAGAATATTTTTCTTGAGAGGCGCAAGATCGATGTCCTCCTGGGCCATCTCCCCGTTGACGAGAACATACATAGCGTCGATCCCTCCGTCCCCTCCGCTGCCGATGAGTCCGGCCTCAAGCTCCTCGTAGGCGAGGTCATGGTTTTTGAGCACCTGCTCGGCGACGAACATCTCGAAAAACTCCGATTTAGAGGCCGTCGGAACTGTTTCTTGGTGCCGCTGGTCGAGAATCTGATCCAGGATGATCTTGTCGTTAACGCTCATGCTTGGTGCCGTGGCTAGCCAGAAAAAATTCATTGTACCGCGACTACGAAAAGGCCTGAGCTGACTTCATTTCATTCAGTACCATGTTAAACATTGAATGGTCGCTCTGGCCGAAAACCTGACAGACATTGGGATCAGCCTGGCAGTCTCTAATTGGGTAGCCTGAGACTTTCCGCTGATACTGGGTAAACTCCAATCTGAGCTGACACATGCTTGGCCATTTAAGAATCTAGCCTCTTGGAAGTTTGAAAAAAATCAAGCAGGAGCTTTGCAAGGAAACAGAGATTCCTTTGCGAATGGCGTCTTCCCGGACATTCGCGTAAACCCGTCCGCCAAAGCCTGAAGCCTTCGGCGAGCGTCCCACCGATCTTTGTTATAATCCCGCGGTCCAATCCCCTAACACCGCCGTCCACAACCTTCCCCACCCTTAAATGCCCGAGCACATCCTGTTTCTCACCGGCAAGCTGGCGGAAAAGCAGTTGCGCCGCACTCTCGAGGAGATGGAGCCGGAGTTCGGGTATACCGTGCATCAGCTGGGGCTGACGGTGGCGGCGCTGATGACGGCGGACATGATTCGGCGGCGGCTCAAGGACACCTTCGGGGCCGACCGGGTGCTGGTGCCGGGGCGCTGCCGGGGCGATCTGGAAGCCTTGTCGAAGGACATGGGCATTTCCATCGAGCGCGGGCCGGAAGAATTGCACGATCTGCCGGAGTTTTTCGGCAAGAAGAAGAAAAAGCCGGACATCGGCCGTTACGAACTCCGCATCTTCGCGGAAATCGTCGACGCGCCCCGGATGGACATCGACGGCATTCTGCGCCAGGCGCGGGACTACCGGAAGGACGGGGCCGACGTGATCGATGTCGGCTGTTTGCCGGAGACGCCGTTTCCGCATCTGGAGGAAGCGGTCCGCGCGCTCAAGGCCGAGGGATTTCAGGTCAGCGTCGATTCGCTGGAAAACGACGATCTGCTGCGGGGCGGCACGGCGGGCGCCGATTTTTTGCTCAGCCTGCATGAAGAAACGCTGTGGATCGCCGATCAGGTGCCCTCGACCCCGATTCTGATTCCCGCCAAGCACGGCGACCTCGATTCGCTGGATCGAGCCATTCAAGCCATGCGGGCCAAGGGCCGAGAATTCATCGTCGATCCTATCCTGGACCCCATCCATTTCGGATTCACCGAGTCGCTGGTCCGCTACCACGAGGTCCGGAGGCGCCACCCGGATGTCGAGATCATGATGGGGGTCGGCAATCTGACCGAGCTCACCCATGCCGACACCGCCGGCATCAATGCGGCCCTGTTGGGAATCTGCTCGGAGCTGCACATCAAACAGATTCTCGCCACCCAGGTCAGCAAGCATGCCCGCAAGGCGGTGCGCGAAGCCGATCTGGCGCGCCGCATCCTGTTCGCCGCGCGCGAACTGAACACACTGCCCAAGCATATCGACGACCGGCTGATGGCTCTGCACGAACGCGCGCCGTTTCCGCTCAGCCGCGATGAAATCGACGAAATCTATCGGCAAATCAAGGACCCGAGCTATCGCATCCTGATCAGCCCCGAGGGCGTGCACATCTTTAACCGCGAAGGCTTTCACACCGCCGCAGACCCGTTCGAGCTGTATCCGATGCTGGGCGTGGAAACCGACGGCGGCCATGCCTTTTATCTGGGGGTCGAGCTGGCCCGGGCGCAGATTGCCTGGCAGCTCGGCAAGCGTTACTCGCAGGACGAGCCCTTGCAGTGGGGCTGCCACGTGGAAGCGCCGGAGCCGACCATCGATCCTCACGCCTACAAACCGGCCGGATCGACTTTGCAGAAAACACCGAAAGACGAAGAATGATTCGCGAGACCATCATCACGAGCTGCTCACCCCAAGGCGTTGCGCATATCGCGCCCATGGGCGTGCACGTATTGGACGACGAACTGCTCATCATGCCTTTCCGGCCGTCCACGACCCTGGATAACGTTCTGGCTACCCGCACGGCCGTCATCAATTACACCGACGACGTGCGCGTCTTCGCCGGCTGCCTGACCGGCCAGCGCGACTGGCCTCTGCTTCCGGCGGAAAGCATCCCCGGCCAACGGTTGGCCGAAACCCTGGCCCATGCCGAACTGGAACTGCTGCGCTGGGAGGAGGACGAACTGCGGCCGAAGCTTTACTGCCGAGTCGTCCACGAAGCGAATCACGCCCCGTTCCGCGGCTTCAACAGGGCGCAATATTCGGTACTGGAAGCGGCGATCCTGGTCAGCCGCCTGGATCGGCTGCCGTGGGACAAGATCGAATCCGAACTCGCCTATCTCCGCATCGGCCTGGACAAGACGGCGGGACCTAAAGAATTCGAAGCTTGGGGCTGGCTGATGGATGCGGTCGAAGCGTTCAAACACGGCAAGACGGACAAGGCGGCTCCGACATGACCGGCATGCTCGCGAGCGTCGCCAACCTTGCCGAAGCCCGGCAGGTTCGGGAAATCGGCGTCGACATCGTCGATTTGAAAAACCCCGCCGAAGGCGCCCTGGGTGCCCTGCCCGTCGCCGATGTCGGCCCCATCGTCAGCCAGCTGGGCCGCGACCGGCCAGTCAGCGCCACCGTCGGCGATCTGCCGATGGAAGCCGATGTCGTGTTGTCCGCCGTGAAAGCAATGGCGGCGACCGGCGTCGATTACGTGAAAATCGGTTTTTTCCCGGGCGGGGACTGGGCCGGCCTCATTCATGGCTTATCCTCCTTAGCCCGCCGCAATGTACGTCTCGTTGCCGTCCTGTTCGGCGACGAATCGCCGGAGCTGCATTGGGTCGGAGAACTCGCCACGGCCGGTTTCGTCGGAGCGATGCTGGACACGCGCGACAAGAAAAAAGGATCGTTGCGGCAAGTATGCCGGAATGATTATCTTCGGACATTCGTTGCCGAAACCCGCTCGCACGGCTTGCTGTGCGGCTTGGCCGGATCGCTTCGCGTGCCGGATATCGCGCCTCTCCTGGCATTGAAACCCGATTACCTGGGCTTTCGGGGCGCTCTGTGCGGCGGGGATCGTACCGATGCCCTGGATCCCGAGTCCGTACTCACCGTTTTGAACCTGGTCCATGGCGAATGCGTTAACGCATCGCCGCGAATCACCGCGTAATTTCGAAAACCCATGCTCTACGACTCGCTCCGTCCTCTGCTGTTTCGACTCGACCCCGAAACCGCCCACCATCTCAGCCTGGCCGCTCTTCAAGGCTTTAGCCGGCTGGGATCGCTGAATCCCCTTCATCATTCGGCCGCCCCCAAGCCGCGAACGGTGATGGGCCTCAGCTTCCCGAATCCGGTAGGTCTGGCAGCGGGGCTCGACAAGAACGGCGAATGCATCGACGGCCTGGCCGCCCTGGGTTTCGGCTTCATCGAGATCGGCACGGTGACGCCCCGCCCGCAACCGGGCAATCCGAAGCCGCGTTTGTTCCGCCTGCCCGAGGCCGAGGCGCTCATCAACCGCATGGGATTCAATAATAAAGGTGTGGACTACCTGATCGAGCAGGTCAAAAAGGCGCGTTACAGCGGCATATTGGGCATCAACATCGGCAAGAACCGCGATACCCCATTGGATCGGGCGCTCGACGATTATCTGATCGGCCTGCGCAAGGTCTACAGTCATGCCAGCTATGTCACCGTGAACATTTCATCCCCCAATACGCCCGGCCTGCGCGACCTCCAGGCCGGCGAAAACCTGGACCATCTGCTGTCCGGCTTGCGGCAGGAGCGGGAGAATCTGACCCAGACTCACGGCCGGCGCGTTCCGCTGGCCGTCAAGATCGCGCCCGATCTCGAACCGGAGCAGATCAAGCAGGCGGCGGACGCCCTGGTCAAATACGGAATCGATGCGGTGATCGCCACCAATACCACCGCCTCCCGAGAAGGCGTCGAAGGACTCGCTCACGGCGAAGAAACCGGCGGACTCAGCGGCCGCCCTTTGTTCTGCAAATCGACCGATGTGGTCGCCCGACTCGGGCAGGCTTTGCAGGGCGCCGTTCCCATCATCGCTTGCGGCGGCATCGCCGGCGCCGAGGACGCGCGCCGGAAATTCGAGGCCGGCGCGGACTTGATCCAACTCTACACCGGCTTCATCTACCGGGGTCCGGCTTTGATCAGGGAGATCGTCGAAGCTTTGTAACAGCCGCCCCGCGTCTCTCCCTACGGCTCGAAAATTTCTGACTAAACTTGTGACTCAGGTTGCAAAACAATAATTAACCCAGAGATCGAGCCATGCTGAAATCCTTCGTAGAAAACCTGAATTTATCCCGCCAGATGTACCTGGCCATGGGCGTCGGCATCGCCGGCGTCGCCTCGGTGACTTTCATGAGCATCAAGACGGCGGGCGAAAATGACGATATTACCGGCGTCATCATTACCGCGGTCGCGGCATCGGTCACGATGCTGGCACTGGCCGCCTATTTGGGCCGGCACTCCGCAAAACGCGCCGAAAAGCTGGTGGACGCGCTGAGCGCGATGGCCGCCGGCGACTTAACCAAGAACATTTCCCTGGAGGGCAAGGACGAATTCTCTTGGATGGCCTGGAAATGCAGCACGGTGATCAAAAACCTGGCCGGCATGGTGCGGGATATCGTCAAGGATGCCGAACAGGTGGCGGCGGCGGCGGAAGAATTGTCGACGATCACCGAGCAGAGCCGGCAGCGCGTCTTCAACCAGAACGAGCAAACCGAGCAAGTCGCCTCGGCCATGACGGAAATGTCGGCGACCGTCCACGAGGTCGCCCAGAACGCATCCCGCGCCGCCGAAGCCGCTCAGGACGCCAACGAACAGGCCAAGAACGGCACCACGGTCGTCAAGCACACTATCCAAAGCATCAATGGCCTCGCGACCGAAGTGGAAAAAACCTCCGAAGCCATAAACAAGCTGAAAGAGGATAGCGTGGCCATCGGCGCCGTTCTGGACGTGATTCGGGGCATTGCCGAGCAAACCAATCTGCTGGCGCTCAACGCCGCCATCGAAGCGGCCCGCGCCGGCGAACAAGGCCGCGGCTTCGCGGTGGTGGCGGACGAAGTCCGCACTCTGGCAAGCCGCACGCAACAATCGACCCAGGAAATCCAGGGCATGATCGAACGCCTCCAGACCGGGGCGAACCAGGCCGTCTCCGCGATGGTGCAGGGCAAGAGCGCGGCCAAGACCAGCGTCGATCAAGCGATCAACGCCGGCGAATCGCTGGAAATCATCAATCGCTTCATCGACACCATCAAGGACATGAACACCCAAATCGCGGCGGCCGCCGAGGAACAGAGCATCACCGCCGAGGAAATCAACCGCAATGTAGTCAACATCAGCGGAATCTCCCATGAAACGGCTCAAGGCTCCGAGCAAACGGCAGCCGCCAGCGAGGAACTGGCCCGACTGGCTTCGCATCTCCAAGAACAGGTCGACCGCTTCAAAATCCGCTAGCCGTCCGCCGCCGATCGATTTCGGTTCGGAACATTTGTTGCCCATAACTGGCGTGATCGTCCTCAGTAGGTCGGCAATCCCTTGCCGACGAAAATGTCGGCAAGGGATTGCCGACCTACGAACTCCCACCCTTACTTTCCCGAAGAGGATGGGCACGGCTTAAGGCCTTTGCCCATCCTGCGCGCTGAACCCGATTTCGACTGCCAGCCGGGACCGTGCCGGTCCGAACCGGCGTCGAATCCGGAAAGCCGCCGCTGAGCCGATCGGCTGACGGGATTCATTCGATACCGCATCCGTACATCTCCTTGAATCGCGAATGGCGATTTTTTGCGATAATCCCCGTTCGCATCTTGTCCCCTGCTTTCCAACCCGCCGATGAAATCCAAACCTTCACCGCTGAAATCCGTGCCGGCACTCAAAGCCGCGGCCCAGCG
Source organism: Methylocaldum sp. RMAD-M (assembly GCF_017832375.1). Lineage (NCBI taxonomy): Bacteria > Pseudomonadati > Pseudomonadota > Gammaproteobacteria > Methylococcales > Methylococcaceae > Methylocaldum > Methylocaldum sp. RMAD-M. Next base: position 58,945 of record NZ_JAFIBZ010000017.1, on the reverse strand, counting down.
CGCGCTCCAGAGCGGGTATTTCAAGGACGCGATCGCGTCTCTGAAGGACCTCTTGAAACAGGAGCGCCGGCAGGAGTCGGAAGACCTTCTGGCCGAGGCCTATCTGGGACGTGCCCGCGAACTGGCCGGGAAGGGCATGTTCCAGGAGGCGGCGATGCTGTGGGAGAACCATGCCGGTCTTCGCCCCGGCACGCCGCTTTCGGGGGAGTACCTGACCTGGCTGCTCAAGGCCGGGCAGATGGTGAAGCTCGGCCAGGCGCTGGCAGCGGTCCCCGATGACTTTGTCGCCTCCGCGACCGGGCGGCGTCTGGTCGAGGCCGCGGCTTTGCTGGCCCTGGAAAACGACAAGCTGCTCGATGCCCTGCCCAGGGAGCATGCCATCGTCCGGCAGCAGCCGCTGCTCCGGAAAGCCCTCGCGGCTTATGCGGAGCGCCGGGAAGCCGAAGCGGAGGAATGCCTGCGGCAGGTATCGTCCCGCTCGCCGTACCGAAATCTGCGCACCCTGCTCAAGGGCCTCCTCGCGGTGGAACGCGATCCCGACGGGGCGTCGGAAGTCCTGGACCGCGTCGATCCCGATTCGGCCTGCCGGAATCTGGCCGCGGCTCTGCGCGAACAGTTGGCAACCCCTGCGCCGGACGTGGCGGCTTATCTCAAGCTTCCGCCGAAGCTGCGTGCCGTCGCCGACAAGCTGAAAGGCTACGGCAAGAAGGAACTGGCGCTGTTGCGGGACATCCAGAACGCCGCCCAGGCCAAGGGTGCCCGGCCGCTCCTGGAAGCGGTCCTGCGTCACCGCGCCGAACTGGGCGAGGCCGAAAGCCGCCGCTTCTGTCTCGCGGCCCTGGCGGATTCCCCGGAAGCCATACCGCTCTACGAACGGGCGTTCGGCAAGCTGACTCCCTTCGAACAATGCCGCATCAAGGCGCTCCACGCCGAAGAGATACTCGATTATCCAGAGGCCAGCCGGTATTGGCAGGAATGCATCGCTCTCTTGAAGAATGCCCCGCAGGGCCGCGATGAACCTCTCACCCAGGCCCTGATTTTCCGCCATGTGGCCGACCTGGCCGAGAAGGAATTCCCCGAGTTGGCCATCGCTTGCCTGGAGCAGAGCCTGGAACTGGACCCGGACGACAAGCCAGCCTACCTGAGGCTGATCGGACTGCTGGAGCAGTTCGACGACGCCAAGGCCGCACTGTCCTGGCTGGACCGCGCCGTGAAGCGCTATCCGCGGGACCCGGAGGTTCTGCTTCCGGCGATGCGGGCGGCCCAGCGACGCAAGGCGTTCAAGAAGGTGGCGAACTATGCCAAGACCCTCCTTGAAATCGACCCCATCAACAGCGATGCCCGCCGCTTTCTGCTGGAGGCCCATCTGGGCCACGCCCGCAAGCAACTGAAAGCCAGACGCACGGATCTGGCGGAAGCGGAGCTGACCGCGGCCCGCAAGCTCGATCCCCAGCGGCGCAGCGCGGCCCTGCTCTGGCTCGAGGGGCTATCGGCCTTCTGGCAGGCCGACAACGAACGCTGCCGGAATCTTTGGCAGGAGGCATGGACCGCCGCGGGCGGCGGCGCGGCGGCCTGGTTTCAGTGGGCAATGGAAGTGCTCGCGGCGGATATGCCCCTGAAGGGTTCCGATAGCCTGGTCCAGGGGCTGGACAAGCAGCATTCGGCGGACAAGGCGGAGCTCTTGACTCTGGTCAGGCTGCTCGGCCTGTACCGGGGCGAGGGGCGGCAGAATCTCTCGCAGGCTCTCCACAAGCTGGCGCCGATGCTGAAGCGGAGCTTCAAACAGGCGGAACTGTCCGAGGAGGATTTCTTCGGCCTCTGCCAGGGCTTCGCCGCTGCCGGCCAATACGAGCTCCTGGCCGAATGCGCGAAACAGGCGGCGAGGCGGTGCCGCTACGCGCCGGTGTTCGCGTATTTCGAGGTTTATGCGAAATGCCGGGGCGATGCGGGCAGGCTGCTGCCCATGGATGGGCTCCGGCTACAGATGAATCTGGACCAGGCGCACCAGGCGGGCGACCGCCGCACCGCGACCTTGATCGATCAATTCCTGCGCAAGCACGAGGAATCCCTGCAACCCGATTTTCATGAGGCTTTTCCGGACGGGCTGGATAGTCTCGACGAGGAGGCGGCCGAGCGGTTCGCGGAGCGCATCGAGGAACTCGACCGCTTGTCCCCCGAGGAAAGGGCGAAGGAACTGCTCGGCGACTACTCCCCCGAGCAGCTCGAGAAGCTGTCGGAGAAGGATGCGCTGGGTTTGATTCTCGACAAATTGCTGGGCGGCCTGGGGGTGGACGCGAGCCGGATTCTGGACGGACTGCCCCTGCCCGGCCGCGGCAAGAAATCCAAGAACACGAAAAAATCCTAGGAGAGTCCATGGAAACCCCTTACGAAGTGTTGGGCGTGGAGGAAGACGCCGGCGACGAGGCAATCAAGAAGGCCTATCTGCGCAAGGTCCGGGAATTCCCGCCGGAGCGGAATGCCGAGGAGTTCCGGCGTATCCGCGGCGCTTATGAACTGATCGAAACCGACAAGAAGCGCCGGGAATACCGATTGTTCCATCGGCAAAAGCCCGACGTTTCCGTCCTGCTGCGCCAGATTCTGCGACCGGGCCGGCCGGAACGGCCGGATGCCGGCACCCTGATCCGGACGCTCACCGAGGGCCTGGCCGAGCATTTGTCCGAGACGCACACCGATAGATGATGGACGAAGCGAACAAGATCCGTCTGCTGGAAGAATTCCGGCAGTACCTCGATACGCCCGCCGGTTTCGAGGAAGACGCGGCGAGGCAGACCGACCTTTTCACCCTGTTCGGCGAGCTGGCGGCGCTACGCACCGAGGTCCGGACCGAGTCGCGCCAGTTCCGCACCGCTCTCGATACGGTCGGCGAAGCGCACGAATGGCTCAGGGACAGCCAGAGCAATCTGAATCGGACTTTGGAGCGGTTTCAGGGCGAGTTTTCCACCCTGCGCCGCAGCGCCCTGCGTTCCGCGCTGCTGGATCTTCTGGATGTGCACGACCGGCTCTCCGCGGGTCTCAATGCGTTGCGCAACTACCGTCCGGTCAAGGGCTGGTTCCGCATCAAGTCGCGTCCGGAGGACCGGCGCTTCATCGAGAGCATACGCGAAGGCCAGGGCATGAGCCTCAGACGGCTGGAGGAAATCCTGGCGCGCCACGAGGTCCGGCCGCTGGAGGTCATGGGTCTGCCCGTCGATCCCCACACCATGACCGTGCTGGAACTGGACCGGCAGCCCGATCTCGAAAACGGCATCGTCACGGCGGAACTGCGCAAGGGATTTCTCTGGGGCGACGAAGTCTTACGTTTAGCGGAAGTCAGGGCCAACAAACTATGAGCGACATCATCATCGGCATCGATCTCGGCACGACCAACTCGGAAGTGGCGATTCTGAAGGAGGGCAAGGTAACCGTCATCCCCGACCGGGAAGGACGCAAGATCCTGCCGTCCTTCGTCGGCATCGGCGAGCACGGCGACGTCCTGGTGGGCGAACCGGCGCACAATCAGTACATTCTCTACCCGGAGCGCACGGTCAAGTCCATCAAGCGCCACATGGGCGAAGATCTCAGGGTGGAGCTGGCGGGCCAGCACTTCAGCCCGCAGGAAATCTCCGCCATCATCCTCAAGCGTCTCAAGGCGACCGCCGAGGACTACCTCGGACGGAGCGTGCAAAAGGCGGTGATCACCGTCCCCGCCTATTTTTCCGACGCCCAGCGCCAGGCCACCCGAGAAGCAGGGGAGATCGCCGGTCTCGACGTGGTGCGCATCATCAACGAGCCCACGGCCGCGGCGCTGGCTTACGAGGCCAAGACCGGAACGCGCAAGCGGATACTGGTGTACGACTTGGGGGGAGGCACCTTCGACGTGTCGGTGGTGAGCATCGAGGACGATGTGGTGGAAGTCCTGGCCAGCCACGGCAACAACCGGCTGGGCGGGGACGATTTCGACGCCCGGATCGTCGATCATCTGGTCGAGCACATCAAGCGCGAGCACGACTTCGACATCACCGAGTCGCGGCAGATCATGGCGCGCATCAACCGGGCCGCGGAGAGCGCCAAGCGAACCCTGTCCGACCAGCCTTTCGTGCGCATCGACGAGGAATATTTGTTCGAGAAGGAGGGGGCGCCCATCCATTTGTCGCTGGAACTGTCCCGCTACGAGTACGAAGAGATGATCGCCGGCTACATCGACGAAACCCTGGAAGCGGTGCACATCGCCCTGCGCGGCGCCAACCTGACCGCTTCCGACATCGACGAAATCCTGCTGGTGGGCGGCAGCACCCGCACGCCCGTCGTCAGCGAGCGGCTGTTCGGCGAGCTTCGCAAGGAGCCGCACCGGAACATCGACCCCGATCTGTGCGTCGCCATGGGCGCGGCCGTCCAGGCCGGGGTGATCGCGGGAGAATCGGTATCCGCGGTGTTGGTCGACATCACGCCCTACACCTATGGGACCTCCGCCATAGCCGAACTCGACGGCGAACTCTACCCCTACGTCTATGTCCCCATCATCCGCAAGAACACCCCGCTGCCGGTGAGCAAGACCGAGGCCTTTTACACCAGCTTTGACGGTCAGCAGGAAGTGGACGTCCGGATTTACCAGGGCGAGGCCCCGGACGCCCTGAACAATATCGAAATCGGCGAATTCAGGGTGAAGGGCCTGCGCAAGGTGCCCGCGGGCAACACCGTCACGGTCAGCCTGGATCTGGATCTGAACGGCATCCTGCACGTCTCGGCTCGGGAGAAGGACACCGGCCTTTCCAAGTCCATCACCATCAACAATGCCATCGCCCGTTTCCAGGGAGAGGAGATGGGGGCGGCCAAGGCCCGCATCGACGCCCTGTTCGGGCCGGCGGCCGGAGCCGAAACGCTTGTGGAAGGAGCGGCTTCGGACCGGCATCACACGGAGGTCAAGGCGCGGGCTCTGGTGGAAAAGGCGGAACGGCTGCTGGAGAAAGCGTCCGAGGAAGACCGCGAGGACATGATCGACCTCATCGAAGAGATCAGGGACGGCATCGCCGCCGGCGATCTCCAGGCGGTCGAGGCGGCGGTGGAGCGTCTCGCCGACATTCTCTATTACCTCGATACCTGATGGAGCGCTGCCCCACCTGCCAGGCCCGGCTGAGGGAGGAACCGGTGTGCGCCCGCTGCCGGACCGATTTGAGCCTCCCGCTCGACGTCGAGGCACAGGCTTCCGCGAAGCTGCGCCAGGCCGTCGCCCGACTGGGCGCGGGCGACGCCGCCGCGGCCCGGCGGGCGCTGGAGGAATCGCTGCAACTCAAACGCACCCCTCTGGCCCTGCTGCTGCGGGGATTTCTGGCATGCCGCGGGCGCTGAGCCTTTCGACCGAGGCGATCCTTTGCAAGGAACATCGCCCGGCCCCTTTTGAACCTAAGAAACGGCGGTTGACCGCTTATTCCATCCGGCGTTCGAGTGAACATTATCGTAGGTGGGTTAGCCCCTCGGCTCCGCTCGGGACAGGCTCCGCGTAACCCACCGGTCCGAAGTCGTTCGGTGGGTTACGGCCTCGCCGCCTAACCCACCATCGATGGGTTTCGCTTCGCTCTACCCATCCTACAAGAATGAATTCCTCGGAAAGTCGTAGGTCGGCAATCCTTTCCCAATCGCAAACGGTGTCTTCGGGAGCGCCGAAGCCACCCTTCCGACGAACCCGTTGGCCCAACGGCCGGGTCTACCGAAGGGTCTTAGGAATTACCGGGACGGGCTTATCCCCGCCTACCTTTTAACCACCTTGTCTGGTCGTTCGATAAAAGGAAACGGCGATGCCGGAACTGGCTGCGGATCAGAGCGGCTTCTTGCCGACATTTTCCAGGATCGCGCTCACAGCGGGATGCTTGAGTTTCCTGCGTTCCGTGATCGCGTAGAACCGTTCCCGCACGGAATCGATCCGGCCTATGGCTTCCACGTCGTACTGACGTTGAATCTCTTCCTCGACCGCAGAGGGCGCGACGAACAGCCCGGTTCCGCCACTGCCGAAGGTCTTGAGCAAGGCGCTGTCTTCGATTTCCGCTTGGATTTTCGGGCTGATGTTCTCGGCGTCGAACCACTGATCCAGCGAGCGGCGGAGCGCGGTATTGCCGGTCGGCAGCAAGAAAGGCGCTCCGCTGAGGGAACGGGGAAAGTCCGGGCGGTACGCACTGGCTAACTCGGGGGTTCCGAACACCGTGACTCCGCACTCTCCCAACAAGTGGTTGAACGCCTTGGCGCCATTCGCCGGCGTGACGGGGACGTCCGACAGCACCAAATCGATGCCCTGCAGCGACATCTCCGCCAACAGGCGTTCCGCCTTATCCTCATAGCAGAGAATCTGCACCGGCTCCGGCAGGCGGAAGGCCGGCTCGATCAGGCGGCAGGCGACCAGCTTGGGCAAAGCATCCGCCACGCCCACCACCAGCCGGAGCGCCCGCCCGGTCGGCCGGCCTTTGAGCGTGTTGGCCAGCTCCTGACCAAGGGAAAAGATTTCATCGGCATAATGAAACACGATGCGGCCGGTATCCGTCAGTACCAGTTTGCGGCCATTCTTGTAAAACAGCTTTTCTCCGATGGTTTTTTCGAACACCGCCAATTGACTGCTAATGGTGGGCTGCGCCAGATGCAGCTTCTCGGAAGCGCGGGTCACGCTTTCCTCGCGAGCTACATTCCAGAAATAAAACAGATGCTGATAGTTGATGCGCCCCATACGAACAGATTTATTGATTTTATCTATAACTGAATTTCAAACATTCTATTTTATTATAATAGGCTCAATCTATAGGCTATGCCCCGTCAGTCAACTTCAGCGTGAATCAACGATGCAAAAACTGTTACAGGGGCTACACCGATTTCAGAACGACCTTTTCGGTTCTCAGCGCGAGCTGTTCGAGCGGCTGGCAAAAGGACAGCAGCCCGAAGCGCTGTTCATCACCTGTTCCGACTCGCGCATCAATCCGAACTTGCTCACCCAGACCGAACCCGGCGAACTGTTCATTCTGCGCAACGCCGGCAACATCGTGCCTCCCTATGGCGCGGTCATGGGCGGCGAAGCCGCCACCATCGAATTCGCGGTGGCCGGTCTCGGGGTCAAGGACATCATCATCTGCGGACATTCTCATTGCGGCGCGATGAAAGGCCTCTTGGAACGGCCATCGACCCGCGACTTTCCGGCCCTGAGCCAATGGCTCTCCTATGCGGAATCCACCCGCCGCGTCGTTCACGATAAGTATGTAGACCTGGAGAGCGCTTCCCTGCTCAATATCACCATTCAGGAGAACGTGCTGGCGCAAATGGAGAATCTGCGCACCCATCCGGTGGTGGCCTCCGGGTTGGCCCAGAACAAACTTAAACTGCACGGTTGGGTCTACAAGATCGAGACCGGCGAAGTATTCGGCTATGACGCGGGAACCGGGCAGTTTTTGCGGCTGACCGAGCAGCGCCCCATGCCATCCGTACACGAACGCACACTCATTGCAACGGAAATCTAGGTCCTCGCATTTTTCTATCGTTGAAGCTCTTCCTGAACTTCCGACCGCCCAAAGGGCAAATCGTGTTATGAACGCACAGACCTTGCGACTATCCGCTTTTCGCGCCGCCTGGAAAACGGACCTCCCCGCCTCTATCGTGGTTTTTCTGGTGGCCCTGCCGCTCTCCATGGGTATCGCCATCGCTTCCGGCGTGCCTATGGCGCACGCCGCCTCGGCCGGCCTCATTACCGCCATCATCGGCGGTGTCGTCACCGGGGCATTGTCCGGCTGCACGCTGCAGGTGAGCGGGCCGGCGGCCGGCTTGGCGGTGATGGTCGCTTTGTTCGTTCAGGAACACGGCTTCCAAACCCTGGGCGTCATCGTGCTGCTCGCCGGCTTGGTGCAACTGGCTGCGGGCCTGTTGCGGCTGGGCCAGGTGTTCCGGGCCGTGTCGCCGTCGTTGATCCAGGGCATGCTGGCAGGGATCGGCATTCTGATCTTCGCCTCCCAGTTCCATGTCATGGTGGACGATATGCCTCCCGGGACCGGCAAGGAATTCGGCGGCATCATCAATCTGTGGACCTTGCCGCAGGCGGTATGGAAAGGAATTTCCGAAACGGTTCACCGGCCGGCGGCCCTGATCGGGCTGCTCACCATCGTAACCATGTTCTTGTGGAACAGGCTCACGCCGCAAAAGCTCAAGCTGCTGCCGGCTCCCCTTCTCGGCGTCGTGGTCGGCACCTCCTGCGCCGCGATATTGCAGGCGGACCTCAAGTACGTGCCGGTCCCCGACAATCTGCTGGAAGCGTTACGCTGGCCCAGCGGATCCGATCTTCGAGCTCTCTCCGACCGGGCGATTTGGCTCGCGGGCCTGTCTCTGGCCTTCGTAGCCAGCGCCGAATCGCTGCTGACCGCCACCGCGGTGGACTCTATGCAGCGGCATGCGCCGCGTACCCGCTACGATCGGGAACTAGCCGCCCAGGGCGTCGGCAACATCCTGTGCGGACTGGCCGGTGTATTGCCCATGACCGGCGTGATCGTCCGCAGTTCCGCCAATGTGCTGGCCGGTGCGAGAACCCGGCTGTCCACGATCCTGCACGGCGTCTGGATGTTGGTGTTCATCACCCTTCTACCGGGCGTCCTGAGCTTGATTCCGGTGGCCAGCCTAGCGGCGGTGCTGGTCTACACCGGCGTCAAATTGATGAATCCCAAAGCCATGCGCACACTGTGGCGCACCGACCGGGCGGAAGCCGGCATATACGCGGCGACCCTCGGTACCGTGGTAGTGGTGGACCTCCTGACCGGCATTGCTGTCGGAATCGCTCTGGCGTTGGCCCGATTGCTGTATACCTTCTCGCATCTGGAAGTTGCGGTCGAAGAGAAAAAAGCGAGCGGCCGGACCACGATCCACCTCAAAGGCGCCGCAACCTTCATCCGTCTGCCGAAGCTCGCGGCGGCCCTGGAGCGGGTCCGTCCCGACGCTCAGGTGCACGTGAATTTCCACGAACTGACGTATATCGATCATGCCTGCTTGGATCTTCTGATCAATTGGGAACAACAGCATAAGGCAGCCGGCGGCGAACTGGTCATCGACTGGGACAGACTGCGCGCCGTCTTCCAGCAGCACGCCTGGGGAGAACGGCGCATCGAGGCCGCATGAAGATCCATCCTGACGGGCCGTGGCCTGGAGTTTGCCGAAGGATTCCGCGGTCCATCCGGGTTGCAGCTATTGAGGGAAGTCCGACAGGACTCCATCGGACGCAAAACAATGATGGACTGGAAGAGTTCCGTTCAAGATTGTTACCATGCGTTCGTACAGCTTGCTGTGACGAATCCTCGCAATACCGCGCCGTTTAAGTCAAACCAAGGAAATCGGAGGAGGCCTTGTATGTGCGAGATCAAGGCGAACCAACATTGAGGAAATCATCATGAACATTAAAGAAGAATTGGAAAAATTTCGGGACGGCTTACTTCAGCAACGGGACGAACTGCGGGTGCAGCTCAACTTGGCGAAACTCGAGGCTCAGGAAGAGTGGAACAAGACGGAAGAAAAGCTGGAAGAGTTCAAGAGCAAGCTCGCCGGAGTCGCCGACGAAGCCAAAGACGCCTCGGAAGATGTCTGGACCAGCGTCAAAATGCTCGGTGAAGAAGTAAGAAGCGCCTACGAACGGATCAAGAGCCGGATATAACTGCCACCGCATCTTTCGGCATCCCGCCTGCGAAGGCGGGATGCGCCGCCGCGTCAGCAACAGCGTTTGACGCCGCTCCATCGCCGATGCAGCTCGGCATCAAAAAACTCTTTGCGGCTCAAAGGCTCCCCGCCCTCGCCTGCGTGGTGGACACGCCAATGCGCCAGATACTTTTCATAGGCATCGTCGCCGGTCATTTCCCGCAGCAGATGCCATAGCGTCTTGACTGTTTTCATCATTTAATAATCCACTTCGGCAATTCACTCCCGAGATCGAAAGCCGCTTAGGAGTTCAGCGTGATCAATTACAACCCCAAATCGTGGTGGGGCCTCATTTTCAAATTTCATAAAAGCGACACGTTCAGAAGGCTGTTGCCGGCCATGAGTTCGGTCGCCTTATTCACCGCGGCCATAGCCTATATCGATCGCGATCTGCTGCCCGAGGAATTCAAGGGCACGAATCTGGTTCACTCCCTACTGGGCTTCGTCATCTCGCTGCTGCTGGTTTTTCGAACCAACACGGCGTACGAGCGCTGGTGGGAAGGCAGGCGGCAGTGGGGAACCTTGGTCAATACGTCCCGCAATCTGGCGCTGAAGTGCAACGCATTCCTTCGACAAAACCATCCGTCCAGACTCATCATCGCCAAACATATTGCCGCTTATGCCTCGGTGCTGAACGAGCATCTCCGCGATGCCGAACCGCTGCAACGCCGACCGGCCGGCGTGCACCGGCCGAATCTTATCGCCAACAGCCTGTTCAGGGAAATCGACCGACTGCACCGGGGCGGAGATCTCGCCGGAGTACATTATCTGAACATCAACAGCGAACTCACCTCGCTGACGGACATCTGCGGCGCCTGCGAACGCATCAAGAAAACGCCGATCCCGTACTCCTACAGCCTTTTCATCAAGAAGTTCATTTTCGTCTACATCGTCACCATGCCGTTCTGCTTCGTGCACGAATTCGGGTACTGGACGATCCTGTTCACTACTTTCGTGTTCTTCGTTCTGGGCAGCCTGGAGCTGATCGCGGAAGAAATCGAGAATCCCTTCGGCGACGATGCCAACGACCTTCCCACGGAAGAACTGGCTAAGATGATCGGCTCCAACGTGAGCGAAATTTTGCTGAAAAAGCGGGCGACCGTCGGCTCCAGCGTGGCGAAATACGCCGATCCCGGATCCCGCGCATCGGTCACCTCGGCGCATTGACGGTTTTGATGAACCCGTCCGCTTCCCGGCGCGAGGCAATGGCCTTGCGTCGGTTTATGCGCCTGCGGGGAAGGTTTGGGTGATGATGTCCCATTTGGTCGGACTTACACCGCGCCGGTTGCCATTGGCTCTTTAGGGTCAGGCGTTTACTTTTTTGAATTTGGCTTCTTTCATTTCAAGAAGCAAACAACAAAGGTCTGACTGTGTCTTGCAGTTCGCCGGCAAGCCGGATATCGACAGTATTTCGCCGCCGAGACAAAAACGGCCCTGAAGTTTTCCGTTCGAAGTGCCCGTGTCACGGGCACTCGGTACGACAGGTTGACCTTTACACCCGTTTAGTGTCAATTTTCCGTCACTGAACTCTCTCAGGACTTACTGCTCAAGGAGTGTCCTATGGTGGTGCAAGATCAGGATTATTGGAAGGATCGGGTTTCGGTGCCCGGAGAAGTGCGCAAGGTACACAAATCCGGAAAACCCGTGCGGACCAAATGGCGTCTCGTGCTCGCGGCGCTCCTCGGCCTTAGCGCTCTCGGGCTCGTGCTCGTGCAAAGCCACGGCGGGTTCGGCGGGCTTGCCGATCGCGTTACGCCCCTGCCTGCTGCGCTGCAAGACATTCATGCATCGGTCGAGCAGGCATTGGGCAAACTCTTCAGGGCCGAAGACGACGATAAATTGACGCCTCTCGTCAACGAGCTATCGGAAAAGAAAAAACGGTTTTATGACCGAATCGCCGACTTTGGGGCCGAGGCTAAAGCCAGGTTGTCGATAGACGAAACCTTTTACGGGCTGGAGGATGCCGTGGACGGGTTCTGGCAGGACGGTTTGAGCCGAATTGATCGAGCGGTTCGGCAGGACCTTCTGGTCAAGGGGGCCATTCTGGGCATTCTGTTGCTCATTTGCGTTGGCTTCGGCTCGGGTCTGCTGGCCGTGTTTACCCGATCGGTCCGGCAACTGGACGAATCCATCCGAAGACTGGGAGCGGGAGACTTCGGCAAACCCATCCGGGTTACCGGACCGAAAAACCTTCGGCTTCTCGGTGATCGGCTCGACTGGCTGCGCACCCGTTTGCTGGGTCGGGAAGAGTCGAAGCAACAGTTCATGAGCAAAGTCTCGAACGAATTCGAAACGCCGCTTTCCGGCATTTTCGAAAGCACCGGCCTGCTTATGGCCGAGGCGTTGAATCCGAAGCAACGCGACCTGTTGGCGCGGCTGAGCCAGGACGTTCAGAAACTGCAAAACCTGTTCGATGAGTCGCTCCACTATGGCCAGGTCAAGGACAATCCATCGCCGCAACCGAAGGACGCGGTGAACATGAAGACGTTGCTGGCATCGGTGATCGAAGATTATCGGGACTCCCTAAATGCGAAGTCCCTCACCATCAAGGAGTTGATCCAGCCGGTCGAATTCCTCGGAGTTCCCGACCAGGTGCGGACGATCGTCGACAATCTGCTCTCCAATGCCATCAAGTTTTCTCCGGAAGGAGGCAAGATCCGGATCATTCTTCGTGACTTGGGGACCGGTATGCAGCTGGAGGTCGAAGATGACGGTCCCGGAATAGACACCACGGAGCGTACGCGGATATTCGAGCCGTTTTTTCGAGGCAAGGCGGCCCACATGACCGACACCGAGGGTGCCGGCTTGGGGCTGGCGATCGTGAGCGAGTGCGTGGCCAATCACCAGGGAAAAGTCGAAAGCATCGAACCGCGGCAGGACGAACAGGGCGCCCGCATCCGGGTCGAGCTTCCGCTGGTGGAGGTTTCCTAAGAAAAAGCGGCCATGTAAGGCGGTACACGGTACTCGCCTATTCCAACCGCAAACGATTGTCCGGGTAGTGCCCGGACAACCCTTCCGCCGCATGGGAACCTTCCATTCGGCGCATTACGCTAAAGCTAATGCGCCCTACACTAGCTGAGATTATCCAAACCTGCGAGTTTCAGGGCATAGGATGTGCTGAACAAAGTGAAGCGCATCGATCTGAACTGGGATGGTCCGGCATGAACCGCATCGATCGCGACCGATGCGCCTCCTATCGTCGGCAGCATCCTATACCAGTCAAGAGTCGGTTTGGGTCAAGTTATCGATGGGAAGACACTCCATGAAACTCTCCGACTTTCACCATAGATCTATCGCACCCCGAGGACGGCTGTTCATTAGGGAATAACCGGTTTTGCTGCCGGGCGCACGCGGATTCCTTCGAAGACATAGCAAAGAGCCTGTACCAGCAGGCCCTCGAACCCTTCGACACGCTCAGGACAGGCCCTTCGACGAACTCAGGGCGAACGGCCCACTGGACAGACTCAATGTCTTGTCAGGCGGGACCACCAACCGACTTGATGAACTCGTCCGCCTCCCGGATCGACACTTCCATGGACCTTATAAGCGCCGAAATATCGGTTTGGAGGCTGTCGAGTTCGCCCCGCAGGGAGGCGATGGCTTGGGCATTGAGGTTGTGCTTCAGGAATAGAACCTGATCGCGGAACGTCAGCAATACCGGCTCCATTTTGGATTCGGCGCGTTTCATGGCGGCGATGAGCTGATCGTAGCGCCGGCGCGTCCCCGTGAGCTTTTGCTGGCTGCTGCGCTTGAGCGACGGGTTCTGGTATTGGGAGAGTTCATTTTCCCATTCGTCGAACAAGGCTTCCGAAACGTCCTCGATGTCGTCGATCCGTTTCCGAACCTCGTCCGCCTTGGCCCGGCTGCGCTCGTATTCGGCGTCGAGCTCCCGGTACTTCTCTTCCAGGCTGCCGCCCTTGAAGCCGGTGAGCGCGGTAAACCGATCCAGCGCGTTCTTGAACTGTGTCTTGGCCTCTTCCTGGCTGTCGCGGGCCTTTTCTACGCGGTGAACGAGAATGTCGCGCTTGTGAAAGCCCAGCGACTCCGCCGCCCTGTAATAAGCGGAAGAACAACCGGTCAGGATGAGGAGCAGGAGCAGGAAAAAGCTCCGCCGCGCGACGAGCTGTACATGGTTGGGCATGGGAAAGCGGCTCCGAAAACGAACAGGCTCAAGATCGTACTACATTCAGATCGAGAAAATCGCTCGAACAGGCGATGCACGGATCGTAATTGCGGATCACCCGCTCTCCGTACTGCCGCAATTCCTCATCGGTTCTTTCCGGGCCGAACGATTGCAGCGCTCCGAAAAGATCCTCCTCGATACACGCCTGGTTATGCATGGCCGGAGAAACGATCCGTGCGCGCATCACGCGACCCTGGGCATCGACTTCGTAGCAGTGCCAGAGAATGCCCTGCGGAGCTTCGGTACAGGCGAATCCGGTCCCGGCACGAGTTCGAGCCTCGACGTACGATGCCTGCGGCTCATAGCCGTCCAGCAGGCGAATGGCATCGGTTATGGCGAAATACACCTCCACCGCTCGCGCCACGATACTGTGGAAAATATTTCGGCTGGGAAAAGCGATGCCGGCTTTGCGCAGAGCCTCGGCCACCGGACCGGGCAACAGGTCCCGGTTCAGGTTCAGCCGCGCCAAGGGCCCCGCGAGATAAGGCCTTCCCTCGATCAATGAATAATCGGTCTTGGAATGTGGATCCCGGTGCACTTGGAAATACCTTTCGAAACTCTCGACGGCTATGTCCAAGCCGGTACTGGAAACGATGGTGCCGCCACACATCGGGTACGCGTCCGGATGCCGCAGGGCCACGTTGATGAACGCTTGTTCGCTGGAAGGCAGATCGATGCCGCCCGTCCAAGCCACCAAGGACTCCGCTTCCGGCAAGGCCGCGCGCAGCCGCTCGACCGATTGCCTGACCTGGGCCTTGGACGGCGCATGGTGAAATCCGCCGATGCGGACTCCCGCCGCGCGGGAAGACGAGGCGTGAAACAGGCGGATCAACTCGCAACCCAGATTATGCAGACGCAGTCCGCGACGCACTTCGTCCGGAAAATCCCGAGACATTTCCGCGAGGCTCGAAAACCCAAGGAAATCCGGTGCGGCGAGCAAATGAATGTGCAGCGAATGGCTCGCGATCCACTCGCCGCAGCACATCACCCGCCGCATCGCCTGAATCCAGGCTGTCGGACGGCAGTCCAAAGCCGATTCGAGGCCTTGCACGGCGCTCATTTGATAGGCTACGGGACCGGTCCCGCAGATGCGCGCCAGCGTGTCGGGCACGTCGAAACATGCCCGTCCTTCGAGAAATGCTGAGAGCAGCCGGGACTGCTCGAAGATGTGAAGCGCAAGGCTTTCGATCCGCGCGTTGCGGATGCGCAAGTCCAGGATGGCATCCCCGTCCAGCCGCGCGGGTCCGGATCCGGTATCGACAGCTTGTTGTTCACTCATGAATTCGATTGCCATCGCCTTGCTACCTCGTAAAAAGTGATGGCGATCGATTTAAGCGGAGACACATGTTTCGGCTAGGTTCACCCTCCCTGCAAGCCAATTCCGGTAGAAACGCCGCGGCGGAACTTCCGCGCGAGCGACCGCATGCCCGGCGGTCCTCGACGATACCCCCTTGTCCGGTGCCAAAGCGCGCAAGCCTCGCTCGAAAGCAGTTCGACGCGAAAGCGCCGTGACCGCTCATCGCCCCGCTCCTCCGAAAAAACCGGGAACGGAAAAAGATCGCAAAAAAACCCTTCTTGGCAAAAACAGCGACCGAGAGGCCATGTCACACTCCCTGTAACGTCCATGAAAATATCCGTTCCGGTCATCGACCGGGTCGCGGCAAACCGAAGCACGCCAAAAGGCTCCATCGGAGCGGAACTAGGTTACTACCGCCGCTCCACCTTGCATAGAACTCGTTTCGAAAACCGATTTGAAAGCGTCACACCGGCATTCATCCACGGCTACACTTTTAAGATCGAAAACCCCAAAAGGCCCCCTCACTCATGGCTCGTGTCATCGCCATCACCAGCGGTAAAGGCGGCGTCGGCAAAAGCAATCTGGCCGTCAATCTGGCCTGCGCGCTGTCGGAGCACGCGGAAAAGACCTGTCTGTTCGACGCCGATACCGGTCTCGCCAACGTCAATGTGCTGCTGGGCGTACATCCCGAAGCCACTCTCGCCGACTGCCTGAAGGGGCGAAAGCGTCTGGACGACGTCATACTCCGCTACCGCGAGAATTTCCACATCGTTCCCGCCGCATCCGGCATCGCGGAGTGCGCCAATCTCGAACCGGAGCAAAGGCACCGGCTGATTCTCGGCCTGGCCGATCTGGATTCGAGCTACGACTACATCCTGATCGATACGCCGGCCGGCGTGGAAAACAACGTGCAGGATTTCTTGCTGGCGGCGGGCACGGCGATTCTGGTCATCACGCCGGAGCCCACGTCGCTGACCGACGCCTTCTCGCTGATCAAGATCCTGAAAAACCGCGAGGCCGAGATCGATTTTCACGTGCTGGTCAACATGACCAAAGACCGCGCCAGCAGCCTGGAGGTGTTCAACCGCTTTCGGGGCGCGATCAAGAACTACCTGGGCTTGGACGTCGATTATCTCGGCTATGTGCCGCTCGATGAGGCTCTGCTGGATGCCGTGAGCTTGCAGACGCCGGTGACGCAGACCCACCCGAGTTCTCCGGCGAGCTGGGCCATCAAACAGATTGCCGAAGTCATTCGGGAGCGGCTGCCGGCCACAGGGGATGCATCGAACTTCAGCCGCTACTGGGACAAGGTGGAAACCGATCTGTCCCGGCAGGCACCGGAACCGCCGGTCACGGACGCTGACGGCAACCCGGATCGACCGCCAAGCACGGAGAACGATGCGCCTGCGGCCGAGCGCGCGCCATTCGTCCCAACGCCGACGCGCGAGTCCATAGAATCCCAGATCGAAACCTATCTCAAACGGTTCAGCGCTTTTCCGTTCGATACGATTCAAATGCTTTATCGGGATCTCGAAGTCAAGGGATTTCCGGAAATCGATTTAAAAGAGATTTGCACGACGCTGGAAGCCATTTACGAGCGACGCTACGAACGGCCGATCAGAAGTCCCGACAGCACGATCGTTCAGTTGCTGGCGAACGTTCGCGGGTCGGACGAAAAGATCCGCCAACTCGCGGAATTCCTCAGATCAAGCTACGAGCGGCAGTTCGGATGCAAACTGATCGATCCTCTGGTCGAGATGGAACGCTGGATTTCCGAGGAGGCTTTCACCGAGGCGGATTTCGAGCGCTTGCTCGAGAAAGCCCGAGAATGGTTTCGAATCCGCTTCGGGAAACCCTACGCGGACGAAAAGGACCGGCTGATCGAACAGCTTAGAATCGAGATCGGCGCCTTGGGGGAGCGGGAAGCGGCGCTGCAAGCCAGCGCCGAGATCCTGATGGAAGCCTTGCGGCCGGTTCGGGATTCCAAAATGCGCTTGGACGAACTGGCGCAGCGAAAATAAAGCCCATTCTCGATCCTGTTAGCCTTTGCCTAACAGGAATCCCTTCCCAATCGCAACGCAAACGTCGCTTTAGTCGCGACCTTTCCCGACACGACGAATCGTCGGCAAAGGATTGCCGACCTACAAATCTGTGTCGCCAAGTAGGTCGGGAATCCTTTCCCGACGCAACGGATGTGTCGGCAATGGATTGCCGATCTACAAGAGCTTATTTCGGCCTATACACCGGCGCGGCGCCGATAGAACTTTAAGCGATCACAAATCCAGCGCATTCAGCAAGTCGTTGGCTTTGGCGTCACGCTCGCCCAGCGGTTTCAGATCGAACCGGGTTTCGATGAATTTCAGGATCGATGTGCCGTCATAGAGGGTGTGATCGACATACCCGCGCTTGGCGAACGGGGAAATGACAATGGTCGGCACGCGGTTGCCCGGTCCCCAGCGGTCACCCGGAGGTGGCGGGACATGATCCCAAAACCCGCCGTATTCGTCGTAAGTGACGATGATCACGCTGTTCCGCCACAGCCGGCTTTGTTCTATCTTGCGGATCACCGTCACCGCCTGCATCTCCCCGGCCAGAAGATCCGCATAGCCGGGATGCTCGCTATGGGCTCCGATGGGCTTATAAAAGGAAACCGCCGGCAAATTTCCTTTTTCGATGGCCTTCAATAAATCCGTTTCGTCCTTGAGATGCCTGGCCCTTTCGCGGGTCCCCTGGGCGTAGCGCTCGAAATACGCGAATGGCTGATGATGGTACTGAAAACTTTCGTCGGCTTTCCCTGCGATCGCGTCATTCCAGCCGCCGGAATACCACGCCCATGAAACCTTTTTCTCCGACAGGCGATCGCCGATCGTGGGAAAAGTTTGCGGCGGCAAAAGCCGGCGCGGATCGGTGATCTTCGGACTGTGAGGCGTCTGTATCGTCTGAATGGTGTTCACGGCATAGCCGTCGGGCGTAAACACGCCGTCCTTGATCAACTCGCCTTTCTCGTTCAAGACGACGATCGATTCGGCCGGCGGGTCGTCGTGATGCGGCGTACAGGCGCAGACCAGCCAAAAATGATTCAAGAGCGACCCGCCGAAAGCGGCCTGAAAGAAACGATCCGCCAGCGTGTATTTTTCTGCGTACTCCCACAACGGAAGCTTACGGCCGTCGTAATAGCCCATGGCCAGGCCGCCGGCATCCGACACGGCCGCGAAACGATCCATGCGCCCGTCGTTGATTTGGGCCTGGTGTTGATAAAATCGATGCATCGGATCGCCGATTTTTTGATCGATCGGAACATACTGGCTGATCTCGAACGGGCGGTTCGGCAAATCCGAAGGAAAGCGTTCGTCGGGCACGGGCGGCTTCTTTTCGGTGTTCATCACCCTGGACAAGGTCGTGTAGACCCCGCCTTGACGATCGGTCTGCCGCATCGTTTCCTCCGGCGCATTCGCCAATCCGTCCGCTCCCGGAAACAGTCCGTAGAGATTGTCGAAGCTGTGGTTCTCAAGATAAATCACCACGATGTGGCGAATCCGGTCCAATCCTGGGTTCCGGCTCGATTTGGCCGAAGCAGATAAGGGCGTCGAGAGAATCAGAAATATCAGGAGGACATTCAGGCAGGCTGTTTTTTTCATCGCGGATGTTCGAAAGACTTAAGTCGCTGATGCCGTCAAATTCGTAACCGGTTATTTTACGCAGTCCAGTGTTACGTCGCGTGACAAATCCGCTCAGACTGATGCCCAAGCCAAATCGCCCGAGTGCCCGCAGCGATAGAAACATGACTGTCAAAGTCGATAAGCAGCCGACTCGGCCCGTGATCCTGATCGGAGCGAGCAATCTCGCACGGGCCTTTCCCTTGGTCGTGAACGGTCTGCGAGCGGGATTGCGGGAGCCTTTGGACGTGCTGGCGGCGTTCGGGCATGGCCGATCTTACGGGCTCTGGAGCCGGATGCTGGGCCGAACGCTTCCCGGCATCGTCCGGTGCGGGCTGTGGACCGCTCTGCGGAAACACGGTTCGGACAGTCTTCCACCGCTCGCGGCCGTGACCGATATCGGCAACGATCTGGTTTACGGCGTCACCGTTCCGCAGCTGCTCGCCTGGGTCGAAGCCTGCCTGAACCGGCTGGCCGAGCAACGCGCCGAAATCGCCTTGATGGCCTTGCCGCTGGAAAGCGTCGAACGGCTTAATCCCTGGAAGTTCGAATTGTTGCGCAGGACTTTCTTCCCGGCGCACCGAATCGCGTGGCCGGTGCTGTTCGATCGTGTGAACCGCTGCCAGGAAGAAATGCGGCAGCTCGCGAGGGTATACGGCATCCGCTTGATCGAGCCGCCGGCCACCTGGTACGGCTTCGATCCGATCCATATGCTGCGCCGCCGGCAGCCGGAAGTCTGGCGCGAATTGTTTTCACAGTGGCCGGCCTGGGATCGGTCCGCTTCCATTGCCTATCCGCCCTTGGCGGAGTCGATCCGCCTGCGCGCGATTCGTCCCGCCGAACGCTACCTGTTCGGCCATCGACAAATCACTTCGCAGCCGGTCCTGAAGCGGAACCGGTTCAAGCTTTCGATGTACTGAGGGCAAAAAAACGGGCTCCGCGGAGCCCGTTCGTGGATGGGTCGGATCGGAAAGTGTCACTCTTTGCCGATCTGGTAAATCTCTTCTTCGTCGTCCTCGACGATCTTGCCGGTCGCGGCGTCGACTTCCATCTTGACCTCCTTGCCATCGGCGGTCTTGATGTCGAATTCATAGGACGCATCGCCGTTGGACTCGATCTCGTATTCGGTCTCGACGATCTCGCCCGGATGCTTTTCGAGGGCGATCTTCTTGGCTTCCTCTTCGCTGATCTTCATCTTGGCCTTGAACAGCGGATCGTCGGCGCTATCGACTTCCTGTTCCTCCTCGGTAATTTTTCCCGTGTTGGCGTCGCATTCGTATTCCCAGTCCTTGCCGTCCGTGCCGGCGATCTCGAATTCATAGGTAGGGGCGCCACGCTCCTTCTTGAACTCGAGCTTGACGACCTCTCCGTCTTTCTTGGCCAGCGCCGCCTCCAGGCATTTTTCCATGCTGACCTTGGTTTTCGGCATTTTGATTTTTTCGGCGAATGCCGCGGTCGCTCCCAAGGACAAAAACAGTGCGGTGAATGTTGTTATTGTGATGCGTGTTTTCATCGTTTGCCTCCGTTGGCTTCTGGCGGGAACATCGGACTCCCTAGAGATTTTGATTCAGCGATCCGCGTTTGTTCTTCAAATCGGATGCCGGATTCGAGTATAAGAGCCTTCTTATTCATTAACAATAACATGCCGTACCCCCTACATCCGGTAAGGGACTCTTTTCGGTACCCGCGTCGCCGCTGATCGGCCGGCGCGTGTTCGACTCGCGTCGAGAATCCAAGCTATCGCACGAGCAGGTGAAACCGCCTACATTCGGGATATCGCCCTTCAGCGCTCCTCGAGCCTGAATTTCATCGTGAGCGTGGCGCGCTGGGCCACGGCGCGGCCTTCGCTGAAGGCGGGCTTGAAGCGCCACCGCCGGATCGCCTTGAGCGCGGCCTCGTCGAATACCCGCTCGGGGCTGGCCGCCACCACCCTCGCCGCGCTCACCGTACCCGAAGGGCTGACGTCGATCTCGATCCGCACCCAACCCTCGATTTTTTGCGCGCGGGCTCGGGGCGGATATTCCGGCAATACACGGGAGAGTACGACCAGATCCCCGGCGCCGGAACCACCTTCGCCGGTCGAGCCATTCCCCTCTCCGGTCGGCTTCTTTTCCGGATTCCATTGCCCAGGGGGTGCCGTAAGGCGTGAGTCGGAGCCCGACACAGGGCTAAGCGGGGCGCCCGTGCCCTGTTCGGGAATATCCAGCCGAGGGGCCGGTACGCCCGGCGCAGGGGCCGGCGCTTTCCGAGGCTTGGGGGCGCCGGTACGGCCGGACCCGCGCGCCGGCGCTTTGCCGGAAGGCTTGGCGGGACCGGATGGCGGGCGCCCGGTCGACGGCCGGGACTCCGGCGCGACCTCGGTCATCGGCTTGGGCGCGGGCGGCGGAACCGGTTTCGACTCCTCGGTCTTCGGAATGATGCGAATGAAATCGACCGGCTGCGGATTGGGCGTCGATATCAGCCTGGTCTCACGGTGACTGATCAGGGCGCCTATCAATAACAGCAAGGCCAGATTAATGACCGCCGCCGCGGCGAAGGCTCCGGCCAGGACCCATCTCGAGCGGCTCGAGATCCCGGCAAGGGAGGTTTTCATGGCGTGTCTGGAGCCGTACTGGCCGCGACCGAAATGTTGACGAAACCGGCGAGGCGCAGCTGATCCATCACTTTGACCAGCAAGCCGGTGCTGGTATGGGCGTCTGCCAGAATGATGGCGGCTTGGGCCGGATTGGCGAGGCCCAGTTGTTCGAGCCGGGCGCGCAACAGGCGTATGTCGATGGAAGCATCGTGCAGCCAGATTTGTTCGTCGGCGGTGATGGTGATGATCACCGCCGCATTCTGCTGCGGCACCGCCGTTGCGGCCTTGGGACGCTGAACCGCCACCGCCGACTCGCGGATAAAGGAGGTCGTCACCAGAAAAAAGATCAGCAGGATGAACACCATATCGATGAGCGGCGTCAGGTTGATCGCATCGGCGCTTTCGTCGCCGCCGTCGGTGCGGCGCGTGAACAGGCTGCGTTTTCTCATGGCTGCCGCAAACGGTCGGCATAGCGGCGCTCGAAGGCCCTAGCGCGGCGGTTGAGGTTGTAGCCGACCCCTACGCCGAAAAGTCCCATCACCAGGCCCGCCAGCGTCGTGATCAGCGCCTGGGAGACGCCTCGCGCGACGATGCGCGTTTCCGCACTGCCGAATACGCGGATCAGGTCGAAGGTTTCGATGATGCCGGTCACCGTGCCCAAGAGGCCCAACATCGGCAGAATGCCGGAAAGGGTCTTGATCAGGCGCAGATGGCGGCGCAGGGCAATTTTCATCTCGATCACCGCGGCGGGGGAACGCACAAGCGGCACACGTCGCTCCAAGAACCTGGGCAATGTGCGGAGAAAGAACCAGTAGCGCTCCAAGACCAAGGTCCACAGCAGCAGGGAGACGGCCAGCAACGGCCACATCACCGGGCCGCCCAAATCCATCAGATCTTCGACGTGCTGCTCGGATTTATGAAGAAAGCTCAAGAAAGTTTCGAACACCCGGCTGCCCATCGTGCCTCCTCTTCGTGGGCGAATTAGACCCTGTTCTTCGGCGGAATGTCCCCATCCGCCGGGGCATTCCGCCGTTCGAGGCGAGCCGCGAGCGCAGCCGAGGCATGCGCATCGAGCAAGGCGGCGAGGGTCTGGCTCTTCCCCAGCAGCAGGCTGTGCAACAGCAGGATCGGAATGGCGGTAACCAGCCCCTCCACGGTAGTGACCAAGGCCTCCGAAATCCCGCCCGACATCAATTTCGGGTCGCCCGAGCCATGCAGGGCGATCGCCTGGAAGGTCTTGATCATGCCGGTCACCGTGCCGAGCAAGCCCAGCATCGGCGCAATGGCGGCCACCAATTTCAGGAAAGGCAGAGCCCGCTCCAAGTGTGCCTGTTCGCCGGTCAATGCCTCTTCCACGGTCAGGTACAGGACCTCCTCCTCGTTCGTGTTCGCTTGTTCGAGCCGCGCGAGCACCCGACCCAGAGGGTTGTCGAGCCGGGGTCGCGACGACTGTAGCTGGTTTCGGATACGCTGCCCGATCCGCGTCAGCTCGACGAAGCGGTAGGCGGCAAGTGCATAGGCAACGCCCGCAAGCACCAGGATCAGGTAGCCGACGACGCCTCCCTGGGCTATGCGTTCGCGCAGAGTCGGAACCTGCACCAACAACTGCAAGGTTTGCCCAGCCGAGGGATCGATGGCCACCGGCGCCAGCGACGGCGCCTCCACGCGGGCATACTCCCGAGCCAAATCGAGGAGGTTCGGGGCCGGCTGCCTGGGCAGTTCGATCAAGCGGTCGACCTCGGGTGAATAAACCAGGTAACGTCCTTCGGAGAGGAAGCTGAATCCTCCCAGACGAAGCACTTCTTTCTCGGCTGCCTGCCCGCTCGGTGCGTAAACCGGAGCCCGGAAGCTTGCGATGCTGCCCAGGGCGTCGAGCTGGTTCTGCAAGCTGGCGAACAGCTGCGTCAGTTCGTGGGCGTTCGGCATATGGCGGCTATCGGCGAGCCGGTCGATCAGTTCCCGTTGGTGCGAAGGATCGCCCGCCAGAACCTGCTGCACATAATAGGGCTTGAGATTCGCGGCGCTCTCGCGGATGCTTAAGAACAATTCCTCCTTGGCCGCCAGCACCGTCGTCAGTTCAGCCTCCACTTCCGACGGCGGGGCCGGCTGTTCGGCTTTCGCCTCGAGTGCGGCCAGGGCGGACGGAAGAAAAACCCCGAACACCGCACAGGCGGCCGCAATTCCCAGGACGCGGAGCACGCAAAGCGGCCTCACGGTGACTTGGGCCCCGGCAGCGGCAGCACCATCAGGTGCGGGGGTTCCAGCTTGCGCGCCGTGCGTAGCCCGCGGGCGATGGCTTCGTTCTCCTCGCCGGACAGTCGCTGCCAGCGCCGCAGGTCGTTGCGCCAGATGCCCGATTCGTGCCCATCCAGGGTCTGGTAGTAGAGCGCCAGGCGACCGATGCTTAGGAAATCCACCAGGCGTTCGTCGTTCCCCGTCCGGAGCACAGCCCGGTAAGCTTCGACGCTCCTCGCGTAGTCGAGCTCGACCCGGTAGGCTTCCTGAACGCGCCGATATTTCTCAGCCGCGGACGCGGCAGGATCGCGGATCAGTTTTTCCAGCCTATCGAGCCGATCGCGGCGTTCTTCGAGCAGGAAAGGAGGGCCATTTTCGATCCCTTGCTTCAATGCGGAAACAGCGTCGGACAAGATGCCGTTCAATCGCTGGTCGAGCTCGGAAAGCGTCTGAAGCTTCGCTTCCGCCGCGTCCAGCGATGCCGACGGCTCGGACGAACTCGCCCCTGGCCCGTTAATGGGCTGAGATGGCGCCGCCAAGGCCAAGGACGGAGCGACGGCCATCAGGCAGACGGCGAAAACGAATTGCGCACTTCGGCGAAGAAACACCTTGGGTCGGACCGATGTCCAGGATTGTATTGGCCGCAGGATATCACAGGCTTTTCATCAGCAAGCAACGGGAAAACTTCCCGACCGGAGCGTTGGGACATTTCTCTTGCCGCAAACTTCCGATGTGAATGCTACGCCGTCTCGCGGTCATGGATCGGTTCCTAATCGGTAGTCTTCGGGAAACCATGCTTCCCGAACTTGAGCGCGCTATTTACTCGGTAACGGAAACCGTTGCTCGACGCCGCACCAGCAGAAGCAAGAGTGCTCCCGGCAAGGCCGTCAATAGATGCAGGGCACCGAAGATCAGGGATACGGCGAGGCTTTGCTCGGGCGTCAATCCGGCGGGAGCGAGCAAGAACACCGCGGCCGCCTCCCGCTTGCCCCAGTCGGAAACCAGCCCCGGCAGCGAACTGACGCCCAGCAATAACAGCGGCCCGAGCATGAGCACGGTCAGAGCGTCGCCGGAAATGCCGAGCCCGACGGCCGCCAAGGCGAAATTCGCGGCCAGCAGTAGCTGGATCAGCACGGACAACCCGTAGTGTCGAGGCGAGCGCAGCGGATTGCAAATGGCGAGCACGACGCCGGCATGCAGCCGCGCCATCGGCCAGAATCTTCGGAAGACGAGCACGGCGACGCTCACCGCAGCGATCAGGATGAGGGCGAACAAGCCGATCTGAAATCCGGGAAATTCGCTGTACAACCCAAGGTAAACCGGCGTCAATCCAAGCACCATGAGCAGCAGGACGATCTTGCCGGAGAACCGGTCTATGACCTGGCCGATAATGAGCTGCCAGGTTTCGGCGCTGCCCCGCATCAATTGAAACCGCGCGAGTTCGCCGACCACCAGCGGCGGTCCGCACTCGCTGACGCTTTGGCTGATCCAGAGGACACGGATGAAGTCCTTGAAAGGCGCACAGATTCCCAAGGCACGGCTGATATACCACCAGCGCAGCGCAAACACGGCTATCGAGAGCAGGAAGATTCCGACGATCGCGACACCCATGGCGGGATCGAAGCGGCTGAGTTGAGTTATCAGCGCGGAGCGGTCTATCTTGGCGAAAATGAAGGTCAAGACCGCCAGCATCATGATAAAGCGCACGCTCCGGCGATTGAGCCACGCCCCCGATTTCAGGAGAACTTGTTTCACTACTTTGATGCCTTATTTATATGGAGATCATCGTCGGCTCGGGCGCCGTGAAATCGAACCCCGCGCGTAGTCTTAGAGCATCTTTCATCGGTTTTTTCGTCATCGTTCTCGCACTGGGATTGCCCGGCTGCTCCGGCGATTCGCCGGAAGCCATGTTCGAGAATTACCTCGACCGCCTCGCGAACGTGACCGAGGTCGACATCGACGAAGCTATTGCACCGCCCGCCGTGCCGCCTTATCCGCGGCTACGGGACATCGTGCTCCCGATCGATGATATCCGAATCGGCGTCATCACTTATCTCGAAATGACCCGATGCGGGCTGGTCGGCGAAATCAGCGCGCGGAACAGCTCTCTCGGACGAGTACAGCGGGAAAGCGGCCGCTTCCTTTACGAGCTGAATCTGTTTCGGAAACTCTCCGAGTGCGAAGCGAGACTTGGAGGACCGGGCGAAGACTCGGAATTCGGCCGCAAGATAGAGTCCCTCCGGCAAGCGAAAGCCGACAATTTACCCAAGGCATTCTGGAACGCGACCTTCGCGGCCAAGGAATTCCGCGTCTTCATGGATACGGCAACCGCCCCGCTTCTGCGGAGCGAAAAGATTTCCGTGGCCCGCTTCGAAAGGCCGATTCGGTATCTCGCTTCGCTGGGCGCGAAACTCGAGGAAGCGCCTTCGATACCTCCAAGCGAATTCGAACAGCACTATTTCGAACTTCAAACCGATAAGACCGGCGGCAAAATCGTACGCGCCCTGAGCCTTAGCGGGTTTTATCTGGACCGGGTCGGGCTGCTTCTGGAACAAACCGCATCGACCGGGCGAATGTGTCCCATGGGCAAAAAAACCCGGCGGGCCGAGTATCTGTTCAATGTATTCGTCAAGTTTTACGCCGGCGAAGTGCAATCCTACATCAGCCGGCTTCATCAAACCGCATCGCCATTGATCGAAAGCGTGAGGCATTTGAAAGAAAGCCAAAGGGCCGAAATCCCGCCAGCATTCGACAGCTATTACGCCGCGACGCTCGACCCGGCAACCGAGCAAGGCCTGTGGCATCGCTTCAACGCCGCACTGCAACGCCACACCCGCGCCTGGCAGGCAGTATTGAAACCCTGCGGAATGATGCCGGGGGGACCCGCGGCTTAAGCAAGTAGGTCAGATTTCGTACTTGCCCGAATTCTGCGACGGGACGACTGATGCCATTTCATGGGAGTCGAAGGAAGCGAACATATCCCGCGCGGAATGACATGTCGGAAAAGACGGATAAAATTGTTCTGACGAGGGCGACGCGGAACGGCAACCGCTCCTCGGCATTACCAAGATCCGGCGTTTATTTGATACAACAAGGAAAACCCATGAGCACTCTGACACTCGATATCGCCAATGCCATTATCGACGGCGCATTCAGAAAAGCGCGGGACTTAGGATTGGCACCGCTGGCAGTGGCCGTTTTGGACGAAGGCGGTCACTTGAAGACGATGCAGCGGCAGGACGGCGCATCTTTCATGCGAGGTTCCATCGCCTTGGCCAAAGCCTGGGGAGCCATAGGGATGGGCGTATCCTCGCGCGAATTGGGTAAAATGGCGAAAGAACGTCCCCATTTCATGACGGCCTTGACCGAAGTGGCGGATGGCCGGCTCATGCCGGTGCCAGGCGGTGTGCTGATCCGCTCGGCGGACAATCGGATCGTTGGCGCGGTCGGAATCAGCGGCGACTTGTCCGATCTCGACGAAAGTTGCGCGATTGCGGGAATCGATGCCGTCGGCCTAATCCCGGATTATGGGAAGAAATAACGATATACTGGCGTTTGCGTTCCCGGTCCGGCTGTGGCGTGGCCGGCGGGGCGGTCTCGGCTTGTTCGGCACAAGCCGGGCTCCGTCGGTGCAGCGGCATTTTCCGGACAGAACGACCGAACCCGGCACACACAACTTATTCGGTATCGACTCGGCAATATTGGTGTTTATACTGTTTGCCTTTTTTACCGCGAAACCCCAAAAAACCTGTAGTGAAGAACCTCGTCAAGACTCGAATTCCGACCGGCTACGGCGAATTCACCCTTTATCTTTACACCGAGCACGGCAAGGACCACCTTGCCTTGGTGAAATCGGACGTAAACGGTGAGAGCGGCGTCCCCGTCCGGGTCCATTCGGAATGCCTGACCGGCGACGTCTTCGGCTCTCGGCGCTGCGACTGCGGGGATCAGCTCAAACACACCCTTCAATATCTCGGACGCTCCCGCTGCGGCGTACTGCTTTATCTGCGTCAGGAAGGACGCGGCATAGGCCTCCGCAAAAAGCTGGAAGCCTATAATCTCCAGGACCGCGGCCTCGACACGGTGGAGGCCAATATCAGCCTCGGCCATCAGCCTGACGAACGGAATTACGGCGTCGCCGCGCTGATGCTCAAGGATTTGGGCGTTCGCTCGATCCGGCTCATCACCAACAACCCCCGTAAAGTCGACGAACTCACCGAATACGGGATCGAGGTCGAGGCGCGCATTCCCATCGAGGTCGGCCATCATGACGACAATGCCGGCTATCTGCGTTCCAAGGCCGAAAAGCTGGCCCATTTGCTGACATTCCGGGAAAGCACGCCGTTCCACCGCGAATTCGCATTCATCGAGCCGTTGATAGACCAGCTGTCGCTGGCCCATGCCCCGGCGGAAAGCGGCCCTTTCGTCACCCTGACCTATGCCCAAAGCGTCGACGGCAGCATCGCCGTCGACAGCCAGGTTCCCTATGCCCTGAGTTCGAGGCAGTCGCTGACGCTCACCCATTTCCTGAGAGCGCACCACGACGCGCTGCTGGTCGGGGTCAACACCATCCTCAGCGACGATCCCCAGCTCAACGTCCGTTACTATGAAGGCGAAGATCCGCAGCCGGTCATTCTCGACAGCAACCTGCGGACGCCGCCGGACTGCCGCGTTCTGAAGCAGTCGAAAAAGCCGCCCGTCATCGTGACCACCGGCGAATCGGACCCGGCCAAGCGCGAGGCGCTGCTCTCGGCCGGCGCGAAAATTCTCGTGGTGGGAGCAAGCGAGGACGGCTGCGTCGACTTGAAAGAAACCCTGACGAAACTGCGCCAAATCGGTATCCGCACCCTCATGGTCGAGGGGGGATCGAAGATCATCGGCACCTTTCTCAAACATCATTTAGTGAACTACTGCGTGATTACAATAACACCAAAAATCATAGGCGGGCTCAAAGCCATCGACGATCTGTGCCGCTCCGGCGAGCAAGCCCCTTTAAGCATCACGGACTGCCAGTACCATGTCCTGGGTTCCGACATCATCGCCTTCGGCCCGGTCGGATACGTCTGATGCGAGTACAAGCCGTTTGTCATGTAGCCCCCAAATCGGTGGCGGTGCAGGAAATCGATCTGCCCGCCCCACGGACCGGAGAATTACTGATCAAAGCCCTGTGCTCGGCCATCAGCCCTGGCACCGAATCCCTGATCTTCCGGGGCGAGGTGCCCGAGGATCTGCCTCGGGACACGAGCATCGGCAGTCTGCAAGGAAACTTCAGCTATCCGTTCCGGTACGGTTATGCCCTGGTCGGGGAAGTCGCCGCCGTGGGAGCGGACGAAGACCGGGACTGGCTGGGCCGCCGGGTCTTCGCCTACCACCCCCACCAAAACTACGCCGTCGTCGATAAGAAGGATTGCCTGGTCCTGCCGGAGGGCGTTCCGGCGGAGCGCGCACTGTTTCTCGCCAATATGGAATCGGCGCTGAATCTGGTGTTCGATGCGGCGCCGCTGCCCGGAGAGCGGATCATGGTTTTCGGGCAGGGCATCGTCGGACTGCTCACCACCGCCGTCCTCGGCCGATTTCCGCTCGGAGAACTGATCACGGCCGATCCTCTCGCGTTCCGCCGACAAAAATCCACCGAGATGGGCGCGGCCCTGGCCATCAACCCGGCCGTCAAACGCGAAGTCGCGGCGCTTAAAGAGTGTCTTTTCTACGACGGCGCCGACGGGCTGGATGCCGCCATCGAAGTCTCGGGAAATCAGACCGCTCTGAACCAGGCCATCGAACTGACCGGTTTCGCCGGCCGTATCGTGATCGGTTCATGGTACGGCCAAAGCGAGGCGCCGCTCGATCTCGGCGGCCATTTTCACCGGCGGCGCATCCGGTTGGTTTCGAGCCAGGTGAGCACGATCGACCCGCGCCTTTGCGGACGTTGGAGCAAGAAGCGGCGGCTCGACCTCGCCTGGGAGTGGCTGGCCGAAATCCGCGCGGAACGTTTGATCACCCATCATTTTGCGCCCAGTGCCTGCCAGGAAGCCTTCGAGCTGGTCGACAGCAAGCGGGCTGGGGTGTTGCAGCCGATTTTCGAGTACACCTGACGATCCGAGGAACCGCGATGTACCAGCTAGCCATCACCCGCGACTTCATCGCCCGCCATTTCCTGATCGGCGGAGACTGGGGCGCCGAGAATCATGAGCACAGCCACCACTACAAGGCGGAAGTACTGATCGAGGGCGAACAGCTCGACCGACACGGCTATCTGATCGACATCGTGGATCTGGAGCAGGCGACCATGGCGCTGATCGGAGAGTTCAAGGACCGCGTACTCAACGATCTCGAACCTTTTCGCGGCCTCAACCCCAGCCTCGAACGCTTTGCCCGCATCTTCTGGGAACGGCTCAGAGATCGGGTGACGCTGCACGGCGTAAAGATGACGATCAAGCTTTGGGAGAACGACCGGGACTGGGCGGCCTTCGGCGGGACGCTTTAACTCCGGCGGCTGTGGACATTCCTTTCCACGACTATCTCGAAGCCAAGTTCGCGCTGGACGAGCGCAGCCTGAACCGCGAGGTCCAAACCGAGTTTGCTCGGTGGCTATCGGGCAAACCGCGCTTGACCTGCCTCGACCTCGGCACCGGTACCGGTGCTTCCGTGCTGCGGCTTCTGAAGCTGGCCCCCGAAACCGATTTGCACATCACCGCCGTGGATCGGGACGGGACCCTTTTGTACACCGCCCGAGAAAGAACGGCTGATCTGCTCCGGCAGAAAGGCTTGTATGTCTCGGTGGAACCGGCCGGCATCCGCGCCCGGCAAGACGGCCGTGAAATCGCCGTGGATTTCGTCTGCAGCGACTTACGACACTTCGAACCGAATGAAGCTCCCGGCTCTTATGACGCGGTCATTGCCCACGCGGTGATGGATCTTCTGCCGCTCCGGACCATGACCGGACGGATCGCGCGCTGGCTGCGGCCCAGGGGGATCTTTTACGGCACCATCAATTACGACGGCGAAACCGCGCTGTTTCCGGTCTACGCCGATGCAGAGTTCGAAAATCGCATCCTTGCCGTGTACGACGCTTCCATGGAGAAGCGCCGGGTATGGGACGAAAACAGCGGCGGCGCCCGCTCCGGAAGACGGCTGCACCGCGTCCTCGGCGAAACCGGCTTCGAACCGATCGCCTACGGCAGCTCCGACTGGAACATCACCCCGCTCCGCCGCATTTATCGCAACCGCGATGCCGTTTGCCTGGCCGCCCTGCTGAACATGATCCGGGACGAAGCCCTAAGATCGGGACAATTCTCCACGGATTCGCTCGACCGATGGTACCGGGAACGCTCCGAGCGATTGACGGCCGGAGAACTCGGCTTGATCATTCATCAGATCGATCTGTTGGCGGAGAAGGTTTGATCTTCGGTATTCGGCGGGTTACGCGGGGGTGCCCGCTAACCCGCCCTACGAGCCTATGGATTCCGAATTAGAATTAGCTCGTTACTTCGCGCCCGGATGACGCGGGCCGCCGTGGTGCTTCCATTTGTGAGCGCGCTCGCCGAACGGGGTCAGCTCATCGAAGACTTTGCGCTGTTCCGGGGTCAGCGTGGCGTAGAAGGTCTTGGTCGCGGCCAGGGCTTCTTCGAGATAGGTCTGTTTTGCCTTATTGTGGGCGATCATTTTTTCCAGACGCTCCGGGGCCGGCAGGTTCTTCATGGCCTCGCGGTCGGGACGGGACTGTTTCTTCTTTTCCTTGATTTCCTTGATCTTGGCGGACCAGGTATTCCAGTCGGCTTCCTGCGCCGACGTAAGCTTCAATTCCTTGCGCAGCTCGGCCATCCGCTCCTCCATGAAGCGCTCCCGCCGCTCCGCCCGCGAACCGGCGGGACCTTGGCTGTAAGCGCCGGATTCAGGCTTGGCTTCTCCGGACTCGGCGATTGCGGCTACGGGGGTGAGCAGGGCAAGAGTGATCAAGAGTGCTTTAGGATAAGATTTCATGTGGATTCCTCCGGTTTTGTGAAACGTCGGCCGAAGCCGATTCTGTTTAGACCGCCGGGACCGTCCCGCCGTCTTCGGAATCTATTTCACACCGGCCATGTATCGGACATGTGTCCGGCAGGCGGTGATTTTGTATCATTTTTTATCGTCGGCAGCAGGCGATACAAAACGATACAAAAGCCCATGACTCACGCCGGCAACCGCGGTAAAAAGCCTCCATGGAAACCACAGAGCATATCCTCGTCGTCGACGACGACCGCGAAATTCGCCTACTGGTCGGCGACTATCTTAAACAGCACGGCTACCGCGTCAGTCTGGCCGCCGACGGCCGGCAGATGCGCGAAATATTGGAAAGCAGCGGAATCGACCTTATCGTCCTCGATCTGATGCTGCCCGGCCAGGACGGCTTGAGCCTGTGCCGCGACCTGCGCGCGCGTTCCGATCTTCCGGTACTGATGCTGACCGCCCGCGGCGAGCCTATCGACCGGGTGCTGGGGTTGGAAATGGGCGCCGACGACTATCTCGCCAAGCCCTTCGAACCGCGCGAACTCCTGGCCCGCATCCGCAATATCCTGCGCCGCGCCCGTTCGCTGCCGAACAGGGGTGTTTCGGACTCGGCGCATCGCTGGCGATTCGCCGGCTGGACCCTGGATGGGCAGACGCGCCAACTCACCTCTCCCCAGGGCGTGGTAGTCGCGCTATCCGGAGCCGAATACCGCTTGCTGGAGGTATTTCTCACCCATCCCAACCGGGTGCTCACCCGCGATCAGCTCATGGATCTGATCCGCGGCCGAGAGGCTGATCCCTTCGATCGCTCCATCGACCTCCGGGTCAGCCGGCTGCGCCAGAAGCTGGGTGATAACGCACGGGCGCCAAACCTGATCAAAACACAGCGGAACGAGGGCTATGTACTGGCCGCCGTGGTGGAGCAGGAATCATGAGGACACCTCGAAAAACCTACTGCGCGTCCCGATTGCTGCGTTGCGCGGTGCTCGGAATCCTCATGTACTCCGCGTACACTCCGGTTCCTGTGCTCCGGACGCCTTGCACTCGGGGCGCTCGCGACGGTTTTTCGAGGTGTCCATGAGCGTCTCCTTTCCGCCCCGCTCGCTTGCCGTCCGGCTGTTTCTTCTGCTGCTCGCCGGGGTGGTGATGGCGGTCTTCGTTACCGTGAGCCTGGCATTGCGGGAGCGCAGCCACATCGTGCACAGTTTTCGGGAACAAAGCGCGGCCGATCGCATCGCCGATATCCTGCACCTGCTCGCTGCCCTGCCGCCGGAACAGCGCCTCGCCGCAGTCCAGGCCCTGCCGTCCGGGCAATGGCGCATCGAACCTGCGGACGGAACGGCGGAGCCGACGCCACCTCTGCCGTTCAATCGCAACCGGTCATCCGGGGAAGGGGCATCCAGGCACTCCCTGGATGCCCGTTTGCGATTGGAGCACCCGGATGACCCTTCATTCGCCGCCGCTCTCAGCGAAGCAGCCGGACCATCGATTGCGGTGGAAGCAGCATGGCGAACCCGAAACTCTGACTGCCGGGACCAACCGGCCGATTGCCAGCCGTCCCGGACCGTCGGTGCACGGGTCCGGTTTGCCGACGGACAACGGGTTCTGATCGAAGCGCGCCGCGAACTCCCGCCGCCACGACAACCGAGGGCCGAGGGATTCGTCACGAGCCTTTCGATTTTGGCGGGTTTTTTGGCGATCGTGGCCTGGTTCGCCGTCCGCCTGGTCCTACAACCCTTGCGGCGCCTGGTTCACGCCACCGAGTCGTTCGGCCGCGATCCGGAACATTCCTCCATGGACGAATCGGGACCTGTCGAAGTCAGGCAAGCCGCCCGGACCTTCAACCGGATGCGGGAACGCTTGCGCTCCCATATCGAAGAGCGAACCCGCATCCTCGCCGCTATCACCCACGACTTGAAGACGCCGCTCACCCGATTGCGCCTGCGGCTGGAGCAGTGCCGGGACGAGCCGCTTCGCGCCCGGCTGGCGGAGGACGTGGCGGCCATGCAGGCGCTGGTCGACGAGGGGCTGGACCTGGCGCGCAGCCTGGACTCGGGGCCGCCGCAGCAAACGATCGATCTCGGAGCCCTGCTGCAAAGCCTCTGCGACGATACCGTCGATGCCGGCGGCAAGGCCCGTTTCGAAGGACCGGACGGCGCGCTGATCTCGGGCCGGCCGGAAGCCCTGCGACGCAGTTTTCTCAACCTGATCGACAACGCGGTGAAATACGGTGGGGAAGCCGATGTGAGTCTGGAGCGCTCCGGCGATGACTGGCTGATAAGGGTGCGGGACTCCGGCCCCGGCATCCCGGAAGAGTATTTGGGCGAAGTGATGCAGCCGTTTTTCCGCCTGGAAACCTCGCGCTCGCGGGAAACCGGCGGCACCGGCCTGGGTCTGCCGATCGCCGCCAACCTGCTCGGCGCCCAGGGCGGAACGCTGAGCCTCCACAACCGCCCGCAAGGCGGCCTCGAAGCGCGGGTGCGCTTGCCGGTGTTTCGAAACCGGCCAAGGACTTGACCCATTTGTCGGCAAGGGATTGCCGACCTACGACTTCGTAGGGCGGGTTAGGCGCACATCGGTACGGCGCGGCCGTTGATCGCTGCGCTAAGCGTGCACCGTAACCCGCCGAAACGCGCGGTGCCTTGCCGTTCGCTTCGGCGGGTTACGGTGCACGCCAGACTCATTGAGCTACGAGAGGGTCGTGGGGGCGCACCTAACCCGCCCTACCAATCACTTTTTTGCCCGGAAAATGCAATAGCGGACCATCTTGTCGCGGAACACCTTGTACTGGGCGAGCGCGACCTTGAAATTCGCGGTCTGTGCCTTGCTGCGGAGTCCCAGCCATTGCATGGTCAACTGCATCGGATAGGTCCACAGGGCAGTCAGGTACATTCTGCGGGACGAGGGCATGGTTTCGGCCGTGGCCTCGGTGATGTGCACGTCGCGGAAGCCGCATTCCTCCATGCCGGCCTGGAACTCCTCGACGCTGGCGAGGTTCGGCACGGCCCACCCGTTCAGGCAATCCATGACCGCCTGCCATTCCTCTTCGTTGAATTCCCGGCGCGTGGCATAGCCGTCGCAGGCGATCAGCGTGCCGCCCTTGCGCAGCAGGCGGTAGGCTTCCCGGAAGAAATCCCGCTTGTCGGTCGCATAGCAACTGCTTTCGACCGCCCAAACCACGTCGAAGGATTCGTCCGGGAACGGCGTCTTGCAGAAATCCGCCTGCTGAAAATCAACTTTATCGGACACCCCGTGGCGCTCGGCGTTCCGCTTGGCGTGCTCGACCTGCCGGGCACTGACCGTGACGCCGGTGGCGCGGCAGCCGATATGCTTCGCCAGCCAGATCGAGCTGCCGCCGATGCCGCAGCCCGCATCCAGGACATGGTCTTCCGGCTTGATGCCGGCGATTTCGGCGAGTATGCGATTCTTGTTCAGCAAGGCCTGGCTGTGGGTCTTGGTATTCTCGTCCCAATAACCGTAATGCAAGGCCAGGTTCTCGTTGTCGAACCACGCCGTCCGGTAATCCCAATAACAGTCGTCGTAATGCTTCGCGGTGTCTACGCGAATGTCTTCCTCGGAAAACTCGGCGCCGTGGCGCAGGCTATCGTTGCGGTAATCTTTGTTCGGTTCGAGATAGTACGACATCGGTCTTTTATAGTTGTCAGTCAAAAACGGAAAATCGGTTCGGATGTCCGGCACGTTCGGTTGGCGCGCCGGCCGGGAAGCGGGCGTAATGATAACCCGAAGGATACGGATCAGCCGCGTCTTGCCGCACGGCAATAGAGTCCGCCGCGAAAGGACGGGACGCGCAACAGACGTCCGACGCCGTCCAGCAGCGTCAGAATCCGGGCAAGATAGGGCGGCATGTCGCCGCGCGGGATGAAGGTCCAGGAGCCGATGCGCTCGACCTCGAATCCGGCGGTTTCCAATAAATCGGTCAATTTTTTCTTCCCGAGAAAACGGTCCGTGCTCAGATGCTTGGTGCTGAGCCTCAGCCAAGGCGCAATTCGGGTGTACCAGACATATTCCGCGTTCGGCGTGAGACAGACGAAGACGCCGCCCGGCTTTAGAACGCGGCAAGCCTCGCGTAGCGCCTGCCGCTGATCGAGCATGTGCTCCAAGGCGCCGACGCACAGCACCGCATCCGCTTCGGCATCACCCACCGAGCTCAAGCTTTCGGCGGGCGCCACGCTCAGACGGATGCGCTCGCCATGCGGGTGTCCAAGACGAAGATGCTCTGCCTGCTCGATCATGCTGGGCGAAAGATCGGTGCCGTGCACGCGCTCGAATCGGGCGGCCAGGGGAAAAAGATGCATCCCGGTGCCGCAGCCGATTTCGACCAGTGAACCGTGACCGGCGCGTTCCAGCAGGCGATCTATTATGCCGAGCCGGTAGCGCAAAAGCTTTTCCGCCTTGCCGTGGCAATCGCGGTAAACCGGCGCCAGACGGTCGAAAAACGCCCGAACGTCGTCCAAGCCTTTTATCGGCGTAGTGCGAAGACTCATGGCATCATGCCGGGCGTTGCGGCCGATAGAGCTGAAACAGGGAGTACAGAAACGAGGCGCATAGCGCGAACGTCGCCGCCACGGCGAAACCCGTACAGTGGAGCTCGACCGGCAGCAGGCACAGAACGAATACGACGATGGCGATCACCGAGACGGAGCGGGTGAACCAGTTGCCCGCCGCGACGCGCCGGGGCGGCCCCGCCAGTTTGACGAACAGCACGAACAGATAGCGCAACAAGCCGGGAAACAGAATCCAAATGCCGACATGGCCGCGGTTATAAAGAAGCAGGCATAGAGTTAGAAAAAAGAACGCATCCACTTCCTTGTCGAAGCAATCGCCGAAGGCCGAGGTCAGGCCGCGGCGTCTCGCCAGCCAGCCGTCCCAGTGGTCGGCGTATAAAATGGTCAGGGCGAAGGACGCTAGAAACCAGCCGTTCGATAGCGGAAAAAGCAGCAGAAAGAGCGTTGCCATCAAACGGATCAAGGTAATCGCGTTAGCCGCCCCGAACGCCCCGGAAGGCGTCCATTCCCGCCGGAACTGATGGATCAGGGCAAGAAAAGATGCAGCGGCCATCGCTGCGAGAAACTCCGGCGGGGACTTAAACCACAGACCTCCGATCGCGAGCCCCATCAGCATCGCATGGCGTTCGCTCCATTCGACCAATCGGGATTCAAGAGATAGCTTATGACTCATTCTGGTTATTTCGGTTGATACGATGAGACTCGTGTTCATTCATCCGCCGCTCGATGCCTGCCCTTCCGGCGGCAATGTCTTCAACCGCCAAATCATCCGCCAGGCGCGAGAAACAAGCTTTCCGCTCGAAGCCGCGGAAGTCCCGCCGGACGGCGCGACTCCCTATTTGCCGCGCAACGCGATTATTCTATGGGACAGCCTGCTTCTGGAAGACTTGTCGAATTATCCGCTAGAGCAATTTCCGATTCGGTGTCAGAGCGCCCGACAGGTAGGTCGGCAATCCCTTGCCGACTTATCGGCTCGGCAAAGGACTTCGTCGGAAGGGGCGTCCTGGCGCTCCCAGGACGGCCGTTTGCGATTGGGAAGGGATTGCCGACCTACGTTCTTCCCGCCCGACACGAAGCCGTACACCGGGATGAAAAACGCTCTAGCCGGGGATGAAGCAGTGCACGGGCTCTTGGTGCATTATGTCCCCTTTCTGAACCCGCTGCTCGACGCGGACCGGCGGAAAGAAGAGGAAGATCGGTTCGAGCGGGCGGCGGAGCGCGTCCGGTTCTTCATCGCGACCGGATTATCGATTCGATGCCGCCTCGAACGGCGCTACCCCGGTAAGCCGGCTTTCCTATGCGAACCCGGAGTCGATGCCGCGTTTCTTGCCGCGAGACAAGCATCGGGCAAGCGGTCAACGGACCAGCCGGTTCAAATCGCGACCGTCGCCAACCTGCTTCCCGCAAAAGGGCTGACTGAACTGCTCGAAATCCTGGCCGGACTCAGATATTGCGACTGGGCTTGGCACGTTGCGGGCTACGACCGAATCGACCCGAACTATGCCGGGCGCTTCCGCTCACGCATCGCGGATCTCGGACTGCAAACCCGGATTTTCCTTCACGGCGTTCTGGATACGCCGGAACTGGCGCGGTTTCTCGGCGGAATGGATGTTTTCGCCTTCGCCAGCCGATTCGAAGCGTACGGCATGGCTTTGGCGGAAGCGGCGGCCGTTGGCCTGCCCATCGTGACCACGGAGGTCGGCGAAGCATCGCGCATCGTGCGGCACGGAGAGACCGGCTTCGTTGTACCCCTCGCGGACCGCGAGGCTTTTCGGAATAGCCTGGAGCGACTGCTGTCGGACCGCGACTTGCGACGCCGTTACCGCTCACGGCTGCTGCGGAATACGCCTCGCGGCTGGGAGGCCGCTTTCGCGGATTTCAGGAATGCCGTCCAGGCCGTTTGCACCATGATCGCCGGGTAGAACAATCCCCAGCAAAGCAAAACCTCACAGCCCCAGCGCACGCAACAGCTGATCCGCCTGCTGAAAGCTTGCCAGATGAAATTCGGCCAAATCGGCGCCCGGCAGACTTTCGCTTGGACGTCCTCGGGTAAAGAGCACCGTCCTGGCCCCGGCACGGATACCGGCTTCGATGTCGAAACGGTAATCGCCGATCACCGCGACTTGCGCGGGGACAACACCCCAAGTCGCGCAAATATGGCGGATAGCCCAGGGATCGGGTTTTATCGGACCGTCATCCCGCGTCATCACCAGTTCGAAATCCAATCGGCAGCGGGTCAGAGTCGCATCGGCGACTTCCCGGCTATTACGGGTAAACACGGCTTGGCGAACACCCAATCCGCGCAAACGATCCAAGAAACAACGCACACCGGGCAGCACTACGGCACGCGCCGCGCCGGCCGCCTCGTGGCGGAGGAGGATGGCCCGGCATCGAATGGCCTCCGCTTCGGCCAGGTCTTCCATGGCCTCCAGCAGCGGAACGCCGTCCGGCAGCCCCATTTCGCGGCGCATCGCGGCGAAATCGAGACCGGAATCGACCAGGGTTCCGTCCATGTCGAAAATGACCCCGGCAACGGGACCGGAATGAGGCTCGCGCCGCGGCTTTACCCGTTGACGCTCAGTGCTGCCTGACATCGGTGCCGACCCGCGCTGCCGCCATTTCGAATTCCAACAGCCCCAGCAATTTGGCGTAGCGGTCCTCCACGCTGACTGCCTCCACCAATGCCTGGCGCTCGGCCACTTCAAACGGCAACTGGCTGATCAGGACATTCACCAAAACGGGGAAAGACATCTGCTCCATGACCGTCCAATCGGTGCTCAGGCTCTTACGCTGAAAATAGTCCTTGAGCAGCTCCATGAGCTTTCCCCGGTCGCACGAAATGGCATCCGACAATGCGTAATCGACACGAAATCGATCCCAGTCCGGGATGACGCGACGATAATCCCGGGTGGTTGGTATTTCTTCGCGGATATCGAAACGACAGACGCCGGTCATCACGATCAGCAGGCGGCCGTCCAGGGTTTCGCTGAACGAGGTGATGCGTCCCGCGGTGCCGGTTCGGTATACCCCTGGCTGATTCTCGTCCTTCGAGGCCGGATCGGGCTGCACCATGCCGATCATCCGGTCGGTACCCAGGCAATCGAAAACCATGTTGAGGTAGCGCGGCTCGAATATATTCAGCGGCAACTGAGCCCCCGGCATGACGATGGCGTTGCGCAGCGGGAAAATCGGCAGCGTGGCCGGCAAGCGCTCGAAGGGTAAAGTGAAGGGGTTTGTCGCCATAGGGTGTTTTCGATGTTCTCGAATCCTGTCGTCTGTGTTCGGAATTTAGACACTTCCGCTAAGCTCCGGATATAACATGCGTATTCCTGATATTTCACAACATTATCCACAAACCGCTCCACAGCTTTTGTGGAAATCGCGGAGCTAGAGCATTTTCCGGTTTGATTTAGCGCCCCAGCATACGGTAGGTCGGCAATCCCTTGCCGACGCGCTGGGTTGGCAAGGGGCTTTGTCGGAAGGGTCGCGACTAAAGCGACCGTTTGCGATTGGGAAGGGATTGCCGACCTACGAATTTCCCGATCATCACCGCCAAACTAACGCTCTAAAACCAGGCCCTTATACCCGCCACCGCCCTTACGCTGTGCTTGTGCTCTCTGAGCGACTGCTCCTCGACGTAATCGA
The DNA here is from genome assembly GCF_017832375.1 of Methylocaldum sp. RMAD-M. Classification (NCBI taxonomy): domain Bacteria; kingdom Pseudomonadati; phylum Pseudomonadota; class Gammaproteobacteria; order Methylococcales; family Methylococcaceae; genus Methylocaldum; species Methylocaldum sp. RMAD-M. The sequence continues at coordinate 19,143 of NZ_JAFIBZ010000017.1, read as the reverse complement.
AGCCGATATAAGGCGCGAATTCCCGCACGATTTCGTAGCGCAGCCTGAGTCCCGCTTCGAATTCGGTGATGCCGGCCTTTACGCCGCGGTTCTCGATGTCGTCCGCGGACACGTTGATTTCGATGCGCGGCTGGGCGATGAGGCGTTGGGTTAGTAAAAGCTCGTAGGCCAGCTTGAAGCGGCCGAGCACATTGCCGTTCTCGCTGATGAACATCGCCGCCTCGGTCTCGAAAAAATAAGGCGCGAGCCCCTGGATGCCGATGACGCCGTCGAAGGTGCGTTCCGGCTCGAACGCGCGGCGGACGCCGATCTGGGCGTCCCAGAAGGTAGCGATGTTGCGGCTGTAGAGCAACTGAAGGTCGGCCCGCCCGAAAATGTCCTGTTCGAAGACGTAATCGCCCTCGCTTTTCACCCACAGTTTGTTGTAGTCGCTGCCGGTCCAGCCTTCGATGTCCCATTTGAAGAGGTGAATGTCCCCGTTCCCCTCGTACTCGAACCGTTCGAACCTGAGATAGTTGTAGATCGCATCGTCCATCTGAGCGGTCGCACGGCCGCTCCCGAACATCATCAAAATGGCCGCGGCACAAACCGGAACGGAACGCCGGACACGGTGGTGTTCGAGACTCGGAATCACCTTCTCAAGCTCCCTTTTTCGCAGCTGTATCGGGAGGCTCCACGATGATCTTTCGAAACATCCCGGTTTCCATGTGATACACCAGATGGCAATGAAACGCCCACTCGCCCGGCGCGTCGACCGGCACGTCGACGTGCACGGTCTCGCCCGGCTTGACGTTTACGACGTGTTTGCGCGGATTGAACGGCCCCTTGCCGTTATCCAGGTCCTGCCACATGCCGTGCAGATGCAGAGGGTGGTTCATCATGGTCTCGTTAATGTAGGTAAAGCGCACCCGTTCGCCGTACTTGAGGCGAATCGGCTCGGCCTCGGAGTACTTCTGGCCGTTGATGGACCAAATGTAGCGGTTCATGGTACCGGTGAGGCGCAGAACGATTTCCCGGTCGGGCTCGCGCCAGTCCGCATGCTTCTCCGCGCTCTTGAGATCGGCATACGATAGCACCCGATGGCCCGTGCCGGCGCGTTCTTCGACATGCTCCGCCATGGCATGGCCTTCGTGACCGGCGTGTGAAGACATGGCGTGATTCATCTCCGGCATCGCGGCATGATCCATGCCCGCCATATCGTGACCTTCATGCCCGTTCGTCCGATGTTCCTTTTCCGGCGTATGCTTCATGGCCGCGTGCGGCCCGCCGGCCGCAGAACCGTGCTCCATGCCGTGGGCCGCCGCCATCTCGGCCAAAGTCACCAAGGGTCGTGGCCGTAGCGCCGGAACCTCCGCCCTCATGCCGCGCCGGGGAGCCAGGGTCGCTCTCGCATAACCGCTGCGGTCCATGGCTTCCGCGAAAACGGTGTAAGCCTTCGCTTCGCGGGGCTCGACCAGCACATCATAGGTCTCCGCGACGGCGATACGGAATTCGTCCACCTCGACCGGCTCGACGTTTTGCCCGTCCGCCTGGATGACCCGCATCCTGAGTCCCGGTATTCTCACGTCGAAATGGGTCATCGCCGCGGCGTTGACGAAACGGAGCCGGATGCGCTCGCCCGGCTTGAACAGAGCCGTCCAGTTGGCTTCGGGACCTTGGCCGTTGACGAGGAAGGTGTAGGTATAGCCGGTGACGTCGGCGATGTCGGTAGGGTCCATCCGCATCTCGCCCCAGGCCAGCCGGTCGGCCATGGTTTCCTTGACGCCCTTGCCGGACAGATCCCGGAAGAAATCGAACACGGTGCGCTTCTGGAAGTTGTAGTAGTCGCTCTGCTTCTTCAGCTTCGAAAGCACGCGGTGCGGGTTCTCGTCGGACCAGTCGGACAGCATCACCGTATACTCGCGGTCGTAAGCGTGAGCTTCGCCCTTCGCGGGCTCTATGACGATCGCGCCCATCAACCCAAGTTGCTCCTGCATCGCCGAATGGCCGTGATACCAGTAGGTCCCGCTCTGGCTCAGCCTGAAGCGGTAGCTAAAGGTTTCGCCGGGCGGAATCCCGGGAAAGCTGATGCCGGGCACGCCGTCCATGTCGTAAGGCAGCACGATGCCGTGCCAGTGGATAGAAGTCGGCTCGTCCAATCGGTTGGTCACGCGCAAGGCGACTTCCTCGCCTTCCCGCCAGCGCAGCGTGGGCGCCGGCAATGAGCCGTTGGCCGCGATGGCGGTCCGTTCCCGTCCGGTCAGATTCACCGCTTTCTTGTCTATGACCAGCTCATAGCTTCCGGCCTGGACCGGCGGCGCCGACAGAACCGCGAACCAGAAGGCCGCGATTCGGCATTGCCGGATAATGGCATTTACGGTTTGCACGGATTTTCGCCTCTAAGTGTTCTCGGGAATTTCAACGCTTCGGGATTTGGCCGCCAACAGCATCGCGTTCAACTCGAAAAAGCTTTCAATGTAGAGCAGGTTAGGCACGCATCGTACGTAACCAGCAAAGTTTCTTCGGCATCTCCGGCGGATACGGCATGGTTCGTGGCAGTGCGCGCCTCCCACCCTATATCGGAAAACGGAATCGGAACCATGTTTTCGGCCTATCTCTAACACTGCTTGACGGCGATGGCATACAAGGCACTCGCTTCGATACCGGAGACTTTGCCCTCGCGAAGTAGGCCCAGATTGCTTTCCCTGACCAACGCCTGCTCTTCGAGCGAGAGCAGATCGATCGTGCCCCGGTAGCCGCATCCGCGCGCGATGGTCCACCAATCGTCGGGCGACTTTAGCGGATGAGAGTAGTTTTCGGTATGTATCTCGGCTTCGCGGATACCGCCTTCGGCGAGCATGGCGCGCAGCCCGATGGAATCGTCGATCCGGTCCCAGGGATTGAATCCCTTGTAGAGATCCGGCCGGACAGAGCGCACGGTATCCCAGAATAGACTATCGGCCGGCTCGAAAAAGTCCCGTCCCCAGGTGGTTATCGCCAATTTGCCGCCCGGACGAACCAGGCGCCACAACTCGCGCACCGCCTGCGCCATGTCCGGCACGAAAAAGATGCCGAACACGCACACCACCGCGTCGAAGCTGGCGGCCGGCAAACCGAGGTCGAGCATGTCGCCAGTCCGAAATTCAATATTGGTTAGTCCACGCTTGGCGGCCTTGGCCCTGGCGAGCGTCAACAGCCTTTCGGCCAAGTCGATGCCCAGAACGAAGCCGTCCGGCCCCACCCGCTCGGCAGCCGGCAGGGCCGAGGCGCCGCTGCCGGAGCAGAGGTCGAGCACCCGTGCTCCCGGCCGCAAACCCAGCCGGTCGATCGTTCGCCGTCCATGGTAATCCCAAAATCCCAGTTCCGGCGCATCGAATAGGTCGGCGGCGGCGTTATAGGCCGTGGCCGCCCGGTGTTTTGCCTCGTCAGGAGTGACCATGTTTGTTCCCCTAGTTTGGTTGAGCTTGTATTAGTACTAATGACACCGCTGCTTGAGATTGCGGCCCAAAAGCCAGTAGTTCACCGGCCATGCGGCGATGAACCCGGCCGGCAACGCCGCCAGATATCCCAGCCAGAACCGGAACGAGAGCATCGAGGCCGCTTGCACGCCGCCTAGATGATAATCGGTCAGATTCATCGCCAGCTCCATGACCGCGATGGACACGGTTTCGCCGATCCAGATCGTGCGGAACGCCCGAACCCAGCCGAAGCCTTGACGGACCAAGGGCCATAAGCCCAAGGTGTAGCCGCTGACGAAACCCAGAACCGTGGCAAGCATCATGGTGGTCCACGGATTCAACCCCAAGCTCACCCCGATGGCCAGCCCGACGAATTCGCCGATGGCGCAACCGCTCAGGCAATGAACGGTCGCGTGAGTCGCCAAATGCGTCGGCGAAGAGCGGCTGGCTCCATGATGGTGAGCGTGCGCCGTGGAAAAACTGGCACCGCCGTGAAGGGGTATGTGATGAATATCATGGCTCATGAGTCGCTCCTTATGATGTTGATGTCGTGGCATTGTCGCGCTTTGATTCGAGGGTATTGTCCCCGAGGACCGCTTCGATGATCGGGCATCCGCATACGGGACCGGCGCCGTCACAGGCATGGACGAGTTCGGCCAGGGTCCGGCGGACCCGGTCGAGTTCGGCGATCTTTTGCTCCAGTTCCGCGAGACGGCGCTCGGCAATCGCCCGAACCGCGCTGCGCTCGCCGACGCCGTCGTTTAGCGCCAGCAGTTCGGCGATTTCTTCCAGCGAAAACCCGAGCGCCTTGGCCCGGCGGATAAAGCGCAGCCGATCCACGTCGTCGGGCTGGTAAAGCCGGTAGCCGGCCGCCGTGCGCATCGTTTTTTTCAAAAGGCCGGCGCGCTCGTAAAAGCGAACCGTATCGATGCTGATCCCGGCCTGAGCCGCGGCTTTCCCGATAGTGAGCATGGAGCACCCTCCTCTTCTCAGTGCATGCGTCGATAGCGTAAACCCTGGACCCAAGTCCAGAGTCAAGCGTCCGTCGCGGTATTTACAAATATTCGGGGAGATTTGGCGGAACGGGATTTCGATTTCGTTTGGGCGCGGCTTTCGCCTTCGGAATTCCGCATGTCGGGCCGAGGCTATTCGAACTCCACCGGCGCCACAAAAGTCGAAATGTTTACGGATGAAGGAACGCGCAGCGGCCGGCGGACTCGAAGCGGAATACCGGTCAAGATCGATATCCGGCGAGACATGGCTTCAAGGAGGTTTATCCATGCGATTCAAGCGATTGGTGAGCACCGGAATGGTGCTGTTGGCAACCCTGATCCAGTTGCAGAATGCCTCGGCCGCCACCGAGGAAGAGGACTTCCTGGTCCGTAACGTCCAGGATCTGATCGACCTTTGCACCACGCCCCGGGACGATCCGCTGAACGTTGCCGCCGTGCACTTTTGTACCGGTTACCTGGTTGGCGCCTACCACTATCACGAGTCCATGCACTCCGGGCCCGACAGCCAACCCTTGGTGTGCCCTCCCGATCCGAAGCCGACCCGGCAGCAGGCGATCGCGGAATTCGTCTCCTGGGCGCAAGCTCACCCGGAATACAACAACGAGCGCCCGGTGGATGTGATGTTCCGATTCATGACCCAAAAATGGCCGTGTAAAAAAACGGCTCGATCCGGCATGACCGATTGATCCACAGACAAGCGAGGGCCGCGATGAAATCGCGAATTTTCTTGAGTCTTTTGGGCGCAGCCTTGTTATCGGGGTGCGCCGGCATGTCTCCCAGCGAGCAGCGGATGTTGAGCGGCACTACCGGTTCCGCGGCGGCAGGCGCGGCAATCGGCGCCATTGCCGGGAATGCGGGCCTGGGCGCGGCGATCGGCGCGGGCACAGGACTGGTGGGCAGCTATCTGTACGACCAGCACAAACAGGCCGAGGAGCGTGCCTACCGCCAGGGTTATCAGCAGGGGCGCCAGCAACCAGCCCCGACCGCGCCTTGACCGGCTCAAAACAAATATCCCGCCAACATTTTCAAGAGATCGATAACGGGAATTTCGATGGCCAGCACCGGCACCATCGGCAAGGCCGCCGCCGCAAACAGAGTGATGACGGTTTGCCGGCCGATGGGCACCATGCGAACGGCACTCACGGCTTCGTGCATGGAACGCACGTCCGCCACGGGGCCGAGTTCCGGAGCATTGAGCAGAGCGTCGTCGCGAACCGTTTCTCCTCGGATCCAGCGGCGGTCGACCAGTCTCCCGTGCTGTCCCGCCAAGGCGCCGTAATCGAGCAGGGCCTTGCGCCGCAGGCGTTTCAACTTGCCGATGAGCACCAGCAGCGGGCCTAAACACAGAGACAGTGCGAGCATCACATAAAGCGCCATGGGCATCCTCAAGGACTCGACGCGCGCACCGTGGTAAAGAACGCTGTGCGCGAAGTGCGAGGCCAGCACCATGGATACGCCCAATATGAACGGAATAAACACCTGCGGGGCCATGCCGAGAAAACCCAGGCCGCCGGCCCGGTCCGGATGAACCGGAACGAGTTCGAGGTCCAGCTTGGAAACGCGTAGCAACAGAATCCCGAATACCACGACGCGCCATACCCACAACCCTATCAGGAAGCTGAAAATCGGGCGCAGCACGAGGAGATACCACCATCCCGCGAAGATGAGCCCGATCGGGTCGGTATCCCGGTCGATGGCCCAGGATGCCTCGTGCAGCCGCTCGAACTGCTGCACGGCAAAAATCACGTTCGCTGTCACGAGGCTGACGAGGATCGCGAAAATCCACCAGGAATTCAGCAAGCGGTCGGTGGTATTCAAAGCCGCGCGGAACTTCGGCATCGAAGATTCGCCGACCAGTCCCGAGACGACAAAATGGCGAATCAGCGATTCGAGGCGCAAAAGGGCGCTTTCGCCGATGATGAAGAGCGGTATCGCGATCAGGCAACGAGAATGAATGGCGAAGTGAAGGAGCAAGGGTTCCGAGATTTCGCCGCCGAATGCCCGACCGGCGAGCGAGGCCGGGACGACGATGGGCACCCAGCACAACAGCGCGAAGAACAAGGCGCGCCGCTTTACGCCCAAACCATGGGACGGTGCCAGCCCGATCGCCCGTTGCAGGCGAAAGAACGGGTCCTTGCCCACGAACAAATGTGTAATGCCGTGATCCGGTTCCTGTCGATCCATTCCACCGTCCCTTGATAGCCGTGGTGAACTTTTTGTCCGGAACTACGGTATCACATTGACGCTGAAAATTTTTCGTCGGATGCTGTGAGTTAGCGGTCGAACCGCGATCTAAAAAGGTAACCGCTCGTCCCGCTTTCGAGGCGGGAACGGAAATCGGCTCGTTTTGAAAAAAAAACCTTGGAGGGACTGATCATGTGGTCGATTTATCGACGTTGTACAGCGGAGTTTATCGGAACGTTCTGGCTGGTTTTCGGCGGCTGCGGCAGCGCCGTTCTTGCCGCCGCCTTCCCGAATGTCGGAATCGGATTGCTCGGCGTATCCCTGGCATTCGGTTTGACCGTGCTGACCATGGCCTATGCCGTGGGCCATATTTCCGGCGGCCATTTCAATCCGGCGGTTTCCGTCGGTCTTTGGGCCGGAGGCCGCATACCGGGGTCCGACCTAGCACCGTACATTGCATCTCAGGTTTTCGGCGCGATCCTCGGCGCCGGCGTGTTGTATCTGATCGCGAGCGGAAAGGCCGGATTCGATGTCGCCGCGGGATTCGCCGCCAACGGTTACGGCGAACATTCGCCCGGAGAATATTCCATGGGCGCGGGCTTTTTAACGGAAGTCGTGATGACCTTCATGTTCCTCATGATCATACTGGGCGTCACCGACTCGCGCGCTCCTCAAGGGTTCGCGCCGCTGGCCATCGGCTTGGGCCTCACCCTGATTCACCTGGTGAGCATTCCGGTGACCAACACTTCGGTGAATCCGGCCCGAAGCACCGGCCCCGCGTTGTTCGTGGGCGATTGGGCGCTAGTCCAGCTCTGGCTCTTTTGGGTCGCCCCCCTGATCGGAGCCGTTCTCGCCGGACTGGTCCACCGCTGGTTGTCGGCAACCATCCATCGCGAGGATTGGCAGGCGGCCGCCGCAACCCGGGGACCAAAGACGATTCCATAGCTGCAGGCGGCCCAAAAATCGGACGGCTCGGGCTGACTTCGGCACAGTTCTAAAGCCAGCCGGGCGCACAAGGATGTTGCCCCGGTTCCATCCCCGTTTGCTTTGATTCATGGGACGATTCATCTCCGAAAACCATAAAAAAACCCGGCCGGAGCCGGGTATCCCCGCAGGTCTGGACTGACATCGAGGTTAATCTTCAGCTTAGCGGAGATCCACCGGTTCACAACCCACCATAGGCAGCACCCCAGCTTATTCAAACACGGGTGAAGCCGCACCGGAATTAGAGCGGTTTCCGTTCGCATGTAATTCCATTCGGCATTCGAGTGAATATTCATCGTAGGATGGGTATAGCGAAGCGAAACCCATCGATGGTGGGTTAGCCCCTAGTCTCCGCTCGGGACAGGCCCTTCGACAAGCCTGTCCTGAGCATCGTCGAAGGGCTCGGGACAGGCTCCGCGTAACCCACCGATTGGAAGTCGCTCGGTGGGTTACGCGCACGCGAAGTGCAGTGACCGGCGGTCGGTCAGTGCTGATGGGCGCCTAACCCACCCTACAAAACACGAATTTCTGATCGAAAGCGATCTGGAATAGGAGTTGATTGAAACCGGCTCCCGCAGGCCATAAACCCATCCGGCAACAGATCTAAGCCTCCAACTTGCATTCACCGAGTTTGGCCGATCCCGTCGGGGGACGCTCTCAATGTTCTCCCTCTCTCGGCCAAGCCCGCTTTCCGGCGCCGGTAGGTCGGCAAGGGATTGCCGACCTACCTGTCGGGCGCTCTGACACCGAATCGGAAAATGCTCTAGGGTCGAACGCTGCATCAGTATCGATCTCTCCCGAGTTTAAGCAAACGGAGCAGGTGATGACTGCCATAACAGTCAAGACCAAAGGCATGGCGGTTGCCGAGCGAACGACTCTCGGTATGGAACCTTACGGATAGTCAGAAAACCCCGCTGGGCCTAAGTTATCGACCTTTGTGGAGACTGTGGAGGAGGCATGAACGGTCCGACCGACGAAGGGAAAAAGCGATACCCGCCCAACGGCTTGTATCAAGCCAAGTACATGACCCAGCCGCACGCCTGTACGTGCACGGCGGAGTGTACCGATCCCTGCGATGGCGAGGACTGCGGTTGCAGCGCATGCCTGGCGCTACACGACGGTGTGGCTTCCATCGACTGATCGTGCCAATCCATAACGAGTGTCGGCTCGAAGGCAAGCCCGAGCTGCAAGACCTATGGTCGGGCTACGGCCGGATTTTCCATCACTTGATCGGCAGGCATGAAAAGTCGGGATTACCGAACCTCTGCCTGAGGTTTCAAACTGCGGATTCAATACGGAACGGTGCCATGCGTCTGTCTTTCTCTAAACATCGGGGTAAAGGGGCAGTCGCACGATGAATTCACTCCCTCGGCCGGAGCCTCCGCTTTCGGCTTCGACCCACCCGCCGTGCAGTTCTACGATGCGCTTGACGATGGTCAGACCGAGCCCCAACCCGCCTTGAGCGCGGTCCACGGTGCGCTCGGCCTGGGTGAAGGGCGTAAAGAGGTGAGGTAACAACTTGCCGGGTATGCCTTCGCCCGTATCCCGAACCGAAACGACCGCCTCGCCGTTCTCCCGAGTTAGGCTCAGCCAGATCCGACCGCCTTCCGAGGTGTACTTTGCTGCGTTGTTGAGCAGGTTCGACACGACCTGAACCAGGCGCACGCTGTCCCCCTCCACCTGAATCGGGTCTTCCGGGATGAAAATGGTGAGGGCGTGGCGCCGCGCCTCGACGAAGGGCCGCGCGGTTTCGACGGCTTGGGCGATCACGGCGGCGAGCTCCACCGGCGTTTTTTTCAGTGCCAGCTTGCCTTGGACGATCCGCGACACATCCAAGAGATCGTCCACCAGCCGGATCAACTGGGTGACTTGACGGTCGATCACCTCACAGGCCCAGATCAACTTGGGCTCCGATGCGCCGAATTTGCGCTGGATGTGGACGGCATTCCGGATCGGCATCAAGGGATTGCGGAGCTCATGCCCCAGCATCGCCAGAAATTCATCCTTCCGGCGGTCGTATTCCAGGCGCAGTTCTTCGGCTCGCTTGCGCTCGGTGATGTCCAGGAAGGTGCCGATGATCTGCAGGACCGATCCGTCGGCCTCGCGGGCGAACACCCCATCTCGCGAAATACACCAGATCCAACGGCCGTCAGCGGTTCTGATCCGGTACTCGATTTCCAGTGTTTCGCCATTGGCCGTGTCGAGCAAGGCCTTGAAATGGGCGATGATGCGGCCTTGGTCGTCAGGGTGAAACAGATTGAAAAAGTCCTTCCCGCTCAGGCTCTGGAGGTCCTCGAGGGTATAGCCCGTCAGCTCGGTGCACTGGGCATTGATGAAGACATCCCGCCCGGCTTTCACATCGTAGATGTAGAGGCCGTTCAGAGAGGACATCAGGACCTTCTTGGCGAAGGCATCCCGCTCCTTGAGCTGCTGCTCGGCCGCTTTGCGCGCGGTGATGTCGCGGGCAATCGTGGACGCGCCCATGATTCGGCCCTGTTCGTCTTGCAGCGGCGAGACGGTGAGCGAGATGGCGATCCTTCGGCCGTCCTTGCCGAGACGCTCGGTCTCATAGTGATCAACCCGCTGGCCCTGGCCGATTTTCATGAGAATCTCCAGATCTTCCGCCTGCCGTTCGGGCGGAATGATGAAGCTGATGGGGCGGCCGATGGCTTCGTCCGCGGCGTAGCCGAACAGCCGCTCCGCGCCGGCATTCCAGCCGGTGATGACTCCATCCAGGGTCTTGCCGAGTATGGCATCGTCGGAAGACTCCACGATGGCCGCCCATTGGCGCTGCAAGGCATCTGTGCGCATCCGCTCGGTAAGGTCGGTGAGAGCCGTCAAATACCGGACCTCCTCCGCGTCATGGGTGAAGGTTTTCCGGCTGGCGAGCTGGACGGCGAGGCGGTCTCCCGTTGATGTTAGAAGGGTCAGCTCCGCCACGGCTTGGTCCTGCTGCAGACAGCCTTTGAGATGCGTTAGAAGTGTGGATTGGTCTTCGGGAGCCACGTAGCGGCGCAAGGGAGAGCCCACCAGATGCGTGCGCTTCCGGCCGAGCATTGTCGCCCCGGCCATATTGATGTCTCGGATCACCCCCTCAGAGTTCAGGCTCACATAGCCGATCGGCGCCCCGTCATAGAGCTCGGCATAGCGGTTGCGGGACCGTTTAAGGGCCCGCTGGGCCTCCTGAAGTTCGCGGTTCTGGGCCTCCAATTCCCGCACCTGTGCCTGGAGTTCACGGATCGTCCGCGTCAGCTCGTTTCGAAGCCGCTGGACGTCGCTGCAGTCCCGGCACGCTGCCAGGCTATGAAGAAGCTTGGCATCCGATAAGTCTTTGATGGTGGTCATTCTGGGATCCCCGTCTCCTCTTAAGTAACGTCATGGGCATCCCAGCCACTTCCGCCGCACCCAACGGGTACCGTTCTTCCCCCAGGCGGCGGCGGACTGAAAAGTTCTCCTTAGACTCGTTTCAAGGCCACGGTTGCACTGATCGCCGGGGATTGGACTCAAAAAATTGAACTTCACGAACGGCCATTGCCGGAATGTTTCCAGAGCAAACCTTGGGCGGGATAGCCGGCAGCCCGCGTGATCGGATTTCACCCAGCCGAATCGGAGCTGCGCCTATCGGATACTTATCTGTACTCTCACCCGAATGGCTTTGGAAAAAGCACCCAACGTTCGGTAAGAGCGCTTGTCAAAAATCAATCGGACTCAGAAAAGCGGTCCACCAATTCATAAGGAGTAAATGTCATGAACACCATTACGGTCAGAACCGATGGAGCCAGGGTCGGCGGTATCTGGTATGACGCCGGCTGCTATAGGGCGCCATTGCACGCGCAATTCGAAGGCCCCGGCTATTACTGGCTCGAACCCGTGGCCGATCATCATGGCGTCAGGTATTTCGAGAAAGGCATCTCGCTCGGGGCCTGCGATACCCAAGCGCAGTTGGATAGCGCGATTGACGTGGTGATTCGTGAGCATGGCGAGATGACGGATTCCATTTGGTTGCTCGGCGCAACTACCGCAATCAGCATTACCGTGGAGACGTTCGACCGATAAGCCTCGCTCCACGGCCAGAACCCGGTTCCGGCCGGATTTCTTGGTCTGTTACGAAGGCTTATCAGAGAGACAAGGATTTGTACTTATTTTGTGGCTGAATCAGATTCGGTCTAATGGGGCTCCCACGGGACACGCGCCGGAGGACGAGCCGGCCGGCCGAACCGCCGCCCCAGCTAGCCGTTCGGGTTCTGGCTTCGTTCTTTTCCGACCAAGCACCCGCTTCGATTGACGGGTCGGTCTGATCGGCGGGACCGGCCGCCGACACTTGTTCCAAAGGACGCTATGGATAAGCAAAGGACGCCGCCCAGATCGTGACGCCTAACCCGATAAGAAAAGGCATCGTTTCGCTTCGGCTGGCGTTTCGAGCCGTGGACCGAGGCGTTCGGAGCAGGTGAAGACGACCGCGATCAACTAGATGCCCGAGCTCTGGGCAGGGAGCGACAGATGATCAAGGACGCTTTCATTCTCGACCTAGCCGTCTACGAAGACCGAGGAGCGGATAAATCGCATGCTCCCGGCGTCTGCCGTTTCAAGTGAAGCCGAAGGGTAGCTCTAAATGTCAGTCCAGACCTATCGCGCTTAATGGAAGCACATGGCCTCGCGCGCATCATCGGCCGAATAGGTGGCCAAGCCGATTGGATTTCCCATTTCTCATCCAGGAAGGAGAGCAAAATGGCCGTTAGTCAAGATTTCGCCAGCGTGGATCTGTCCGTGAAACCATATCTGGGCAGCGGCGCCCAGGAAATGCATCTGGAAAGCATTGTCCGGCTGTGGCGGGAACGCTTCGACGAAGACCACATCGAGAAGAGGCAGATCCTGTTCCGATGGCTGACCGAGAGGAATCCGTTCCGGGAGGGGCGTACGCCTTACTATCTCCTCACTCACGGCGGGCAGGTCGTCGGCATGCACGGACACATGCCGCTCAGATTTTCTCTGAGAGGCCGTCAGATGACGGGATATCTGGCGCATGACGACCTGCTGGCAAAGGCGTATCGAGGGAAGGGGCTCGGAAAGGTCCTGCTTCGTGGCGTGGCCGAACAGACCACCGATTTCGCCGGTGCCCTCTGGTTCAACGAGCCCAATCGCCACCTCTACCTCAAGGCCGGATGGCTTCCCGTCCCGGACTTTTATCCCTACTTCAAGATACTCGATCCGGCACCCTTCATCCGGCAACGGGTCGGCGGGCGCATTTCCCGCACCACACTCTCTTTGCTGGCCCGGAGTGCGCTTCGGGTGGGGGAACTCGCCCTTCGCGCCAGAATACCGCGGCGGATAGCCATCATCCCCATGATGCATTTCGACGAGCGCTTCGATGAGTTTTTCTCTAGGGTGTCTCCCGCCTTCGGACTGATGGTCGTCCGGGACCACTGGTATCTCAACTGGAAATTCGTCGAGCGTCCGTTCAGTAACTACCGGCGGTATGCTGCGTTCAATAACCAGGATACCCTCTGCGGGTATGCCGTGATCAAGCGAGCGAAAACGGGGGACCGTCTCCGCGGCCAAATCCTCGACATACTCGCGGATCCTCGAGAGCCGGAAGCGTTCGAGGGATTGCTGAACCAGTGCCTCCAGGATTTCAAGCGAAGCGGAGTGGATTGTGCGGAGATCATGTGCACCTACCCACCGTTCATCCGACAGCTTAGGCGCACCGGCTTCCTGCGGGCACGCACACCGGAGCCGTTTATGGCCTGCAAGTGGGAGCAGCAGTTTGAGCGGTCTTTCGTCTCCAGCATTGGCAACTGGTATCTCACCTTCGGCGATGCCGATGGGGATGCCTGGGACGTGAACTCTCCGGAGCCCTGGTAGGCAGATCGCACCGCGGATCCTCCACGACCGTTCCCCCAAGACAGGTGCGGATGGGTACCGTGGCCGCTACCCCGCGTGTTCCAGCCGAGCAAGGTGGGCACGGAATGTCCTGCCCGCTTTACCCGCGCTTTGCGTGAGAGCCTCGGATCGATTGGTTTCACGAGATGGTGGTCAATCTCGGCGGCTTGGCTCGGTGCGTCCTCTTGAGTAAACCGGTCAAAGATCTGGTGCATGCGCTCAGGGATAACCCTCATACCAATCGGTCTCTAAACGTGACCGGCCGTTTCAATCAGTCTCAAGAGGCCTTTTTCGTTATCCACTCAAGGAGAGGACTTATGAAACTCAAGCACCTAGGATACGTAGCATTGTTCAGTGGCTCGATCGCATCGAGCGCCGCCTTCGCCGCGGAATATGGCACTGCCGCGGAAGCCCGTGCCATGCTGGAGAGGGCTGTCGCCGAGCTCAAGAAGGACAAGGCCGATGCTCTGGCCAAGTTCAACCAAGCCGAGGCCGGTTTTCGGGATCGCGACCTCTATCCGTTCTGCGCCGGCCCGGATGGCCGCATTACCGCCCACCCAACGGAAGTCGGCACGAACCTCAAGGAGATGAAGGATCAGAACGGCAAACCCTTCGGCACGGAAATGTTCAAGATCGCGGAGGAAGGCAAGATCAAGGAAGTGACCTATGTGTGGCCGCGCGCTCCTGGCACCCAGTCGATTCCGAAAGTGAGCTACGTGACCAAGGTGGACGACCAGGTATGTGGAGTCGGTTATTACAAGCAATAAAGAGTCGCCTCAAACTCGCCGAAAGGAGAGCGTGCCATGCCGTCTCTATGGGGGTCGCCACCTAGCACAAAGGGCGAGGAACTTGGATGGGGCCGCAAGCGCCTGTCCAAGGCGGGTCCCTCCTGGCCGGCTAAGCCATTGCGGCGCAGGCAAGATTTTCTGTTACGAGCTTTTGCGGACGTACTTCTTTCCTATCTGACGCTGGCATTCGCATGTCAGGCATGCGACGGAGACGAATAGCTGATCAGACAGTGAAAAGCCGCTGGCTAAATATCAATCTTAGGTATATTCACTTATTGTTGCCATCCGGAGGGAAAAGGAACAATCCCATGGGGGTTATCGGCGAATTCTTTGGGAGGGACAATATGGCCAAACCGGCATTGGGCAATGCTATTGGTATACTCGCAGCGCTCGGACTCGCAGCCGTGATATCCGGCTGTGAAAGCACGAAGAAAAAGCCCCCCGGCGTGCAACCCGAAGGACGGGAAAAAACCACAAAAACCCGAGCGCTCGAATCCGGGGCTGCCATGCTGCAAACCCAATCGCCCCTGCGTCCGATGGATATCTATCTATCGGGTTTCCACGTCGCCAAGAGGGACCCATCCCATCAGATGGAGGCGCATCATTATTGCCGGCAAGTCAACGAGGACTTTGCCCAGTGCGTGCTGTTCGACGGCAACACCGCCGACGCCAATCTGATCGGCATCGAGTACATCATCTCGGAAACGCTGTTCGAGTCTCTGCCCGCGCAGGAAAAGAGATACTGGCATCCCCACAATTACGAGATCCTTTCCGGCCAGCTCACGGCGCCGGGGATACCCGACGCAGCCGAGAAAGAACTCATGAGAGGAAAAATGAACAGCTACGGCAAGACCTGGCATGTCTGGAACTCGGCGCCGTTCGGAAAACGCGGCGACAGGATGCCTCTGGGCGGCCCTGTCCTGGAATGGTCGTTCAATCGCGACGGCGAGGCGTTACCCGGCTTGGTCGAAGAGCGGGACCGGCGTATGGGGACCGACATCGTTCAGGAACGCCTCAACCGAAAAGATCTTGTTCCCTTGGCCAAACCTCAAAGCGGCGTAGACGTTTTGAAAAAGAAGTTCCCGAGACCGACCAAATCCATTCCGGGCGTTATAAACAAGAACAGTAAGCTGTCCAGAAAAAAGAACCCGGACGGCCGATTATCAGACAGAAATTGACCGTAAGCGTGAAAGCGTCCGTCGTACGCAGAGAGCCTTCACACGAGCGGTGAGGCGGATCGAGTCGCTCCGGCTTCACCGCCCTTCAGCCACAAGCCAAGCCGTTCAGCAGGAATAACTCATTCGCTTCCCGACGGCGGATAAGTCCTTGGCGCGGCCGGACTTTCCGAAGGCGGACGCGCTGAAGTCTCCTTCCCAACGTCTCGATGGGTTACGATCGTCAGTTCCACGCGCCGGTTTTGCGCCCGGACGGCCTCGTCTGTGCTCGCGGTTTTCGGCATTCTCTCCCCCATGCCTTCTTGCGAAATGCGGGCGGCGTTCACTCCGTTGGATGTCAGGTAACCCGCTACCGTGCCGGCACGTTGCTCGGAGAGCCGTTGGTTGCCCTTGTCCGAGCCGATGTCGTCGGCATGTCCGGTGACGGTGACGGTTGATTCAGGGTATTGGTTCAGAACCGAGGCCACCGATTTCAGCGTGCTTTGCACCTGCGGCGTCAGGCTGGCGGACCCGAATGCGAACGGGACATCCAAGTCGAGAGTGTTTTCCGTGGTACGTTGCACCTCTACACCGGCATCCTCGAGCGCCAGCCGTATCGCTCGTCCCGAGCGGTCCACGCCCACGACTTTGCCCAACGGACGCTTCTCACCAGTGTGCGGATCGGTCGCACAGCCCACCACCATCAATGAGCACAAGCCTATTGCAAGCCATCGCCTATTCATAACAACCTCCTGTCACCTCGGTATTCGATGGATCGTCGGACATCGCCGACATCGGTCAACCGTTCCGGCATCTCCTTTCAACATTCGTTTCAAGGGCTTACATTGTGTTCAGACCTTTTCAGGGGCTCGTAGTTGCCCGCCAAGTGATGGGAAGAATCATCCGACAATCATGAACACTCCCATTCGGTCTCGAGACGCGATTGCGGGACCTTAATGAAAGGGAATTAAGCACCGACAATACTGTCTCCCTCTAAAGATGACGGACGGCGAGAAAGCGCATTGGGTCCGCAAGGAATGCCCGACTATGGAGGATAACGTATGAAACCCGCCGCTGGATTGATCGTTCTCGCGCTGGTGACGGCTTTGGGCGGCTGCGCCACCGCGAGACCGGTACTCTACCCCAACGAGCATCTTCAGAATGTAGGACAAGTTGCCGCCGATCAGGATATCGCCGAGTGCAAGTCCTTGGCCGAAGCGGCCGGCGCAGACTCTCGCGCAACCGGCGCCGGCCGGGCCGCCAGAAACACGGTAGGCGGCGCCGCCATGGGCGCGGCGACCGGGGCGGTCGGCGGGGCTGTGGTCGGGTCGGCCGGCGCCGGCTCTGCTATTGGCGCCGCGAGCGGCGCGGCGGCAGGGCTGATTCGATCCATGTTCGGCCGCTCGGGGCCGGATCCCGCTTATCAGTCGTTCGTGAACCGATGCTTGCAGGAACGCGGTTACGACGTCGTCGGTTGGGACTGATCGTCGGGTTCTCCCTTCAGAAAGCCGATGATTGGAAGATTTATTAACCCGGCCTATAAATATAGGCCGGGTTAATCCGGGGCAGGGATGCCCCGGCGCGGCGACAAGCCGCGTGAGCCCAGGCCGGGCGTGTACCGGCCTGGGCGGCGGCCCGAAATACCAGGTGGGTATTTACGGGCCTGATTAATAATACACTCGCCCATCGTCACGGCCGCGTTTCCGCCAGTCTATCGAGCATGCCCCGAATCGCTTCGATCTGCGGTCCGTTCTTGGTGTGATAATCGGCGCTGTCATACCCCCACCAGTCCCAACAGGCATTGGGATTCCATACGAAATTCAAAGTCCAGAACGGCCATCCCCAGCCATAGCGCGCTTCCGTCTGCGGATATAGGACGATCAGATCGTTGGTGTCGGCCCAGCGGTTGTAGCCCGCCTGCCGGTAAAAGGCGTCGCCGACTTTATCCTCGTTTTGCAAACAGCCGTGGAAGGCGACATGCACCCGGCAACGCCTGGTATTACACGAATCCGGAATATACGCCATCCCCGAATCGCTCATGCTGTGATCGTGGGCCTTCCGGTCGGGCAGAAATTCGTTCTGATCGAACGCGACGAAACGCCCGCCGGGCTCGGCGGCGGGCGGTTCGAGCGGCCCATGGATGTGAGCCAGCAGAGCTCCTGCCGCATCGTAGTCGCAGTCGTTGAGGAACGGAGGCCCCGTATAGGAGCAGGCGGCTCCGTCGGTTTCCGTAATCATGGCATGCCCTGCGTCCAGGTCTTTCTTGTAGACGATCCCGTCATCGCCCACATAAGACCGGTAATAACGAAACAAGGCGTCCATCACCGGCTGTTCGACGACCCGATCTTCGGTACCGGAAAATAACCACACCCGGTCGGCCCGAAGTTGAACGGGATCGTCGATGGCACCGGACTGCGCAAGCTGGTCGGTAAGATTCTTGAGATGCGCGGCATCGGGGACAGGATGGGTTTCATCGGGTTTCATACAGTTCCGTGTTGCCCTGCCGGAGTTGTTCTCGGCGCAGTAATACGGTCCGCCGGCGATGACCCCGGCGCCGCGGACGATACCGGAATGGGCGACATGGAACTGCACCGCCAGATAAGCGCCCGAGGAAATCCCCGAGACCGAGGTCTGTTCAAGATCGACGCCGTAGGCGGGTAGACGCTCCGCTTCGGCATCCGCGCCCACGCTCAAGATGGCCAGCCCGGCAGTCAATAGCATTCCGCCAATATTTCGCAACACGCTGAAACCGTCCATGATATCGTTCTCCCTGTGCTCGTATTCGGTCGCTCTCCACAGCACGATACGGCGGATTAGCCCGATTTTGGCGCCCGTTGCGCCATTCTTTATACGACAGCCACGAAGGCCGTTTTTTCCCTGCCCTGTTTAAGCGGAGGATTGACCTCTCATCCGAACTTGGTCTTAATACTCATGAGTTACTCACAAATTTGAACTCACGGCTTCAGTTGGAATGTTTCCATAAAAATGAGTAACTAATGAGGGCTATCCATGCGCGGACTCAAACCGGAAAAATACGCGGCGGCGCTGAGTTACTTGCGGCGTATGCTCACAGAACCCGATAAGGCGCCGGAAATATTAGTAACTCATGATTGCGTCGCAGCCGAACAGCTCGATCTCTGTTCGGATCACCACCAATTGAACGCGTGGATTGGACGCCATCTGAACGACACCGGCTGGAAACGCCTGCAGAACGCCCTGAACCAGCGCCGGTGCTCGGAGAACTTGCAGCGGTTGAGCCTCAAGAAAAGCACCTACGCCGCCTTGGCCAAGCTGGCCAAGGAACAGCGAATGACGATCAACGAGGCCGTCGAGCACCTCCTGCAATTGCGGAAGGCGGAATCATTAGTTACTCAGCAATCACCCGAATCAGCGGCAGCCGACGATGTTAGCGAGGAGATGCTGATCTGGATGATGGCTCGATCTTCGGGTTCCGAGCCGTAGAAGCTTCGAATCTCGGAGCGGGTGGAAGGGCTCAGAGCTAAGAGCCTATGCCAGTAAGTCCCAAACCCTTCGACGGGCCTGTCCTGAGCTAAGTCGAAGGGCTCAGGACAGGCCCGTCGAAGGGCTCAGAGCGAACGGCCTACTGAGATAGGCTCTAATACTACAGTCGCAGTTATGGTGGACGACCACGACAGCGGCGTCGGTAATGGCACTGCCTGGCGCGCCACTGATGACGGCGCCG
>NZ_JAFIBZ010000016.1:0-106670 GCF_017832375.1 Methylocaldum sp. RMAD-M | reverse complement strand
AAGCGTCACGGGGAAGGGCTGACGCAGATACCGGAGTTGAGCCTTCCGATGAATCACGGGAGTGCTCCGGCTTCGGTTCCGGGTGAGGATCGCCCAGCCGAATCGGTATCTCCGGTCATCGACCACTTCAGTCTGTTCGATGATCTCGCGGAAGAGCTGGAACCGGACGCGTCCTCCATTGAACCCGAGCCGCTGGATTCCGTTCCGGAGCCTTTGGTGACGACCGCCACGGCGGATGACTGCTGGTTCTAAATGAATGCACGGCAATGAGCATCATGAGAACCGTCAGGATCATCCACTGCGGTGTGCCTCCGGGTGGCTGGCAAACGGAATTCGGTGTTCAGGGGCCGGAAGGACTCTTTCACAAGTCACAAGGATTCGTGGACGGCAACACCCATGCCGCCGCTATTCGAGAGGCGCTTCGCTTTGGTCTGAGTCATTACTTCGATCAAAACGGGAACCGGATTGCGATTAAGGCGCCCCGTGAAGCGTAGCCATTGATCATCACCCCCAAGGGGCAAATCGCGCCCTTCGGGGTGGGATTTGCCTCCTTTTTAATGGAGGCAAAGAATTTATGAAAACGAATCGAAGCCTAAACAACGCGTTCCCCATCGTCGCTGCGGCGTTGGGCAACAAGCTGGGCGTCAAGGTCCGTGTGGGCGGCCAGGACGCCGAGACGGACGGTGACACCATCACTGTCCCGGCCTACGACGGCGACAATCCGGGCTACCGGGACGTCGCCTGGGGCTACCTTGCCCACGAGGCGGGCCATGTCCGTTATACGGCGTTCGACTACTTCGCGCAGGCGGCTTCGGTGCCGATTCGGAAGGCCATCCTCAATGTCCTTGAGGATGTTCGCATTGAAAGGCGGCTCGCCGAACGCTATCCGGGTACGCGCCTGACGATCGAGAAGACGGTCGGAAAGCTGATCGCCGAGGGCGGTTTCACGGTACCTCAGCCGGATACCCATCCGGCGGCGGTGTTGCAGGCCTTTCTGCTGTTCCACCTTCGGACACGGGAACTTGGACAAACAGCCCTGGCGGACCTGGCGGATGCGGCGGAGCGCCTGATCGAGGACCGTTTTCCGTCCGGCGCGGTGACCCGGCTTTTCGGGCTGTTGTCCGAGGTTCCGGCTCTGACCGGAACGCGGGAGTGCCTGAGCCTGACCGATCGCATCCTGCGCATGCTCCAGGACGAACTGGAGAAGGCAAATGAAGAGCAGCCGTCCGATTCAGGAGGCCAGAGCGGGCCAGGCGCCCCAACCGGAAACGCCCAGCCCAATCCTCGGCCGGCCGAATCGGACGATAGCGCCACGACTGACACCCCGAGTGGGCGTGCCGACGCTGCGCCAGAGATTGATCCGAATGCACCGGTCGATGGCGCCATTGCATCGCCGTCCTCGGACTCGCCAGACAGCACTACCGACGAGGCGGTCCACGTGCTGCGGGCGGTTCTATCTGCTGGAGCCGACGATGTGGGTCAGGATCTCTTCGAATGCGCTCGGGACATCTTGAGACTCACGGCGTCTCAAGCCGCGGACATTGACTTCCCGACGGCCGATGAGCCGCCGAGCCGACCGAAAGAGGGTCAGGGGCTCCTCGACAAAACGGTGAGGGAATCGAGCCGAATCCGGGCCACGTTGCAGGGCCTGGTGCAAGCGAGTCGTCTGAAACGACCCGTGGCGAAGGCCTCGGGCCGTAAGGTGGCGAGAAACCGCCTCTACCGGCTCTCCACTGGCGATGCGCGGGTGTTTGAACGGCGCTCGCCGCAGTCGGCGCCGAACACCGCCGTACATGTGCTTTTGGATCGTTCGCCTTCGATGCAAGGTACGGTGATCCACGAGCAGACCGTCGTGGGTCAAAGAATCGACCTGGCCTGGGACGCCTGCATGGCGTTGGCCCTGGCGCTGGAAGGCCTATCCGGCGTCAATCCGGCGGTCACGGCCTTTCCGGGATACGAGGGCCGTGCCGACAGCGTCTATCGAGTGATGGACCACGGGCAACGGGTTCGGCAACGTGCGCCTTATTTCGGTTTGGGAACCGACGGCGGCACGCCGCTGGCCCAAGGCCTCTGGTATGCCGCGAGCCGATTGCTGGCCTGCCGAGAACCCCGCAAGGTCATTCTGGCTTTGACCGACGGCGAGCCCGACTGCCTGGAAGCCACGCGGGATATTCTCGCCCGCTGTGCCGCGACCGGGATCAAGGTGGTGGGGATTGGCCTCGGAATCGAGGTTAGCCACCTCTTTGAATGTTCGATCTCGATCATGCAGCTCCATGAGCTTCGAGCCCGGTTGTTCGAGCTGTCGCGGGATCTCCTAATCGCCGCCTAAAATCCGTGCGCCGACTTCGCGTCGGCGCCTTTTCCCCTGATCTTGCAGACGGCGAGGTCAGCGGAAAAGCCGATTCGTTCAGACGCTCGTTTCGGCGAGCGCTGACTCCTGCCTTTGGCAGGCGTTCCGCCTCCGGGCGGCGGGGAAGTCAATCTTCTCCGAACCGGGTGCGTCAAGCCCGGTTATTCGACGGCTGCGAGCCCTTCGCAGTCATTCATCAACCCCACCGGGGCGTCATCGCCCCCAGGGGTTCATGGCGCTCCTTTTTTGTCAGAGGTGCGCTTATGAATTTTCTTTTCGGAGTGATTTTCCTGGGGCTGGCCATCCTGGCGATAAAAGCCGTGATGTCCGCGCTCCAAACGGTCGCCACCGGGCTTTGGACCCTGGCGACCGTTGTGGCTGAACGCCGGCCAAGACCGGTGCAACGCGAGGAGGCGCCGATTCTTCGGATGCCGATTCCCGATCGGAACTGGCAACAACTCTCTCGGGAGGTCCAGGACGCCATCCGTGCGCGGCGTCCCCGTGATCCGGGAGCCCGCCGACTCGCGCAACTCGAACTCGAGATCGAAATCGCGCGGTGCGAGATCGAGCTCGCGAAATTGAAGGCCGAAAAGGCCGCCATCAAGATGCGAACTCGAAAGCCCCGATCGGAGAACGGGCAGATGGATTTGTTCACTGCGGATCGTTCGACCGCGCAGGCACAACTTGAAGTGATGCGCGGCGTTTTAGGACGCGGCACCGGGCGGACGCGAGATCCGCTATCCGGCTCATTTCCGGATCCCAAGGCGCGAGCAGTCCCAAGGCATGGATCACTTCGTCCAGGAGCTGGACGAAGTGATCCCGGCCCCCATTGATCAGCTGCCAACCGTCGCGATCGGCGGATGGCGCTGAACTCGCACTCTCCTGGGAAGTGTCACCGCGCTCCAGGAGGTATGCTGCGGCAAGCGCCTTCTTTCGGGCCATCTCGGGCGCCAAACGCCGTAGCGCTGTCATGTTGGCGTGGAGGCGCCGGTCGGCGGAATTCTGGAGGTCGGGGTCCGATAAGTCGGCGAACTCGTCCTCCAACGCCGCGAGCGTGCGGAAGTAGTCATTACAGGTCTCGATTGTCTGACGTGCCTCGGCCGCCTGCTGATCGGGATCCCGAGGTTTCCTGGCGTTCAAGCTTGACTTGATTCGAAGGGCGGCCAACCGGCACTGGATTCGTTGAAACATCCAATTTCTCCACAAGGGGTCACATCCGAACGTTTAACAGAGAAACCTGGATTTGCAAGCGATCTTCGGGGAGCATACCCCTTGGGATGCTCCTCGTTCACATCAATTTCGGCATGAGGAGCAAAAACGTCATAGATACGGCCCGAGATTCTGCAGCTACGAACATGATCACTACGAAGCGAAAACCGAACGGTGACTACTGGTTATTCAAGGACAGTGTCAAAGTCGGGTACGTATTCAAGTGCAGAGGCCGCGGATTTGGGCTCTCACTGGACGGTATTTATTGGCGGGGAGAAGCACCTTCTCGAAAAGGAGGATGTACTTCGAAACGCTTTCTCAGGCTACGAGACGCACGGGCAGCTGCTGAAATCGTGCTGGAAAGAATAGCGCCCTAACGATCGTTCAACCCTTTAAAACCCTGCCCAGGGGAGCGTTGCTCCCCTGTGGGGGATTGATGTCTCCTTTGGGCATCCATCATGCCCATCCCGCCGGGATTCTGAAGGCCTTCCGCGTGGGAGGTTTTGAGAATCCCGGTGGGCCGGGTAACCTTGAAACGAAGGAGATAACAATGAAAACACAGCCTATATCCAAAGACGTTCTCTTGGAGAAATACGCCAAGCAGGGCGAATCCACACAGAATGAGATCTTTCGGCGGGTTGCCAAAGCGCTCGCTTCGGTGGAAAACGACAGAGAAACCTGGTCGAAACGTTTTCTCGAAGCGTTACAAGGGGGATTCATTCCAGCCGGCCGGATCATGTCCGCGGCCGGAACGGACATCAGAGCCACCTTGATCAATTGCTTCGTACAACCCATAGGGGATTCGGTCTCGGAAGAGGTCGACGGCAAGCCGGGTATTTACACGGCCTTGTCGGAAGCGGCCGAGACCATGCGCCGCGGGGGTGGTGTGGGGTATGACTTCTCCGCCATCCGCCCGAACAGCGCCACGGTCAAGAGCACGGCCAGCAGCGCCTCGGGGCCGATCTCGTACATGAGGGTCTTCGACCGCTCGTGCGAGACCGTGGAATCGGCGGGTGCGCGACGGGGCGCTCAGATGGGAATCTTGCGTTGCGATCATCCGGACATCTTTGACTTCGTGCATGCGAAGGATACCGCCGGTGAACTCCGTAACTTCAACATCTCGGTGGGCATTACCGATGCGTTCATGCGCGCGGTGGAAGCTGACCTCGAATGGGAACTGGTACACAAGGCCGAACCCAGCGAAGCACAGAAGGCGGCCGGCGCCGTTCGTCGTGAGGATGGTCTTTGGGTGTACCGTAGGATCCGAGCCCGTGAATTGTGGGCTGAGATCATGCGCAGCACCTATGATCATGCCGAGCCGGGGGTGCTGTTCCTGAACCGCATGAATGCGGAGAATAACCTCTATTACTGCGAGGCCATCGAGGCGACCAACCCTTGTGCCGAAGAGCCGCTGCCGCCCTATGGCTGCTGCTGTTTGGGCAGCATCGATCTGACGCAGTTCGTGAAACAGCCGTTCACCGACCAAGCGTCGTTTGATTATGACGATTTCGGTACGGTGGTCGGCACTGCCGTCCGCATGCTAGACAACGTGCTGGCGGTGACGTACTGGCCATTGGAGCAGCAGCGTCAGGAAGCGATGTCCAAGCGGCGGATCGGACTCGGGTTCACCGGACTTGGAGATGCCTTGATCATGCTCGGGTTGCGCTACGACCGGGAGGATACTCGAAAACGAGTGGCCTGCATCGCGGAAGGTTTACGCAACCGCGCGTATGAGACCTCCATCGAGCTGGCCAAGGAAAAAGGTGCCTTCCCGCTGTTCGAGGCGGAGCGATATCTCGCGTCGGGCTTTGTCATGCGGTTGCCGGAAGCGCTCCGGGAGGGCATAAGGATGCACGGTATTCGCAACAGTCACCTGCTGAGCATTGCGCCTACGGGCACGATCTCGCTGGCCTTTTGCGATAACGCCTCGAACGGCATCGAGCCACCTTTCGCCTGGACCTACACCCGGAAGAAACGGATGTCGGATGGCTCGATCGAGGAATACGCCGTGGAGGATCATGCCTACCGCCTCTATCGCGAGGCGGGTGGTGATGTTTCCAATCTGCCTTCGCATTGGGTAACCGCCCTGGAGATCTCGGCGCTCGAACACATGCGGATGCTCCAAGCGGTCCAGCCGTTCATCGACTCGTCGATCTCCAAGACGGTCAACGTGCCGGCGGATTATCCGTTCGAGGCGTTCGAGGACCTTTACCTGGAGGCCTGGCACGCGGGCCTGAAGGGGCTGGCGACCTACCGGCCGAATACGATCGTGGGACAGGTTTTGGTGGCCGATTCGTCCACCGGCACGCTCAGTGCGGCCGCGACGGACGAAGGCCAAAAGCCTGACTTCGACCGGTCCGATCCGGACCGAAGGCTGCGTCTCGATGCCGTGCCGGAACCCACGCTGGCTTCTTTGCGGTGGCGAAAGCGGCCGCGTCCAGTGGGAGGCAATCCGGCCTGGTGCTACATGGTTGATCATCCACGTGGCAGTTTCGCACTGTTCATTGGCCATATCGAAAACGGGGGAAAGCACCCGTTCGAGGTGTGGATCAACGGGGCGGAACAACCTCGAGGGCTCGGCGCCTTGGCGAAGTCGCTGTCGATGGACATGCGGTCCAACGATCACGGCTGGGTGAAGGCGAAATTGGACAGCTTGATGAAGGCGCACGGGGATGATGGCTTCGAATTGGCCCTGCCGCCAGAGGGCGAACCCCTCCGGGTGCCCAGTCTGGTGGCCGGGTTCGCCCAACTCGTGCACTACCGGTGCAAAGAGCTAGGCGTGTTCGAGGAAGCCGTCATGGTGATCGCCGGCACGCCCGTGCTGGACGCTCTGATGTCGCCGAAGGAACCGAAAACCGGGACCGATGGCACGCTGAGCTGGACGGTCGATGTACTGAACCCCGGCACGGGCGACGACTTCGTGATGGGCGTGAAGGAACTGGTGTTGCCGAATGGCAGCCGTCGGCCGTACTCGGTCTGGTTGTCCGGTGAATACCCCCGCGTTTTGGACGGACTTTGCAAGAGTCTGTCTTTCGATATGCGGGTGATCGATCCCGCCTGGATCGGGGCGAAGCTGCGCCAGTTGCTGGATTTTCCGGAAGCGCGAGGGGATTTCCTCGCCTGGGTGCCGGGACAGAAGCGCAAGTCGAGTTATCCGTCCACGGTGGCTTACCTGGCAAGGCTGCTGATCCATCGGTATGCCATGCTGGGTGTTCTTGATGAGGATGGCTATCCGGTGGAAGAGATGGGGCTCGTGACGTACGAGGCCGACAATATTGTGTCCCTTCGTACCCGTGCTGCGGGCGCCATGGAGGTGGCACCCGGCAGGCGCTGCGACGAGTGCGGAAATTACGCTGTCATTCGGAAGGATGGCTGTGATTTCTGCACGGCCTGTGGCACGACCGGGGCCTGTGGATGATGAGCGCGGCACTCCAGATTGGAGTGCCGCTGTTTTTACCGGCGGAGATCGTGTGTGCTGTGTCCTAAAACTACTGCGTGGTGTGTCCTAAAACTACTGATATTTGTAGTCTTGGCAGTGTAAGAAAGCGACGATTGACATCCTCCCACGCCTTTAGGCCTTATCTTTACGTACATCTTTTTCTATGGCTTTTTGGGTTGAGAACGAGCCACCTGTCCACCAGGTTATCAAGCCGCCGCAGGCCACATCAAACCACCGTCACGCCCGGCGGTTGCCCGCTATGGCGGCCGTGATAACCTCCCAGTTCGGCAATTCACAGCGTCGCGTGGGTGGGGTCCGGGTACGGCGCTTATAAGGCGCCAAGGCCTGCCACTGTTCCAGGTCCAGAAACACGTCGCAGGGTAACCCCGGGGTTTCACAGCATGGTGGGTATAGTCCACCTCGGTCGTGTCCTGGACCGCCAACATCACCGCTTCGCCGTGGCGTAGTAATGACGGCTCAATACCGCCTGACGTTTAATACGGTCATTTTCCATGAATCGGTAAAGCCCCTTTAGCGCCGCCGATGTCCGTTTGGCCAAACTCGTGTTGCGCCCTCGCTGCCCATCCCTCAGCTTCCCTCAAATTTGTGGGTAAAGGTAAGCCTTGAAGCAAGGGGCTTGAAACTATGCTCCGGGCGTTCGTTCCGACCATTGCATGCTACGATCGGCCGCATGACATTTCGACTCTAGGAGTGATATTCATTGCCGCGTTGGTATCCGCGTTCTCAGTATGGGCTCAGGGGATAAACTGAAACCGGGATTGGGATTTGTGATTGGCTTTCTCTGCATGGCCGCGGACACTATAGGTGCGCTAGGTATACCACGGGACAACAAAGACCACGGGGATTCTCGTGATAGCGGCCTTGTAGGCGATGAAGGCTTAGAGTTGGAATAAAGGATTACCCGCTATGTTTGGCCCTGTTGGACTTCGGTACCGGTGTCCGGCTGCGTCTGGTGTCTTTAGCGTTCTCGACAAGGCGTTTGGCGATGACATGATTGACGTCCCGCTGGAATCGTGATCGCCGGCGCCGAATCTTCCGGAGATGCCGTTGTTTAGCTGACTGTGTCCCTTTAGCCTGTAAGGCCTTGCGCAGTTTGTGGTAACGGCGTTGAATGTGCTTTACCGATTGATCCGAGAAGTTCTTGCAGTTGAAATTTGTGGGGATCCGGGTAATGCCTAGGTCCACGCGGATGAAGGCTTGTGGATCGATTGGCGGTTCCTCGGGTGTTCGACCATAATCAGCAAATAGACAACATTATTGACCAACACCAAATCGGCCTGGCCTCTGGTGCGATGCCACTGCACGCGCTGGTAGGTGCCCATCTGCATGGGAATAGACAAACGCCTCTGCACAGTCAGGAGAACTGGCGGTGTCCAGTCCCATGATGCTCATGATGCGCTGATCGTAGACCACGGTGCCCGTCGGCTTGAAAAAGCAGTGCATGGCTTTGTCGCGCTTATGGGCTTTGACGATCTTGGCGATGGCGCGAATCATCATCTGTCAGGATAAACCAAATTGCTTTCGCACATCATCCTAGTCCAGCTTTCGCAGTTTGAACTTCGATGCACACTAATCCCGATAGGCCACTTCCGCGATGTAGTTACAAGCGTCGTTAAACACGCGCATGGTATCTTTCAGCTCAGCATGCTGACTTTCATTCGGCAGCAGTTTGATCTGAAGTGTTGTCTTCACATTGATGTGTCTATCACAAAGACAACGTAAATATGAACTTAAACTCTTTGTGGCAGTGCTTCCTCCCAGTCATGAATGACGCGGCTTCCGCGCTGAATTTTCGGTGGACTGGTAGGATGGCGGGATTTTGCGGGACAGGGGAGGGGACGAAGAGGGAGGTTAATACAAAAAGATTAAAAAAAGGTTAAAAGGATAAGAGGTCGCAAGTTTATGATTTATCGAGAAGAACCTCCGTTTTCTGTGTTCTATAACTACCGAGTTTCGGTGTATCCCATGTCTGAGCTTGTTCCGGTGTGCCTTAAAACTACCGGAAATCGACCACCCTGTGCCCTATAACTACTGAAAAATTGCTCTGCCGTGTCCTAAAGCTACCGAGAATTCACGTTGCTGTGTCCTAGAGCTACCGAAGGCCAGGATGACAGGCTGTGGATAAGTTTCTGGTGTGCCCTATAGCTACTGATTGCTATGCCCTAAAACTACCGGAATTTCGGTCTGCTGTGTCCTAAAACTACCGTAGTGATTCCGTAGCGGCCGGTTTGGAATTGAGAACCCTCTTGTTCGACGCCTTCATTTCTTTAACAAATTCAGGGGACGGAAACAGCTGATAAACTACCTCGACGACCTTGCCTTTTCCTTGCGTGATGCTCGTCTTTTCAATTTCGCGTAGTACCTTCATCTTAACTAATTCAGCAAAGGCTTCGTCGACGTCACGGCGGTTATCGACTTCGCGGCCCCTGTTCAATAAATTGCTGTCGCGCTTGATCGTTGAGTAGCGCATCTCGAAAGGTTTTGACGCGAGGCCGGCGAAGGTGAATTTGATCGACAATTGCTTGTGCAGCCAGCGGGCCAGTTGAGTCGGTAACGACATCATGACCTCGTAGTTGAATTGCCTGTAGGTTACTTGATCGATGCTTTGTGTGACCAGTGGATGAAATTGAGCAATCCATCGTGCGCCAGGATCCTCAAGGAGCCGCTTCTTCGAAACGGCAGACAGCGTGGGCAAGTAATTGGCGGCAAGGAACGCCTCACCACGCCCCTCGCCAACTCGGAGTTCGATGTGGCTTTTCTGCAAGATAGTTAGGCTTTGGATGATCTGTTGATAAGAGCGCGCGTGCCCGCGAGCCGATAATTCTTCGCGTAGTTCATAAAGGGAAAATGCGACGCCGCTCCGGTACTTCTCTTTCTCAAAAAATCCTTGATTTTGGCGGAGTGCGATTTTTCGGAGCGCATCTTCGACCAATTCCTCGGAAGCACTTGGGTAATAATCTCGCGTAACTCCATCGGGCTCTTCGATACGCGCAGGTTGGATCTTGGCTATGTACGGTTGGCCACGATATTCGAATTGAATTGCGAGGATGGGCAATCCGCCGTTCGCATCGCGCCGCTTGTTTTGTTCTTGGCGGGAAATCGAATACCGCGGGATCGAATCCCAAATATCGATCGTATTAGAAAGTCTTTCGCGTTCGTTGGGGTTGCAGAGGAACGTCTGGAAAAGATCTAATTGATTGTTGTTATACGCGGAACTGTTCATCGGTTTCTTGCGCGGGGGAAACGGTAAATCACCGCCGGGACTGGTGTCCGTTAATTGGTTCATCGATTATAGGCTCCGTTGTAACACATTCTTTTTTTCTCCGTAGACGGAGGATTTGGAGTGTCACCGGATTCCCCTGCCGATTTTACAAGAGTCGGAGTTGGAATCCTTAAATTTGCAGTTTCGGGCACGAAGACCGGGATTCCCAGCTTTTGGGCATGGGATCCGCCTAGAAAAGACCAGCGGTGATTATGGCAGCGCCGAAGTCAGCCGGCGCTGCAGAAAATTGCAATTTTGGCGATTATTTGCAACGCCGGGTCAATTGCTCGGTGTTTTTGGTCTGGTCTGGCTTCCGGCTATGTCCGATCCGCGGCGCGATCAAAGGAAATCATCCAAGGAAGCGGAGCGCACCAGTGGAGGTAGCAACTGCTGAGCCTCGGCGAGGAGAGCCTTTGCGCGTCCAGTTCGTCCCGTTTCCAGCGCATCGTGGGCACCGATCAGCAGTTCTGCCACACTGTTGAACGAACGTTCCAATCCGATGGTCATTTTTGATAGCACGGAGACGCGGCCACTTCGGAGAGCGGCTGCGCAAGTGCGGCGCAATCCGCCATAGTCAATCGGCTTCTCGATGACGTGATAGGCGCCGTCAGTCATCAAACACCTGAATCGATCGACCGAATCCACGCCGGTCACAACGATGACGGGCGGCGCAGGGTGGGGCAGGCGAGTCAGGATCTCATCGCCTTGGAGCCCGGGGAGCATCAAATCCAATAGCATGAGATCGAACGAGCGATCTTTCAGCAGACCTAGCGCTTCCTCACCGCTTGACGCGCAAGACACGCGGTAGAGTTCGTCCAAAGCATCCGAGACGGTGGCATGCGTCTCGGGATCATCATCTACGCTCAAAACGGTCGGATGCGCTCGTTGGCGCAGGGCGTCATCCAAGACTGTCGCTAACCGCCACGTGTCCGAGATATCGAGGGCGACCGCACCGGTATCCGGAATGAGTGGTGCCACCACCATACAGGTGGTCGAATCCGTTACGGTGACGATCGGAATATCGTCGGGGCCGAAAAAGCCGCTCCGTACGAGCCGGACCACCGCCAGCGGATCGACCTGGTCGCCAGTGCTCAGCACAATCAGCGCGTGTACCAGATGATTGCAGAGAATCGCTACGGCTTCCGTCAGGCCGGAACAGCACTTTGTCCGTCTGAAACCAGACTCGTGCAGAGCCTTCAGCGCCATAGTCTGAAGGACGTCTTCATTCCCGAAGATCAAGATACGCTCACGTCGGAGCGGGCTCAGCCTGTTGATGTCGATTATTTTTCGCACGAGTTCTTCAGTCCTTGATTGATCGGCTAACATTGTAAGTAGAACGTTACCATAGTCACACAATGAGAGCACTAAGGACGGTACTTGCACTGCTCATGATCCCAATCGTCGTAGCAGCCGAAGACGAAGAAGATGACCTTCTCCTGCAATTGGGATCGGCGCGAGCCATTGAGATCGCTTCCGGCTACATGCAGCCGCTTTCCGATGCGCCATCTGCGGCTACGGTCATTACCCGGGCGGAAATGGAGGCGATGGGCGCCCAGACCGTCGATGACGTACTCGAGACTGTGCCTGGCCTCCACGTGAGTAATGCGGTCGGGTTTCGGACCATATACGGGGTTCGCGGCGTCGCGACGCAAAATAATGCCGAAATCCTTGTCATGGTCAATAACGTTCCTATACAAGACGCGGTGACTGGCGGACGGACTTCCATCTGGAACATGCCGGTTCAAGCCATGTCTCGGATCGAAGTCATCCGCGGGCCTGGCTCAGCGGTACATGGCGGCAATGCGCTCAGCGGCGTAATTAATATCGTCACCAAGAACGCTGACGAAACCATGATTGGCGAGCTTGGGGGGACGGTTGGCAGCTTTGACACTTATTCAGGCTGGCTGACCAAAGGGCACAAGGGTAGCGACGTGGACGCGTCGTTCTTTGCCTACGGGCGCAGCACGAACGGGCCAAACCGACGGGTGCCCACCGATGCTCAAACCGGGTTGGATGCCGTGTTTGGGTCGTCGGCATCCTTGTCGTCTGGAGCGCTCAATGTCGGTCGCGACGAGGTAGTCGCCTCTTTTGATGTGGGAATTTCGGATCACTGGCGGATTCGCGGAATTTACGAAGGCTTTCGGGATGCGGGAGTCGGCGTTGGCATCGGTGATACCTTGGATCCCAACGGTCGACTCCGCAACAATTTCTATGTGGGGGATGTGACCTACCAAGACCAGGTCAAATCATCCTTGATTACCTGGAATACCTATATTACATGGTTGGATAACGACGGCTCTTTTCAGATATTTCCGCCAGGTGCGTTCGGAGCATTTGCCGACGGTGTCAGGCAATCGGTTAGTACCCAGATCGGTACCGTCGGTTCTCGGGTGAGCTTGTTGTATCGAGGGTTTCCAAGACACACGTTGCGTTCCGAAATCGGTTTTGCGCACCAATGGACCGACAAAGTGGGTAGCCGGATCAATTTCGCGCCAGATCCGATAACGGGCGGTTTGATGCCGCTGGGCGGCCTTCAGCCCGTGTCCGCTGTCAGCCCCGATCTGCTCTCGGCTTTTCGCGAGCGCACCATTATCTACGGGCTGTTGCAGGACGATTGGCGCGCCTTTGACGATGGGGTGGTGACGGCTGGCGTCCGTTTCGATGGCTATTCCGATGTGGGCGTGAGCGTTAGTCCTCGGCTGTCCGTAATGTACGACCTGAGTCACGACATAACCGCTTCGCTTCGCTATGGACGCGCGTTCAGGCCGCCAAGCTTCCTCGAAAACGGCAGTGCGAAACTCATCCAAGGGCAATTGCTCGATCCGGAGACAGTTGATACGGTCGAAATCGGTGTGGAGAAGCGCTTCGGCACGAACCGAGTAGAGCTAAGCGGATTTTGGTCCGATTTGAAGAACCTCATCGTCAATGAGAGATTGCCCGTCGCAACCCCCGCGTTACAAAATTTTCGAAACAGCGGTGATTACGAGGTTTATGGTTTTGAGTTTGCTGCGTCTTTTCGATTGACGGACGATCTCGGATGGTTCACGAACTACTCCCATCAGCAGCCTGTGGATAATCGATTGCCGAGCGGTCTGGTTTCACTACCACGTCATCATGTCTATACTCGCCTGCACTGGAATCCTATGACGCACTGGCAGTTTGACGCCCGCCTGAATGCGGTCGCCGACCGACCGCGCGCCACTGGTGTAAGCAAAAATCCGGTCAAGGATTACCTCAGCGTTGGGTTCACGGTTACTCGGACGGAAGTCCTGAGAGGGCTGGATGTATTGTTTCGGGTCGAGAATGCGTTCGATGCGGACATCTGGGAGCCTGCACTGTCTGAGGATCCGTTCGTAACAGATATTCCGCTGGCCGGGCGCAGTTTTCTGGGGCAGGTTCGAGTGAGATTCTAGGGAGGTTCACAGGCTGAACAGTTTTCGTGCTACTTATCGGCTCATGACCGACTTGCCGGGTTTCTTTCAATCGTTGGCCGAGCAGGGTTGCCCTGCTCTGTTTCGGTTAGGACCCTACAGAGCGTTTCTGGTAACACGCCCGGAGCACGTGCGGCACGTCTATCAGCGCGAGCAGGCTGGCGTTTACATTAATAATCGATTTGCCAGCGTAACCAAGCGTGTTTTTGGTGACAGCCTGGTGAACAACGATGGTCCGGCGTGGGCGAGTCAGCGGCGGATGTTGAAGCCGCACTTTACGAATGCGGCGGTTAAACAATGGGCCGATCTCATCGACCGGAAACTCGTCGACTTAGCGGACGCTTGGGACCGAAAAGCCGGTGAGCGGCTAGCGGTCGAAGTCGAGTGCGCGGTCCTCACACAGGCCATCATGACATCGGTCTTGTTTGGAGAGGAGGCAGGTCAAACTGAGGCTGCGCAGGAGGTAATCGAAGCGATTCATGTGGTGCACCAGGAGTTTCTCGTCCAGACGCTAGGACGAGCGCTCATGGGGCCGATATTTTCCTGGCTTCCTGTGCCGTCCAGTTGGCGCTTCCAACGAGCGATCCAAACCGTTGACCGGGTGGTGGATCCGCTCATCGCCCAGGCAAGTCGCACGCGACAGGGTCTAATAGCCCTTCTGCGGGAAACGGTCGACCCCGACACGGGTTGCTCGATGGATGCAAAATTGTTGCGGGACGAAATCGTCGCGCTGTACATCGCCGGGCAGGAGACAACGGCTATTGCGCTCACGTGGTTGTTGTATGAACTGGCCAAGCATCCGGATATTGCAGAGAGAGCCAGGAAGGACGTGCTGAATTGGGGGGAGGACGAGATTAATGCCGAGGCGTTACCGTACTTATGGGACATCGTACAGGAGTCATTGCGACTTCACCCGCCGGCAATCGCTCTGCTCCGGTATGCGGTCAGCGACGATAGGATTGGCGACGTCGCGATTCCCAGAGGTTCGTTGGTCCTGATGAGCCCTTATATAACGCAGCGGTTGCCTGATATCTGGCCGGATCCGGAGCGTTTCGATCCGGCGCGCTTTGGGCCAGGGGCACGTGCGCCGGGGGTCTGTTCATTTGTGCCTTTCGGCAGCGGACGTCATATGTGTCTCGGCTTACATCTAGCCAATCGAATTCTGCTGCAAAGCATTGTTACTCTGCTGCGGCGCTTCGAGTTCTATGTACCATGCGACTATCGGGTAAATCCCCGTTCTGGATTGTTGCTGCGACCGCAAGGCGGGTGCCGGATTCAGATCGTGCCGCGGCTGCAATCTGATCGACCCGCCGTGGCAGCCGGACGGTGAAGGTCGATCCCTGTCCTGGCGTACTTGATACCGTCAGGCGCCCGCCCATGATGTCACAATAGTGGCGACTGATCGCTAAGCCAAGCCCGGTGCCGGGATAGCGACGTTTATGGCTCATATCGACCTGTCTAAATGGTTCGAAGATCAATTCTTGATCGGCGGGATCGATACCGATGCCGGAATCGATAACAGCGACCTCGAAATGATCATCATCAAGGGTTACCTCAATGCGGATCTGACCGCACTCGGTGAACTTGCAGGCATTGGTTCCAAGGTTCATAAGAAGCCGTTCGAACTTCTGGGGATCCAACACCGCGTTCAGCTTTTCCGGACAGCGAATCGAGACGTGATTGCGATTGGCTTCCGCCAAGGGTTTCAAAGCATCGGTGGCGTGCCGGACGATTTCAGTGACGTTGACCGCTTCGAGCTGGAGTTCGGTCTTCGCTTCCTCCATGCGCGCGATCTCCAGGATCTGTGTTACCAAGTCCGTTAGCTTGCGGGCGTTGAGGAGAATGTTTCGGGTGCGCGTAGCGGCTGGGCCATCGTCCGAGAATACGAGGTCATCGGCGATTGATTGCGCGAATCCGTAGATGGCGTTGAGCGGAGTTTTCATCTCATGACTCAGCATCGCCATGAATTGGGCTCGAAACTGGGCGGTCCGCAGCGCCGCATCGCGCGCTTCCCGCAGCTCCTGAGTTCTCAGTTCGACCAACGCTTCCAGCGAACCCTGGTGGCGTTGAATGGCCTTAAGGAGTCCGGTAAAAGCGTGGTTGATCAGTACCAGTTCCCTGGGGCCGTCACAGGACGGCAGCGAGGTGGACGGACGAGCGGGGTCGATGCGCTGCACGGCATCGGACAGCGTCGTGATCGCCCATACCATTCGGCGGATACGGCGGTTCAGCCAGGCAAGCACTGGAAAGCACACGAGTATGGAGACCGCCCCTGTGATTAGAGTCACCAGCAGTAGCATTTGATGCAGCGGCTGTTTGGGTACGGCGATGCCCAGGTAACCGAGTCGTTCGGTTGCGGGAGCATCGGCTGCGTGACCGGACTGGCGAGCATCGACGGGTACGATGAGGTACCAGTTGGCGGAGGTTTCGGATGTTAGGTATGGATCTGAGCGGTGCTCGATTGTAAGAGGCGATGGTAACGTAACGTCTCCGAAAGGCTCGAACAGGAGTTCACCGTCTGGGCCGAAGAATGCGATTCCGGAAACATCTGTTTTAGTTACGACGGCGCCAGCGACGCGTTCAGCGAGATCTCGCGAGCCTAAAATGAATACAGCAGCACTGGAGTCTGCGAGCGATCTTGCGCTAAGGAGGCTCTGGTCCAGGTAATACGTATGCAGCTGCGCCGTGAGTAAAATCAGAGAGAGGACAGCTGAGATCGTACTCGTAGCCAGGACAGCGCCGAGTGCTGGAATCATCAACTCACGTTGTATGGGCCGTGGCTGTCGGTGAAGCTTGCGCATGGTCGATCTTAGGTGGCGGGTCTCAGGGTGTTTGTGAGGTTTTTTCGCATACCATTGCAGAGATGCAACCTTCCAGCTAACGGATTCGTGTCACTTCAGGAGCCAGTGCAGGGGGCAGATTAATGCCGAGGTGTGCACGCACCCGGTCGTTAATCCAAAATCGAAGATCCTTCACCATTTCACGCCATGGTCCTTGTGAATGGAGTTTATTGAGGGCGAGCTCAGCTAGGCGTGCCCCCATGGCCTCGTAATCCGGATAAGCGGCTATGAGGGCTCCGAGCTCGGCATGCTCGCCGCTAACCGACAACAGCGGAATTTTTCGATACCACGAGCGTTCGATCAGGTGCGGAAACAGCGTTTCGACCACACTTGTATTTTGCATGATCCATACCGCGTCTTCGCCGGATTTGGCTCGGTCGAGCGCGGACCAATACGCCAGCCCTTCGGACTGCGGAGTAGTCCCGTCGACCATATCAAGCGCCAACCCGTGGGTATTGGCCGCACGACGTGCGGCATCAACGAGCATCGGCGAAGCACTGCGTGTTTTGACGGTATAAAGGCGTCTGAGATTGGGCATCAGCTGCTTCACCCGGGACAGGAAGGCGAGCGGCTCAATGGTTAAATCGATGCCTTCCGGTGACTCCGTTCCGCTCCGAAAGAAAACACCGCCGACGAGCACGGGAACCGTCGAAACAGCCGCCAATCGAGAATAAAGCTGGTCGTAGACCGGCCGGCCCAGCAAAATAATCGCTGTTGGATGAACGCCGGCAACCCAGGTCAGGGCATCCCGCGCTTCGGTACGGGGGTTGATCCTAAGCACCTCGGCTGACGATCGGGTCCGGATGCCGGACAGAATCGACTCATACAACCGGCCGACAGGCTCTTCGGCTATCGGGACGATAACGGCAATGGGTGGCGCGGCGGCACCGGCCGGGATGCGCGCGAGGAAACATAAAAGGAATAGGCAACCCAGGGTCTTCAACCACCGCACGGTTGACGCCGCATGCCATTGGAAAGAGGCCTGGCAGCGCGGTCCAGCCCGGATTGATGGTGTTTCAGCTTGGCGGGTCCGCCGTCCATCGCCGAGTTGGCGTTGAGCACGAACCCATCAGAGATCGGGATCATCGAGTGACACACCCTTTAATGCCTTTACCTTCTGGCAATAGTCCAAGATGGTTTCCGCGCGTGGTTTGTTCAGCATCCAGTAATCGCGCGAGCGTTCGCCGCCTAACCAGATTTTTGCCGCCCGAAGAGACCGAGCGCACAGGTCTTCCTGCTCCAATTGATTTCGCGCTCGTCCGGTTCTGAGCAAAGGCGCCACGAGTTCGATGACCGCCTGAACCGGATCGGCGCGGCCGCCGCGCATGTTGCCGGATCGCGTGGCCACGGCACGGAAAAAATCTTCGGAGCGCGGCTTCAACGCCAGCATAAGCAATGCAGCGGCGATCAGACCCGTTTGGAACAAGTCGTTCGGAGGATCGAGACGGTCTAGGATCTCCAATTCCTGTCGGAACAGGTGAACGGCCCGATAAACGTCGATGGGTTTGGCGTCGCGTGGCTGATTACGGCGCACGAGGCCGCGCAAGGCAATATTGAGCGCGGACCCGATCATGCCGGATTTCAGACGGGTGGAGGTGAGAACGAGTCCGCTTTCCCGGTACGCGCCGGAGATCTTGTCTTGTTGTCTTTCAGCGGCCGATTCGGCGTCGACCGTTCCGTAGAGCGCATTCAGTTCCGCGCGCGAGGTGACACGATATACCGTCACGTGCACTTCGGTCGGGGTTGGCAGTTCTCCTCGTGTCCACAGCAGCGCTCGCGTGTGGCCATCGATTTTGTACAGAACGCCATTCAGCAGAGCGGCTTTCACATGCCCGAGATGATCGAGGACGGCGCCCTCGGCGTGCCGAGCCTCCGCCCAATGCCGAGCGCGGGCATGGCGATCGCTATCCCGCTGGCGGGGATGGTTGAGCACGGCGATCCAGTCCGCGACCGCCATTCGGCCGGTAATGATCCGACCGTCGTCGGATAGTACACTCAAGCCAGGAATAGCGGCATCCGACTGAGACCGGGAAGGTTGAGATGTCGTCATATACAAAAATTCACAAATAAAAATAATTGTATTAAATTTCTATTGTGGTAAATTCCGACCTTACACGCCTAACGGTTTTTGATTATAGAAGGAAATTAGGGCAAGTCATGCCTGATTGTCCGAAACGGACAAAGTAGTCGATTACTGGGGACATGGGATGGGTGGGGAACGTTTTCTGAGTCACGCTTGGATTCTTGGATCGATCCTGTTTCGCCTGCCATGCGCGCGCCATGGAAAGAGAAGCCGCGCATGCGCGGCTGTAATGGCTTTTCTCCTGTTCCCACTGGCCAACTGGGCTCAGGATCCGGTGCAAATACGGGAAATCGGGGAGGCGGATTCCGACATACGCCAGGTTGGCGATCACCGTATTCAAGAGACCATCTGGTGGGAGATCGCCGCATCGCGCTGTCTCGATCCCTACATACTCTACGCCGTCGCGTTGATGGAATCAAAACGCATCCATCAGTCCCTCGCAAAGCCCTGGCCGTGGGCGCTCAACCTAGCGGGGCGTTCGATCCTTCCGAAATCCAGGGCGGAAGCTCACACCATCTTGAAAACTGCATTGGCCAACGGTAGTTCGAATATCGACGTCGGGCTGATGCAGGTCAGTGTCCGCTGGAACGGGCATCGTGTCACGCAGCCTGAGGAGCTGCTGGATCCCACGACCAATATCCGCATCGGAGCCGACGTGCTGGCCGAGGCCATCGGTTCCACGCCAGGCAATCTCGTATTGGGTATCGGCCGATACCACAGTTGGGAGAACGTGGATGCCGCGCTTCGCTATGGACGGAAGGTCCTGGCGGTTGCGGCGTTGCTGAAAACGCTGTTCTAAGTTGTTTTAGGAGGTGAAGAAATGGAAACCGATAACACTGACATCTACGAAATGAATCTTGGATACCTGATCAAAGCCCGGGAAATGGTGATGTCCGGCCGCCCGCATCAGGCCATGGTCAAGCTGGGTCTGACACCTGATGCCGTCCGATTGCTTCCGGCCATTCCTATCCGGCGGCTGCAAACCATCGCTCAGAGGGACATGCTGTGCTTTGCGCCGCGTTTCTCCCCCGGGTGCTGGCGGGAAATCTTGATGGGCGGCAGTAAGCTCAGTGATGAGGACAGCGCAAGACGGCTCATTCTGTTGGTCGGGGGCGGCAGCAACGGCGTTCCCGCCCGCCAATGAACTAGCTGCCAGTTGAACGGCACCCCGAGTTCTCCGGGAGGTTTTCGCATGTGTGATGAATCACTCAGCTTCACTGATAGACTGGCAGACCAGAAACTGGCATGCGAGCTGATTGTCCGTAGACTGAGAATTCCTTACGTATTTCAAGCGGTCAGGAGTCTCACGGTGGAGGAACTGCGCGAGATGCACCGATGCATTCACCAAGGGGAAGGACCGCCATCGGGACCGAGCCCCAGGATCCAGTCGATCCCGAATAATCGGGCATCCATGGTTTATTTGTCGGC
This sequence comes from Methylocaldum sp. RMAD-M, assembly GCF_017832375.1. Classification (NCBI taxonomy): domain Bacteria; kingdom Pseudomonadati; phylum Pseudomonadota; class Gammaproteobacteria; order Methylococcales; family Methylococcaceae; genus Methylocaldum; species Methylocaldum sp. RMAD-M. The sequence continues at coordinate 86,607 of NZ_JAFIBZ010000016.1, read as the reverse complement.
GTTTGCGTCCTTGTACCTGAAGGCAAGCGCGCTCGACAACCGGCAAAGCGTCGATGCCAAGGCGGTGATAGCGGCCTGGGATCTGTTTCATGAGTGCTATCCGAACGCGTTACGGTTCCGCCGTCCGTTCGGCAAAGTCAGACCCGCCAATATCACGGAAGCCTGGGTGCTCGCTCAAGCATTGCGCTGCGGCCTGGCCCATCTCCGCCACTGTCCGGATTGCCACGGCGAGTATCTGGTCATCGAGGATTGCAAACTTCCGCCGGTATGCCAATACTGCGCGTTGGGGTTTGCGAAGAGACGGGGCGCCAGCTTTTCGATGGGCGACGATGTCGTGGAGTTGCCGGTGCTCGATAGCGAGCTTCCTCAGACCGCAGGCGATGTTGCGCCTGCGGATGATGAGATGGCGGCTTAGCGTCCGGAATCGGCGACCGACGGCCGATAATGGTCTTGCCAGCTCAAGCCGTTAGTTCGATTGAAGAACGCGTTTGGCAGTCACTCGTACTTGGCGCTCTGCTATGGCTCACGCACTTCAGGCCTTGTTCCAAGGATTGAGAAGGCGAGCGCCAGTCGGTTCGAAGTCGGCCAAGTTCCGCGTTACAACGGTCATACCGTGGACGAGCGCCGTAGCCGCGATGTACGCATCCCGTTCGGAACGCGGATCGGGTACGTGAAGCCGGGCGCAGCGCAACGCTACAGCCGCATCAATCGGCAACGTCCGCTCGACAAACTCGGGAAGAACGCGGGTGCGCATCCACGTGCGTAGTTTCTCACCCTGAGCGGCGTCGCGTCGCTCGACGCGGAGAATGCCTAGCTCAAGCTCCATGGCGGTGATGGCGGAGATGTATAAGCTCGCCGCGTCTACGCCTGACAGCCACGCCGTGACGTTGGCATCGGCCTTGCCATCGCCGGCCTTGCGCAGTTCGGAAACGACATTAGTGTCGAGCAGAAACATCAATCAAAGTCCGCCGGTCGGGGAAGCTCGCGCGAGCGCGGAAACTCGATTTCGATATCGGCGAGTCCTGGCATCGACAACGCTTCAACGATGTTCCGGCGCTTACCGGTGAGGCGGCGGTATTCCTCGATGCTCAACAGCACATGTGATGGCTTGCCCCGATCTGTGATGAAGACGGGGCCATGTTCGGCGGCCCTCTTGGCACGGGTTACGTCTTGGTTGAACTCTCGACTGGATACAGTGGTGATGGTCATCATGTAACGCTGTTCGGAATCATTTATGTAGATATGTTACTATATGCCGGCGCGGACCACAATTGGCCCCGTGGTTCGACGCCGCCTCGGCGTCGTACTATGTAAATAAAGGGGATGGGCGGCTTGCCCTCATTCCCAAAAGGGTTTTACTCTGATTGTCGTTACGGCGAAGTTCTGTGGATTGGTGCAATGGACAAACCGGATCCCGCTCAGTTAGGCACGTTAGACACCCTTCCAAGCAACGGTGTGATTAAGTGGTTCTCAAACAAGAAGGGCTACGGATTTATCACCGGTAGAGATGGCGTGGACCGCTTCTTCCACTTCGCCGACGCTGCGCCAGGCTTCACGCCGAAAACCGGCGCTTTCGTTCTGTTCGATCCACAGGATCACCAGAAAGGGCCGCGCGCGGTCAATGTGAGGCTAGATCCGGCATCTTTGTTTGAAATCGACCGGACGAACGGGAAAATTTCAGTATCGCATTTTAAGCGTGAACGGGGGGCAATCGGATCGTCGTTTTTGCGTGTAATTCTGTGCTCGGTGGTGATGTTGTATATGGGAGCAACTGCTCGAGAGAATCACTACGATCGCGTTTTTGGAATTGTGGTCATTCTCTGGGTTGTCTTCGTCGCTGATTTTCTGATCAAGCTCGTGCGCGCGTTCTGCCGGTCAATCGTGACTTTAGCATGGCGATTGTTGGGTGTGGAGAAGAGCACGCAACCAACCCGGCCAGCGGAGCAGTGGATCTATGTGCACGGAAATGAAACCGCAAGCGCGAAAGTGTCGCCAACTGAAAGGCAGAACGATTATATCTTTGATTGGAAAATGAAAGACGTGATAAAGAGCGAGTTCCTAGGTATACAGCAGGAACTCGACTATTAAGGACCTCATCACCTCCCGTTAATCGCTCCTTGCTACCCATTGGTCCCCAAGAACGCGGCGCACGTAGTCCTGCGTTTCAGGGAACGGGGGGATGCCGTTGTATCGCTCGACATCGCCTTCGCCCGCATTGTACGCAGCAACGGTTCGCACAAGGTCGCCCTGGAAATGATCCAACAGCCACCGAACGTACTTGGCGCCACCCTCAATGGACTGGCGTGGATCGGTCCGGTCGGTAACGCCGAAACGCTTGGCGGTGGCGGGCATCAGCTGCATGATGCCGACCGCGCCCTTCGGGGACTTGGCGGACGGATTGAATTTCGATTCCACACCCGCCATCCGTTCGAGCAATCCGGGCGGCAGGTCGTATCGGCTTTCCATTTCATTGAAGATTGGCGCCAGATCGGGCGGGGTTGGATGCTCCGGCATAAAAACCGGATCGCTTCCCGTTGGGACAGAATGGACCCTTGATCCGGTTACAGCGTTCAATGTCGGATTCGCCACCGAACCCGTCGCTCGATTGTAGTTGCCGACGAGATCGATGAGGTCGGGGCGGTGCTGCGTCGCAGCCTGACGGAGGAGTTGGGCGATATCTTCACCCGTTTCCGGGTTTTCCTGTAGAAGGCCGCGTTCGGCGTTGCGGAAAACCTCGGAACTGGGCATGGATTCGATCAATAACCGGTTTATGCCGACAATCATATCGGTGCCGAGATCGGCTTTTGCCCACGGAAGTCCCGCGAACGTTTCAAATATCGCGGCCCGGTAATAGTCCTGTTGAGCTGGCGTCAGCCGATCGGCTACCTCTGCGACACGCTCGTCGACCCATTGATTGACGCCAGCCCGAAACCTGGCCGCGGCACTCTGGGGTAGACCTGCCAACGCCTCAATGCCAGCTTCTGCCGGGTTTTTACCATCCGCCAACGCATGTTCGTATGTTCTCTTGAGGTCCTCTCCGAGTCCGCCCAAGTTCTTCCCGCCTGCGCCAACTGCTGAAAGACTCTGGCCAATGCTGTATAACGCGCCACCGAGATAATCATAGGCGAACTCGGCTAGCGAAGAATCGTTGGCCGCGCGGGCGATCTCCGCCCGGAAGTGATCGGCCTTTTTACCATGGATGTCGCGACGGGCTTCGTTTGATTCGCGTCGCAGGACATCAAGATTGTCGTGGTATGCGCTATTGACCGACGCCTCACCGCTTGCGACTCTTCCGTGCTCCTGACGGATTCGGCTTTGAACACGATCCTCTATGCCGGCCGTATCGCCGCGGGGATCGTAAAGATTCACTTGCTCGACCTGGCTTTGAACCTCGCCGAAGGCAGGCGCGGCATCGCGGAGGTTCGCGTTGCGGCCGGCGTTCAGATCGTTGCCCGGCGAGGGTGCGTGCCAGACGTCGCCCAGAAGTTGATAGCCGGCGAGCTCTGCCTTGCGGGTTTCCTCGGCATCGAGCGACCGGAAGTGCGGCGCCGAGAATCCGGTCAGCAGCGATAGGCCGGCGGCGGCATAGGCCTGATCCCGATCGGCGATCAGCCCGATCGCGCGCCATTCGGCCGCCAGGCGCTGGGTATCGCCGACCAGGCCATAGCGGTCGAGGGTCCGGCTGAGCCGTTCGAAGAGGCCCGCGTCGCGGGCGATCTTCATCCCGGTTTCGGCCGCCCCGAACGCCGCCTGCGCGCCGAATCGCCGTTGCGTGGTCACGGTCTCGTTGTAGGTTTCCGAGGCCGACAGCGCGTCGGTCGCGCTGCGCTGAAGCGTCGAAAGTTCCTGGCTTTGCAGACCGAAAGCCGCAACGTCGCGCGTACTCTGCTGCGCGTCGGTGACCAGGCTGCGCTCGAGACCGGTTTGGAAACCGTGATCTTCCCCCCACTTGGAAAGAATGTCGGCAGCAATGGCGTTTGATGTTTCAGCGCCGACTTTGAAATTCGACTGGATTTCTCCGGCCAACTTTGGCAAAACACGCTTGAACCACTGGTCCCTGGATTCGTTTCCGTGCCGTGCGAAGTCGCCGCCGATCCCTCCTGCCAGAGCCGCAGCAACCTGGTCACCGGATATCCGGGAATGGCTGTACTTCTGAGCTAAGTCTTCACCGACCGACAGGAGGAATTTATCGGTGTGGCTTGCACTATTCGAAATTTTGGTCGCAAGCGCGTTTAAATCGGCGGCATCTGTGTTGAAACTGTAACTTCTCGACGCCGATTCCTGAAGACTGCTCATAAAGTTGGAAGAAGCCTGCTCCATCGCGGCATAGGCCGAGGACACCGCAGTGTTTAGATCGGTCCCGGCGTTAAACGTGGGGAGTACGCGTTCGGCACCGTGCAGTGTGACTCCGGAAAGCGGTGCCTGCTGATGCATAGGTTGAATGTTCATGACCGGCGCCGGGCCGATCACGTCCGGTGTGGCGATTCGCTCGTTCACGTGGTCGCCGCCGTCCATCCGACCAAGGAAGTGGGTCGCCGTGACCGCGCCCCGGTAGATCAGCATCAGGGTGATGGCCGGGGTCGAGGCCGCCAGCATGCCGCCGACCGCCAGCCAGTTCTGAAGCTCCTGGTCCATTTTATAGATGCCGTACATCGACGGCAGGCTGAAATTCGCGCCGGTCAGCGCGGCCAGCTTGGACGAGGCGGCCATCTGAATAAACAGGTTCACCACGGCCAGGATCGGCATCCACAGCTGGATCCAGAGCAGCATCGAGAAGTAACCGACATTCATGCGGACGCCCAAGGCGCCCAGCATGATCACGAACGCCATGATCGGCGCGATGGCGTAGCTGAGGCCTTCGATGAACGCCATCATCGGCCGGACGATGCGGTTGAACAGGGTTTCCTCGGCCGCCCACTGCGTGTTGCGCTGCTGGATCGCCTGCTCCACCATGGCCGCCTTGTTCCAGTGCATGGCATCCTCGTGGCGTCCGACCACGCCCTTCTCGAACATCGGCAGGATCGCCGCCATCTTCATGTACTGGAGCGCGTCGACCGCGCCGGCGCCAGCCAAGGCATCGAACGCGTCCTGAACCTTGGGCGTAACATCGGCGGGGGCCGGAACGCCCAGGAAATCGGTGAGCAAGTCCTCCAGCAGCGGGACGAACCGGTCGTCGATATAAGCCGACAATTGTGTCCAGGCGTCGGTGCAGGTCAGGATGCGCGGCGGCCCGCCGACATAGATCTCGGTGGTATAGATCGCCGTGTCGAACCGGATGGCGTTCAAGGGGTCGGGGTCCCGCAGGATTTCATCAATGGATTTCCGGTTCAGATCCACGCCGGTGAGGGCGCACTCCTTTACGTAATTGATCACGCTGTTTTCGACGTCGCCCCCGGCGCTCGGCGCATTGGCGCCGCCCAGGTGCATTCGGGAGAGGAGGTTTTTCCGAACGGCGGTGATCGTGGTCAGGGTGTCGGCGAACCCGTGTTCGGTCATCGTGGGCAGCGAGAAGGCCTGCTCGAACAGCCGGGTCGTGCGGTACCCCATGTTCGACAGAATGCTGCCGACCGCGGCCGGGCCGAGCGGCACGTTGTCCACCACCCGCACATCGCCGGTGTAGGCATCCTCGATGGAGACCCGGACCGCCGGACTGTACATGATCATCCACAAGACCACGGCGATCAGCATGTCCTGGTAGCGGATGCCGCGGCCGTCCCACTGAACCAGCGACCGGATCATGACCAGAATCACGCCCATGACCGCGCCCACCGAAGCGGCCATCCGGTAGTCGCCGGTCTGAGCGATCATGGCGACGGCATTCAGCACCGCCTCCAGGTAGGCGGAGTCCCCGACGGAAAAGATTTCAAACATGGCGTGTCCTCATTTAGCGGGCCACGCGGGCGAGTTCGCCGGGGCGGCGACGTTCGAGGCGTAATTCCTGGCCTTGGCTGCGTTCATTAGGTTTTGGTAGAACGCCATGAGCGTCTGCGGATTGCCATACCGGCCGGACAGGGCTTCGTATTCGGCGGCGGCCGCTTCCCGTGCCTGAGTCAGGGTGTCGTTGAGCCGTTTGGCATAGGCATGGTCTTCCAATGCGGCAGCCGCACGAACTGCGGCCATCATGTCGTTCAGGATGATCTGGGCCAGTTCGAGGGCAATCACGGGGCCAGCTTCGTCCGCGAACAGCTTCGCCATTCCGGCATCCTCGCGGGCAAGGTTGCGGAGGATGCCGCCGATGGCGCTCGGCACGGTCTCCATAAAAGCCTTCTCGCTATCGGTCAGCTCGCCCTCGCCGGTGGCGAATTTCTGGATTAGACCGTCTCCGGCGTTGCCGGAGCCGAGCAGGATCTCGGCGACCCGTTGGCGGAGCCCTGTAAGCGAAACGTCTTGGGGAACCGGATGGAGGCACTCGTCTTCGTTGTGGCCGTCGCAGCGATAGACCTTGACTTTCTGGTACGGACCATCGCCGGAACCGTTGATAAGATGGCGGATCGAGAGGATCTCGGGGAGGACCGAGATCGGAGTGTTCTCGCCCTGGCCGTCAGGTGATGCTTGTGGTTCGGAGACGATGATCGATCCGGTTACACTCATCACCGCTTCGAGCAGTTCGTCACCACCGAAGCGGAACCAGGCGCCAGCGTTATGCTTTTTGAGCGCACGCCAGACCAGGTTGCCCTGGATCACCTTGGTCATTTCATCGGGGGCGTTCTCCTTGACTTGTTTGACCGGATCACCGGCGGTGCTCGTGTTCGTGAAAGCCGAGAAAACGTCCGCGATGCCTTTCGTGAACGAGACTTCGGAGAGTTCGACGTGCTTTTGCAGTTCGAACGCGCGAACCGTGTCGTTGACGATTCCCTGCGCGAGCCGGCAGCTGTTGCTGAACATCTGGTTGAGTTCCTGGATTTGCCGCTGGAGGTAGTTCATGACGTTCTGGCAGTCCTTGCACATCGCGCCGAGCGCAAGCTGAAACGCGTAACCAGCCGCATTGGATGCGATATTCCGAAGGAGGTGGACGAACTGGTCGAAGTTAATGAACGAGAACGAGCCACCGTACAGATCGATACCGCCGCACCCCGCACTGAAGGAGGGCGGCACGAAACTCACCAAATTGGTGTTGGTGATTCCGTTACGCATCACCAGGCTACCGCCGGTGATGGCCCCACGACGCTGGCCGAAGTGGGCGGTCGGTTCGGTCACGTTGACCAGGGTGTCGAACATCCCGTCCAGCTCATCCTGCAAACCCGCCGAGGTGGGGAGTGGCGTCAGCATGGCGAGGATCAGAGCGACGGAAATTGAAAACGAAGAGGCGGTCTTCACGGAAAGCTCCTTACGTCTGCTGGTAGTTGCAGCACTTCGATCAGGCGAACAGGATCATCGAGGGCATCGGATGGAATACCGGCGGAGTCGGTGACAAGCAGCGGCGCTGGACGGAGTCCACGCGTGTTCTGGTAACGTACGTCGTCGATCCAGCCAGCCTCTTTTGCGGCGAGAAGGATGCGCCCCGTCAATTCTTCGAGAGACAGAGCACTTTGCGCGATAAGGACGATCTCGCGCGGTGGCTTCATGAGAAACATCGCGGGCGTCGATACGACGCCCAGGCGGGCCGCCTGCCCCCGGTCCTGCTTGAATGTGGGGTAATACCCGTGCGGCATGGGTTTCCCGTCCAGGGACACCGGATAGACCGTGAAACCGAAATTGCGCTCCAGGATGGCGAGAATGGGAGCCTGGATATGGCAATAGGGGCAGTCGGAGCGGAAAAAGAACAGGATCCCGGCTTGCGTGGCGATCTCGTTCAGCAGCTCGCCCGCCGCTTGACCAGACTGCCGGTTGGCCTCGTTGACTGCATAGGTAGCAATCGGCCGGCGCACGGTCTCGTCCAGGTAAGGATCGGACATGACAACGTGCCGCGCTACTTCGGTAAAGCGCTGGGCCTTGTCCATCATCACTCGCTGCAGGTAATAGTAGGCAGCGACATTTTCCGGCGTCGGGTGGTCGATGGCCCGGTCCCGGTAGCGGTCGAGATTTTTCCGGAACCACTCGGCGGATAGCGGCACGGGTTCCTCGGATGGAGTGGTTTTGGCCGGCACGGGTGCCGAGGCCGGCGGCGGTTCAGGCGGCTTAGGCGGGGGCTCCGGCTCGGGGGTGAGATCCGGCTCGCGCTGGGTCTCGTACCAGAACCAGCCTCTGGCATGGTCCTCAAAAAAGGACGGCCCATCCCCGAATAAATCATCCAGGGCGTGGGCCGAAGGCTCCCCGAGGAATAACGCCAACCAGAGGAGGGTGTTCCGATGCATACGCATATTGGGAATTCTCCAGAAAAAGAAAGAGGCCGACGCTGCAAAAAATTGGGAAAACACGGACTTTTAATACAATTCGGCGAGATCGTTGCCGAGGTCCCCGGTATCGGCGCCGCTGCTCTCATGTATCGGTACCTGACCGGCCGGGTCGAGGTGACGTGCGCCGGTGGTTTCCATGGTCAACCCCCTCTCGGCAAGAAGCCGGAAACGGTCGCAACGCCGGCGTGGAGGCAACGCTGACAAATAGCGGTACAACTCAGGGTCAGTGTCCTGACGAATCAAAAGATTCAAACGAATAGGCTTACCCATCGTTTTTAAGTCGTTCCTCGCCGGCGAGGTAAAATCCTTTGACGTTCGCATGCATCGGGTCCTTGACCAGGACGAGAGGATTGCGCTTGCAAATTTTCCGTATGGCGTCCTGATAAAGCGCAGCGCCGCCGCCAACAAGGACAACGGTGCCGATGTCGCTCATCGTGCCCACTGTATCAAGCAGACGTTGGCAAACCTGATCCATGACGGGCCGTACTCGCGGCATCAAATGCCCGAAATCGTACGGGCGGCCGTACAAGTCCATGCGATACCCGTTTCGCACGGCTTCATCCAACCGAGCGACGTCGTTGAACGGTTCCTCGATCTCCTCGCTAACCGCCTGCGTCAACTTGACCAGGATCTGGGAAACCCCGCCTGGTGTACTTCCAGACCTTTCGAACGCAACTTTGAGCCCCTTTGCCACGATCCAGTCAACGGTGAAGAAACCGCAATCGACGATCAGTGACAGACTGTTACGAAGGTCCTGATAAACGCCGTGGCCAATGGCGTGATGCAGAAAACCGCCGACCGGCTGAGGAATGACCCAGGCGCGTCTGATATGGGTTATTGATCCGTCCGGCAACGGGTGCTCGCCAACCAACCGTTTCTCAAGCCGATCCCGGCTAGTTTGGATGTATTCGACGGGGAGCCCAGTCACAACGAGATCGACGTGTCGTGGTTTTCCAAGGTAGGTGAGAGCGCCTCGGAAAAGGGCGAGATATGGATTTGAGTCGTGATAGCCGCGGTTCAGAATTCGCCCCGATTCGTGGCCAGCCAAGGCAAGCCCAGCGTCCTCGCCCACCACGTAACACTCGTGCCCGATCTCGATCCGGACGACATTTAGCCCGTCTGTTGCCCCGTCGTTTAATTCTCGAGCGACCGACAAGGCGGCGATCGAAGGGAAATGCCCGGCAGCCAGGCTTCCATCGTCGCGCCTCCAGGCATACTTCACGTTTCCGTATCCGATATCGACGGCAACAATCACTTTTTTCTCCGAGAAGTTGATTGGTGTCGCGACACGTTGAAATGTGTCGAAACACGTTCAACAACGTCGAATCGACGTGTCTGAAGCTTGCTTACTGGGTATCAACGACGCCAATCAACACCAAGAGCGTCGTAAAACGTCGAAAGGTGTTGAAAGGCGTCTTCAGAGCGTTTCCAGTATTTCGCTCACTATAGCGGCGGGAAATCGGAGTGGCGTTTCACAAAGTTCGGATTTTGGCGTTTTTGTGCAGCGCCGCTTTTCATCCTGTGGGGTATCGTGTTTTGGACAGCGCCTTTCCGCCGATCGCAAGCTTGAACGGAACGCATTGTGAGAACCGTGGGGCAAGGACCGATTGCCGAGCGCCCGTCCGAAAATCCACGTCGTTGGAACCGGGCGAATAGACCTGAGTATTGAAAGGAGGATGCGTCAACGGCCGATTTGAGAACGCCCTTGCAAGTGGCCGATTGGGGGTTAGGGTCGTAAGGGAGCCGCCTCGAAGCGGGTGAAAAGGCAACAAAAGTTGTCAGTGCCATGTCGGTCCCCAAACATTGGGACCACGACGGAAAACGAGCGGAGCGACGCTGGAAAACCCGTTGGAACCGAATGGGTCGGTTCCAACCAGATAGGACAGTTAGGTGACGCCATGAGTAATTCCAACCTTATGCAAGAGACCAATCGGACCGCGGCCGAACCGCCCGTCGTCACGGGCACGGAGCCGGCCTATGTCTGGCTTGCGGAACGCTTCGACGCGCTGCGCCGGGAAGCGAAGTTCCTGGTCGACGACTACTGGGCCCGGCTGAAAGACGGGCGCGTCGGCCAGAAGCTGCACGCTCGTGGCTCGCTGGGAGTGCGGCTCAAGACTCGGGACACGGGCGCCTTTTCCATCGAATGGTACGAAATGGGGGTGATGCGCCTGGACGGCCAGCGGCGGTCGATCGCGCGGAAGACCTACGCGCGGGGCCGCAGCTACCAATATCCCCTGGATCGGATGTTGAACGGCGAGCCGGAGTGGGTCGCGGAACTCGTGACCGAAGTCGAGACGGCTTTCGCCGAAATCCGCAAGCAGATGGACCTCCTGATCGGGATCCGCGACGCTTTGGTGGCTTACGACAAACAGGTGCGCGGCGCGCGGTTCACCGCCATGGAGGCGATGCAGGCGGCGGCGCAGCGGGTATCGGCGGAGGCGAAAGAAACCGAAACGGAGGGGGCTTGACGATGGGTGAAAACGAACGCAACTTGGTGGAGACGGCGATAGCCTTCTCGTTTGGTGGCAATCTGGACGTGCGGGTGATCCGCCGGGAAGGACGGAATTGGTTCGTGGCCGTGGATGTGTGCGCCGCGCTCGGCCTTGGCGATTGTCCGATGGCGCTGGCCGGGATCGACGACAGGCGAAAAAGCACCGTAGTCCCGAAGAACGAACCAAGTGGCCACACAGAGCTGACCGTGGTCGACGAGGCCGGTCTTCGCGCGCTGATTCGCGCCGGCCGGAATCCGAAAGCCGTACAGCCGTTTCGTAGATGGGTGGCGACTGAGCTGTTGCCCTCGCTCGAACGGATGTCGGTGTCGCCGGCTGTGCCGGGGCGGACGAGCGAGCAACGCAATCCAATCCATGAGTCGGAGACAGCAACCGCGGAGGCATCTCCTTGGAACGGACCACTGATTCCCGTGTTCACCGCGACGATCGGCGGAATCGAGCACCTGGTGTGTAATGCGCGGGATTTGCACCGGTTTCTGGCCGTGGGGCGGGATTTCTCGACGTGGATCAAGGAACGTATTTCCGAGTATGGCTTCGAGGAGGATAACGATTACATCGTGATTGATTCCCCGAATTCGAGGAATCAAAAAGGCCGCGGCGGTGACCGCCGCGGCAAGGATTATCACCTTACGCTGGACATGGCCAAAGAAGTCGCGGCATTTGAACGAAGCGAACAAGGCCGCAGGGTGCGGAGGCACCTCATCGATTGTGAACGCCGCATCACTGGCGAACGCCTCGTCGAGGCGGATAAATACGTGGCCGAAGGGAGTACGGAGTCCGGTGCGTCGAGCGGCCTCGATGTTCAGCAAAATCCGGCGTCCCCTTTCCGCTTCGATGACAAAGACATCCGGGTGATCCGGACCGGGGACGAACTATGGGTGGTCGCTAAGGATGTGGCGGAGGCGTTGGGGTATTCCTGGAACGGAATGCAGAGAATTGCACATGTCCCTGAAGAGTGGCGTGGGGTCACATCCGTTGTGACCCCCTCCGGGGCACAGGATATGGCCGTCCTTTCCGAACAAGGCTTGTACTTCTTCCTGGCCCGCTCGGACAAGCCCAAGGCCATCCCGTTCCAGAAGTGGCTTGCCGGTGAAGTGCTCCCGGCCATCCGAAGGACCGGCCGTTATGATGGAAGTAAAGCCAGGACGTCCGACGCATCGTCCACTTCGTGTTCTCTGCTCGACCTCTGGGTCTACGACGGCCCTCCGGCCAATCAGCAACTGAAAATCTTCGACATACCCGCCGTCCAGGGCGGCTATGTAATGTTGTTTGGACTTTCGAGTGGCGGCACGATGTTGTGCTCCGCGAGCGTCCCGTCCAAACATGTTGGCGATACCGTGAGAATGGTGGGTAGATTCGGTCTCCAAGTAACGCGTGTGTTGGTGTCGAAACCGCATATCCAGTACAGCCTGTTAAAGTCGAAGCTGGCCAAGGTATTGGAGGATGTGCCGCGCATCAACAATACCTATCCGCAGACGGATATAGAAAGCTTGAAACGGCGTGTGGAAGAGTTCCTGGAAGCCGCATACGAAAGATACGCGCCGCGTTGGGAAAAACCATCCGAGCAGATGGTGGACGCCAAGGCAAAGGTCGTGAGTGCGCTGGAGGAATTGGTGGAGGCGATTCGGGCATGGCAGATCGGCTGAACAGTGAAATCGCAAATGCCGTCGTCGAAACGGCGCTGATCGAGAAAATCCAGCGCCTGGAGCAATTCGTCGTCCAGCTACGAACCGAGCTTCAACGAGCGCGAGAAGTGTCCGTGGATACGATGCTTGGGTAGCTTCGCTTGCGTGAAGCCGTGCTTCTGTACGTTGGGCGAGACGCGAAGAGTTTCAGGCAGCAGATCGCCGGGGCGTACGGCTGCTGTTGTCGGGGGAATACCAACCCCCGCGCCGCACGCGCTGCGCCCTGCGCCGGCAGACTGAGCGGAAACTAGGGCCGGAACGGTCCGAAGTCACGCCTGGGGAGTCCCCGGTAAGCCGTCCGGCCGGAAACGGCCGGACGCAGAGGACGCGGAACCAGGAAGCAAAAGCCGCAAGGCCGGAAACCCCCGCTACAACCGCCCCAGCGGTTTAGCGGCGGGAGAGTTCATGTCTAGTTGCAGGCGGCCGGCGTCTCAGGCTGGAACGTCACCCGCAACCCCAGGGCATGAGCCACCTTCACCACCGTGGCAAAGCTGGGGTTTCCTTGCCCGGATAGAGCCTTATACAAGCCTTCGCGACTCATTCCCACGTCGCGGGCGAGTTGGCTCATATTGCGCGCGCGGGCGACAACACCAAGCGCGTGGACAATAAAGGCCGGATCGTCGCCGCCCTCTTCAATAACGGCTTCCAGGTAGGCGGCAATATCCGCTTCGGTTTCCAGATAATCGGCCGTATCGTAACGGCTGAAGGTTTCGCTGCTCATAACTCAATCTTTCCACTGTGCGGCGATGACTTTGGCGCAGGCAATGTCGCGGTCCTGGCTGGACTTGTCGCCACCGCAAAGCAGTACGACAACGACCGGCCCGCGCTGCATAAAGTAAACCCGGTATCCGGGTCCGTAGTTGATCCTCATTTCCGAGATACCTTCGCCGACCGGCTTAATGTCGCCTGGATTTCCGCTTGCAAGACGGTCCAACCGTGCTTGGATGCGTGCCACGGCACGGCGATCCTTCAAACCGCGTAGCCGGTGATCAAAGGTACTGCTCTTGATGAGTTCCATAGTGTGATTTATAGTTGACACAGAAGCGCGTGTCAACCATGGTTCACAAACGACAATCCTTTTGGTCTTTAATTTTTCGGCCGAGAGTATGGGCGAGCACAGCAAGATCGAGTGGACCACGCACACCTTCAACTCCTGGGTGGGTTGCACGAAGGTGAGTCTGGCCTGCGACCACTGCTACGCCGAGACCTGGGCGAAGCGGAGCGGCCTCGTAACCTGGGGACCCTCCCGGCCACGCCGGAGAACCAGCGAGACTTATTGGAGCACGCCCTTGAAGTGGAACCGCGAGGCAGTGGCGACGGGCACCCGACCGCGTGTTTTCTGCGCGTCGCTGGCGGACGTGTTCGACAACGAAGTACCAGACGGCTGGCGCGCCGATCTGTGGGCGCTGATTCGGTCCACGCCCTGGCTGGATTGGATACTCGTGACGAAGCGCATCGGCAATGCCCCTCGGATGCTGCCGCCCGACTGGGGGCCGCGGGGTTACCCGAACGTCTGGCTGCTGATCACCGTCTGCAATCAGGCCGAGGCCTGCCGCGACATTCCGAAGTTGTTGGCCGTGCCGGCACGGGTCCGCGGACTGAGCGTCGAGCCGCTGCTTGGAGCGATTGGCTTAACGCCGCTTTTTGCGAGTGAAGGCCGCGGGCTCGACTGGGTCATCGTCGGCGGCGAGTCCGGCGCACACGCCCGGCCGATGCGTCCGGATTGGGTGCGGGCGCTCCGTGACGAATGCGCCGCTTTAGAGACCGCTTTCTTTTTCAAGCAATGGGGCGAGTGGGCGCCGTTATTCGAGGCCGAACCGTATCCGCGCACGGCACGGCTGATCGATGTCGACGGCACACGCCTCTGCCGGGCGGGCAGGAAAGTCGCGGGCCGCCTGCTCGACGGACGCGAATGGAACCAGATCCCGGAGCCGCGCCGATGAACGAACCGACCACGCCATTCCGCGTGCAACTTCGCCGTACCAAGGGTTGGCGTATGCCGCCGAATACCGTCAAGGTGGACCGCTCGACCCGATGGGGCAACCCGCATCCGCTGGACGCTTACCCTCGAGAGTGGCCGGTTGACGAGCGGCGCCAGCGTGCGCAAGCGGACTTCCGGGCCGACCTCGAGGCCGGCCGGCTGGATTTCACGGCCGCCGACGTGCGTCGCGAGCTTTGGGGCAAGAACCTCGCGTGCTGGTGTCCGCTGCCGAAGCCGGGCGAATCCGACGACTGCCATGCCGCCGTGCTGCTTGAAATCGCGGGGTCTGCCGGGTCTGATCTCGCGCCTCAAGCTCAGAAGCGGCCGGATTCGCAGGACCGGACGACCGATCAATGAACCCGATCCATCGCCTCCTGCCCATCTGCATTCGCAGACCGGAGCCCTTCGCGCTATTCCTGGATTTCGACGGTGTGCTCCATCCCAGCCAATCGGCGACGTTCCGGTACCTGCCGGCGTTCGAAGCGACCCTGCGGGGCTATCCGGACATCGACATCGTCATTTCATCAAACTGGCGGGAAGGGGAGCCGTTCGACGAACTTCTCGACTATTTCTCGGCGGGATTCCGAGATCGCTTGATCGGGGCGACAGCGGTCCTTCCCGGACCGTATTCTCGACAACGGGAGATCGAGGCGTATTGTCGTTCGTTTGGCATCGAACGCTGGCTCGCTATTGATGACGACGGAACACTGTTCGTGCCGGGTTGCCCGCAGCTCATCTTGCTCTCTAGAAATGAGGCCTTGGACGAAGTCGGCCGGAGGAGGCTGGCGGACCGCCTTGCAGCGTGGACTCATTCTCCTTGGACAGGGTCATAGTCAATGCATCGAGACAGTCAATTGAAAGGAGAACGCTCGATCGAGCCGGAAAGGGCGAGGTCTCGGACCCGGCGGCCTGGATCAAAATCATCGAAACCGATGCGCTTCATCACCCGGCTCGACACAAGCACATGCGGGTGGTGGGTACGAGTTTATTGGGACGGGAAGATGGTCGCTTCACGGTTATTCTCGGACAGCGTCCATGGCGGACCAGAGAGAGCTCTCAATGCCGCCCAGCGGTTTCGCGACGAAATGGTCGTGGTTTATGGAATACCACCGGCCACGAAAGTCGGTTACCACGCGCGCGACCGGCGGAATCAGGACGGCTATGTCGGACTTTCCGTGACTGTGGATTGCCGCGAACGTCCCTCGAAAGCTTGCTGGACCGCGCGATTTATCCGGGATGGTCGGCAGGCCAAGCAGTCTTTTTCAATTCGGAAGTACGGCTACGAGGGTGCGTACCGCCTGGCTGCCAAGGTGCGACGACAGGCGACCGGTCACCCGGTGCCAAAAACCTGTCCGCCACCGCCAGAGTGGTTGCAGCACTGGTTGAAGAACATCGACCAAGCAGGGTGAGTCGTGTCATCGACGTTGCACGTGCGAGTTCCGGTTTGTATTCGTAGATGTGCGGAAGCCCCGAAAAAGCCGCAGGAAACTCTGAATAAGTCCCGATCCTCGATACAATGATATCTAACGCCCACGTTTCGAATGGTTGACTCCAAATGAGTGCCCGAGTCCATTTCGTCTCTACCGGCCCTGCAACTTACGCCGACCTGGAAGCGGTGCCGGCCGGCTACACGGCGGAACTCGTCAACGGCCGTCTTCACGCGCTGCCGCGCCCCAGGGGCAAACACATTCATAGCGCCAGTGTGCTTGGCCGAAGGTTGGGCGACCCGTTCGAGGACGGTGTGGGAGGTCCGGGCGGCTGGTGGATTCTGGACGAACCGGAAGTTCACTTCGTCCTCGATGCGGAAGTAACGGTGCCGGATTTGGCGGGCTGGCGGCGCGAGCGGCTTCCCTCGATGCCGGAGGATCATCGGTTCCGGGTTGTGCCCGACTGGATTTGCGAGGTGCTGTCGCCCACGAGCCGCGATTACGACCTGAACGAAAAGCTTCCGCTGTATGCCCGCCACAGTGTCCCCTTCGTCTGGATGATCGAGCCTGACGCGCCCTGGCTCGAAGCGCTGATCCTCGACGGCGGCAGCTTTCGCCCGATCGGCCGGTTCGGGCCGGGCGAGGCGATCCAGGCGCCGCCGTTCGAGGCGGTAGCGTTTCATCTGTTTGAATAAGTCCACGACGGTGTGATTGATCCACGGTTTTGGCCGATAACCACGCTGGGGATGCATCGGTACGATTCGCCGCTCCCTGGGCGGCGTCAGGCACATGCTCTGCAGGCCTACGAGGCGATGCTTGGCGCCGGTTCGACGACCGGGCTAACGGCCGGTGGAACTCGCCCGATTGCCTTCAGATCGCTTGGGCAAGCGGCTCCACCAGCGTGGGATCGTCATTCTTCGGGCTGTTTACCCGCCGGCTTACGGGATAAAGCCGCATGGGTTCGGCTGTAAACGGTTGTAGGAGAGCCTGGGCGGTTTCCAACGGGGTTTTAGGATCCAGCCACACGTCATAGGCGGACGGTGGCAAGATCACCGGCATGCGGTCGTGGATCGTCGCCATGAGGGCATTGGCCTGCGTCACAATGATCGTGCAGGATTCGATCGTCTGTCCGTCGCCTTCCCAGCGGTCCCACAGTCCTGCCAAGGAAAATGGTTCCCCGGATTCGAGTCCGATAGCATAGGGTTGTTTGCCCGTTCCTTCCGCTTTCCATTCATAAAAAAGGTCTGCGGGTATAAGGCAGCGGCGCTTCCGAAACGGCTGCCGATAAGCGGGTTTGTCGGCCACCGTTTCCGCCCGCGCATTGATGGTGGAGTAGGGCAGTTTGGACTCTTTGGCCCAGAAAGGCAGAAGGCCCCAGGTCAGCGGGACCAGCTCTCGCTCGCCCTCATGATCCAACCGGACGGCCAAGACAGGCTGCGTCGGCGCGACGTTATAGCGGGGCCGGATATCGAAAACCCGGATCTTGGTTTCCGAAATCTCGAACTGCCGGGCCAGTCGTCTGGGATCGGTGTATTGGGTAAAGCGTCCGCACATGAAGGAGAGTGTATGCTGTCTGGGGAAAGCGGTCACCTAGGATGCGGCCACTCAACCAGAGCGGCCATGATCGTAGGCTTGCAACTTACCGAAGCTGGTCTAACCTTCAATTAACCGCGCTGTTGTCTTATAAAATGCGCTTGCGCCTGAACTTACGACAACGCGGCACACGCCCGGCTTTCCACCCCACAGCCGGGCCTTTTGTTATCCGCCAGCAATCTGCTCACGCCCTCACAGTTCCAGTCACTGTAGATGATTGAACTGAATAGAAGACCAAACAGTGAGCAGCAAAAAGGGCCATCCGATGGCCCTTCTTCCAATCCGTTTCGCTTCTCAGCGAATACCCGTCTGTCTCGGGCTTGTTCCCTTTAGGCTGGCGCGAGGTCCTGTGTCCAGCGTGACTATATTCTCGCTCGGCGCTGCATCGTCTTCTATACGAGCTTTTGCGGATGTTACCGCACGTAGGCAGGAAAGCCCCACCAGGATAAGCGGATGGCGACTGCTGACCGCTGGCCAATAGTGGGTCTGAGCCTGACCAGGGGATTTGAGTCCAGAATACCTGATCCATGCGGGCCTGTTTTACGTCGACGTGGACAAACTGAGTTGACATCCTCCTTGGCCTGAACGCTCCAGATTCCGGTTGGTCGCGTTCCAGGTTTCTGCTTCGTCAGCGTGTTAAGCTGATAAAAATTTGAGCCGCTTGCTTGTCCAAGTAGCCATGACGACTTCCATGTCATTTCAGGAAACCGACCCCCCATCCTACGAACGGCTGTCCGGCGCGGTCGAGCGCGTGACGTTCCACAGTGCGGAATCCGGTTTCTGCGTGCTGCGGGTCAAGGTCAAGGGGCAGCGCGACCTGGTCTCCGTGATCGGTTCGGCCGCTTCGGTCTCGCCGGGCGAATTCATCGAATGTTTAGGGCGCTGGGTCAATGATGTGACCCATGGGCTGCAATTCAAGGCTCATCACCTCAAGGTCGTCCCGCCCACTACGCTGGAAGGTATCGAGAAGTATCTCGGGTCCGGGCTGGTCAAGGGGATCGGCCCGCACTTCGCCAAAAAGTTGGTGAAGGCGTTTGGTGAAGCGGTGTTCGAGGTGATCGAGCAGGAGCCCGAGCGGTTGGAGACGCTTGAGGGCATTGGCCGCAAGCGCCGCATGCGAGTGGTCGAAGCCTGGGCCGAACAGAAGGTCATCCGGGACATCATGGTGTTCCTGCAATCGCACGGGGTTGGCACATCCCGCGCTGTGCGTATCTACAAGACCTATGGCGATGAATCGATTCTCAAGGTCACCGAAAATCCCTATCGGCTGGCGCTGGATATCTGGGGCATCGGCTTCAAGACCGCGGACATCATCGCTCAGAAGCTCGGCATCCCATCGGACTCTCTGATTCGCGCCCAGGCCGGCGTACGCCATGCCCTTCAGCTCTGGTCGGAGCAGGGACACTGTGCGGCACCGAGGGAGACGCTGGTCTCGATGGCCGCCCAACTCCTGGAAGTCCCGGAAGCGATCATCGAGCAAGCTATCGGCGCCGAATTGGAGGCGGACAATCTCATCGGGGAAACCACGCCGGATGGCGAGATCTTGTCCCTGGCGCCGCTGTACCGCGCCGAGACGGGCTGTGCGAACCACATCCGACGTCTGCTCGAGGGCGTGTCACCCTGGGGTGAGATTGATGCCGGCAAGGCGATTCCCTGGGTCGAGGAGAGGACCGGGCTAACCCTGTCCGAATCGCAGCGGGCAGCCGTCACGACGGTGCTCGGCAATAAGGTGACCATCATCACCGGCGGGCCGGGAGTCGGCAAGACCACCCTGGTCAATAGCGTGTTGCGGATTCTCCGGGCGAAGAAAGTCCGTGTCTTGTTGTGCGCTCCGACCGGACGGGCGGCCAAGCGGATGACCGAAACCACTAAGCTCGAGGCCAAGACGGTGCATCGTCTCCTTGAATTCGATCCGAAGGAATTCAGGTTCAAGCGGAATGACGCAAACCCGCTGGAAACCGACCTGCTGGTGATCGACGAAGCCTCGATGGTGGACGTGGTCCTGATGAATCAGCTTCTCAAGGCGGTGCCGGATGCTGCGGGCCTCCTCATCGTCGGGGATGTGGACCAACTGCCCTCCGTCGGCCCCGGCGCCGTGCTCGCCGACCTCATTGCTTCGGAGGCTGTGCCCACCGTCCGGCTCACCGAGATCTTCCGCCAAGCGCAAGAGTCCAGAATCATCGTTAATGCCCACCGGATTAACCGAGGTGAATTGCCGGTCGCCACGCCCAAGGGCGAAGCCAGCGACTTCTACCTCATTGAGGCTGAATCGCCCGAGGACGTCCGGAAGAAGCTCATTCAGGCGGTTGTCGAACGCATTCCGCTGCGATTCGGTGTTCACCCCGTCAACGATCTTCAGGTGCTCACGCCGATGAACCGCGGCGGCTTGGGCGTGCGCGCGTTGAACATCGAATTCCAACAATTGCTCAATGGTCAGGCCGAGCCCAAAGTGACGAAGTTCGGAACCACGTTCGCGCCGGGCGATAAAGTCATTCAGATGGTGAACAACTATGACAAGGACGTCTTCAACGGCGACATTGGCCGCATCACTACAATCGATCAGGAAGAAAGCACCTTAACAGTGGATTTCGATGGCCGCACAGTCACTTATGACCTCTCGGAACTGGACGAGATAGCCCTGGCGTACGCGGCCAGCATTCACAAGAGCCAAGGTTCCGAGTATCCGGCCGTGGTCATCCCGCTCGCCCTGCAGCACTACATGCTTTTGGAAAGAAACCTGTTGTACACCGCGGTCACGCGCGGGAAAAAACTGGTAGTGGTGATTGCGGAACCGAAAGCGTTGGCTATGGCCGTACGGAGTTGGAAGGCGAAGAAGCGAGTGACGCGGCTGGCAGAACGATTGGCCGTGTTCGAAACAATAATATCTTGATACCTATGGGGACGCACCGGCATCGACACCATGTGCGTCGGTTCTTCGCCGAATTTCGGCAACGTTTCGAAGACGGTTTCTCCCTCCCGCCGCGATGCGTTCCGATAGTGCCGGCGACGAGGGCAGCCGTGCCGTGCCGCGCCGAGATTGGCGCTGCGGGCCGGGACATATCCCTCGGCATCGACGATCTGGACCAGGCGGTCGAGTCCTACCGAGCCGCCTCAGTGCCTTGACCACCGACGATCCCGGCCAGCTCGAAGCGGCCCGCAACGTCCGCGAAAAGATCTGCGCCGGCTACGAACCGGGGGGAGCCCTCATTAGGATCTTCGTCCCGCGCTTGCCGGCCCTCGCGGCGAATCCGAACGAATAGAGCGTGTTATGACCTTTCTGCTGGAGAAGTGGTTATTACGAGCATGATGACTCGTAAACCTTATCCTAGCGATGTGTCGGACGACGAATGGACCTTCGTCGCGTCTTATTTAACCTTGATGAAGGCGGACGCGCCGCAACGCCGGCACGATTTGCGTGAGATCTTCAATGGCCTGCGCTGGTTAGTGCGCGCCCGAAGGTGGTTGTGAATTCTTTTGCCGTTTGCATGCTTCCCGTCATTACTGCGTTCCGGCTATTTTACAGGCTCTAAAGTTAGGTTTAGACATAAACGCTGCCGATCAGACTGTCTTCGGCCTGTCATATGGGATGCCTATCCTTGGCTGCGTCATCGCGTGGCCCTTGCCAACCAGCAGTATCTTGGCTTTCCACTCAATCGTTATGCTCCCGATGATTCGCGCCCTACCGATTCGCCCATTCCGCGGCGGCTGGCCCCGCTGTCGCAGTTTGCCGCTGCGGTTTTTATTGCTCTATGGCGGCCTGCAGTGGCTGTACCAGGACGCTCGCGGCGGCGCGCTGGAGCGGCTTCTCATCGATACGCTCACGGTGCGGCCGAGCGCCGCCCTGATCGATTGGCTGATCCCGGCGAAAGGGTGATCGCGGAGGGGCACCGATTGGTCTCGCCCTGGGCCCGGCTGAACGTCCTGAACGGCTGCGAAGGCACCGAAACCCTGCTGCTCCTCGTCGCCGCCTTCCTCGTTTTTCCAGCCCGCCTCCGACACAAACTCCAGGGGCTGTTAGGGGGAAGCCTGCTGATCTACACGCTCAACCAGACCCGCATCGTCGGACTCTATTACGCCCTGCGCCACGACCGGGACAGTTTTCAACTGCTCCATGGCGTTCTCGCGCCGACCCTGATCATCCTGGCGGCCAGCCTGTTCTTTCTGGTCTGGGCCAAGCAGGTCCGGTCGACGCCCGAGGCGACCACCGGGAAGGCCGGATGCGGTCCCTGATCCTGCGCCTGATCGCCGCCTATGTGGTGGTCGTGACAGGCGTTCTTTGGGGGGGCGACTCTTACGTCCGGTCCATGCTACCCGGCTACGCCGTAGTCATCGAGCGGCTGCTCCCCGAGTGGCGCATCACAAATCTCAACCTCGATCGGCTCAACCAGGAACCCGTCATCCAGGTCACCGTCCGGCTCGTCGAACCCTTGCCGGTCGGCGGTCAACGGCTGCCGCCCGGCGGCGAGATCACGGCGTCCACCCTGAAGGGGCATGCGCTCCAGCATCCGCTCGTGCTCTACCCGATCGTGCTGTCCTGGCCGGGCCTATGGCGCCGGGCCGGCCTGATCCGGCTGGGGATTTCGGTGCCGCTGCTGCTGGCGGTCGAAGGGCTCGATGTGCCGCTGGTCCTGGTGGGCAGTGTCGAGGATCTGGTGCTCGCCAATCTGGCGCCGGATCAACTGAACCATTCCTTGAGCGTCCGCTGGATGCACACCATGAACGGCGGCGGGCGTCTCGCGTTGGCCCTGGCCGCGGCGTGGGCGAGTATCGCCTTCGGCCGTTGGATGGATATCAGATACGCTTCCGGCGCTACGGTCCCGCGGGCAGTCCCGTGTCGATCAGACCGTGGCGCCGATCGTGGATAAGGAACACCCCCGTTCCGTGTCGGCTTTGACTGATTTTTCTGTAAGCCGTGGATGGCCGGCGATTTAAAAGCCGCTTCCGGACCGAGTTTCGGTGTTTGTCCGCGGTTACCCTGTCATTAATCGGTTACCGTCCCGTTATACCAGTGTCACGGAGGGCCTCTACGGTGCGCGCATCGACCGCTTCCAATACAACAACGCCCCGTGCCGATTCATTCGTATCCGATCTTGTTAGCGCGCCTGGAAACGGCCCGCGCACGCCTGCTCGAGTTTCGCGCCGGCGTGCGCACGATCGAGGCCCTTAAGGGGCCCGAGGCCGTCGCCCATTACCTCGTGGTCAATCCACAGGCGACCCGGTTGACCTTCGAATGCCCGCCCGGCGTTGAGCCCTGGCTCTTGAGCGGCGACGAAGGCGAGGCTCTTCGGGTCCGCTTGGCGCCGTGGGGGGAGAAGATCAGGGCACGCCTCTACAAAGCCGGCCGCCGGCATGAGCCTAGCTGGCGGAACGCGGAGCTCGATACCCTCGGCTCTCGCGAAGCCTGTGAACTGGCGCTGTGGCTGACCCGCGCGGCCTGCACCACGGCCGTGGTCAACCTGATCGCGCGCCGAGAAGGCCCATGGCGCATGCGCCTGGCGCCTTTTGCCGACTGGCTGACCGCCGATGAACTATGGGCTTTGGACATGCGCCGGAAACGCTTGCATGGCGAGAGTCTTCGCCTCTCTGATGCAGCCTGTCTTCTGGGCGTGTCCTCCGATGAGCTCATGCGTGAGGTCGAGTGCGGCCGTCTGTCGGTGCTGGGCCGGACGCTCGTACCGGACGCCGAAGGAGCGTGGCCTTGGGTCCTGGATCGCCTGGCGTTCACGCGCGGATGCCTCGTGAAAAGCGAGGCGTCGATCGGGACTTCAGGCCGGCTGATCTGGGTGGGCGACACGCGTTAGATGTTACCGTCGGCCATCCCGGTGCCCGGCACGACGAAAGCTTTTCGGGGATAAACACAGTACCCGTTTCGTGTAAGTTTTGGCGGAAAATCGTGTAAGCCTTGGATTACGGACAGTCCGAAAGCCGCGTCCCGTCTGACTTCCGATGTTTTCCGCATTTTTGCTTGTCACACGGCCGTTACCATCCTGTTACACGATGGTCACATTGGGCTTCTATGGTGCGCCCATCGACCGCTTGCAAGGAATGACAGAAACGTGAACCGTCTGATTATGAGTCTTCTCGGGCTGGGCCTCTTCGTGGCCGCGTCAGGCCAGGCGGCGCCTATCGACGAGGCCCGCCTCAAGGGGCTGGCCTGGCTGATTCAACATCAACACGGCGACGGCCGCTGGGAAAGCGTGCCGGGGCTCGAGGTCGCGGCGACCGCCGCCGCGGTCGAGGCGCTGGTCAACGCCGGCGTGACCCAGGGCGAGGCTTATGCCAAAACTAACCCGCTCTGAGGTATTCTCGTCGTAAAACCCATCGTGCCAAACAGTCTTTTCCCATCTCTCTGATCAACGTCTATTTTGAACCATAGCAAAACTATTACACTCGCGTAATACGCAGATGCAAGGATTATTTTAGCTATTAGAACACCTTCTGAGCGATACAAAATTAAAATGGCAACGAAAACCTCATGTATAACCGATAAGATTATAACCGTTGCGCAAGCTTTGGATTTGGCCATTGATTATTTTCAGAAAGGAGACATTGAAAAGACAAAAGAAATCTGCACCAAAATATTATTAATAGATAAAAATAATTCAGATTGTTATAACTTGCTAGGCATTATAGAAGCGCAAAAAGGACGGCATCATAACGCTATAGAGTTGTTCAACTCCGCGATATCTATTAAAAGCGACTTCTCCTATTTGTATAATCTCGGAAATTCCTACAAAGCGGTCGGCAGCCTTGATCAGGCAATAAATAGCTATCGCTTAGCCATTGATATGCAGCCAAGTTATGCAGGCTTATATTTTCAATTGGGCATGGCTTTGCGCGATCAGGGAAACTATAAAGCCTCTGTGGAAGTTTTTAGAAATTGGGTCAGATCAAATCCATCAGACGCGGACGGTTTGATAAACTTAGGCTCGATACTCGCGGAGCAAAACGAATATGATGAAGCGATCGATTGCTACCAAAAAGTATTACGATTAGATCCTACTAGCAAGACAGCGCTCTTCAACCAGGCAGTCACACTAGCAAATCAAAGCCGAATAGGTGAAGCGAGCAAAATATTTGATAAGTTATTAGCAGAGCATCCATCGGATGCATTTAAAATAATATCCGTGTTGCAGATTCCAATTATTCCTTCATCGACACAAGCCATTCTTGACTGGAGAGAAGAGTTTCTGTCAAAGATAAATCAACTTATAGAAGCTGAGCTAAAGATACAAGATCCTCTTTCCGAAATTGGGAAAACAAGTTTTTATCTAGCATTTCACGGTTTAGACAATAGGGAACTGAACTGTAAAATTGCCCAACTAATGATGACATCCTGTCCATCATTAAGTTGGACCTCCCCTCACTGCCTTGAAAATAGGCAATCAAAAGGTCGTATTCGAATTGGCTTCATTTCAAAATTTTTCCACTTGCATAGTATCGGAAAAACAAGTAGAGGGTTGATAGCAGAACTATCAAGAAAGCTATTCGAAGTCCATTCAATCTTTGTTCCACCTGTAATCGATGATCCTGTTTCAAGGCTAATACAAAACTGCTCTGACTACTATCATATACTGCCACAATCACTGCACGAAGCTAGAAAAGAGATTTCTAATCTAAAATTGGACATCCTTTTTTATCAAGACATAGGCATGGAGCCATTCACATATTATCTCGCTTTTTCTAGGTTAGCGAGAGTGCAGTGCGTGTCATTTGGACATCCAGATACGACTGGAATTGATAATATCGATTATTTTATTTCGACAAATTATTTTGAACCTCGAAACTCCGGTTCGTGTTACAGCGAAAAGCTGATTGAATTACAGAACGTTGCCACTCCCGCGTATTATTACGAACCGGAGACTAGGCTTGATAAAACAAGACATGATTTCGGCTTAAGTGAGCGGACGAATCTATATCTGTGCCCTCAGACGTTATTCAAATTTCATCCCGATTTTGACTTCATGCTTGCTCAAATTCTTCGAATTGACGATCAAGCGACGATTCTTTGTTTAGAGGCCCATATACCTTATTGGACAAAATTACTGAAAGAGCGATTTAAACGCTCTGTCGGTGAGGCAGTAAAGCGTATTTTGTTTTTATCCCGTCAGAATTTCAACGACTACATGAATTTGCTGGCGTTTTCCGATGTAGTACTCGATACGCTGTACTTCAATGGAATGAACACCACACTCGAAGCGTTTTCTGTGGGAACACCAGTCATTACCCTCCCTAGTCATTTCCAGCGTGGGCGGCATACATTTGGTATGTATCAAAAAATGGGAATATATGAATGCATCGCGACTGATCCATCAGATTATGCAAGACGAGCCGCTCAAATAGCGAATGATAAAGATTTGAGAAATTCAATTTCCCGAAAGATTATTGATCGTAAAATGGTTCTCTTCGAGGATCGTCAAGTATTGAGTCAATGGGAAGAGTTTCTTGTAGGTGCATTGAATTTATCGTTGAAAAGATCATTGATGGATAATAAGAACGGAACGAATGCGTTGTTTCTATAAACTTACTAATTCTCCTATATGGCTGGCCAGTGTTTTTGAATCGCGAATTGTCCTTTCGGTGATATTTTGTCTAACGTTTATTTATACGATCGGTCTAATTTTGATTGATTACTTGACTTTGCGATGTATGGAATGTTTCTTCGGAGGCTGTTGTGATGTTAATTTTAAATGCGAGGCTGGTCCTCTTCGCAGTGCTCGGCTGCTTCATTTCAACCCACGTCCAAGCGATAGTATTTCCCAAGAATGGTGGAGCTGGTCAGGGAATTTACAATACTAATTTTTCTGTGCAGGCTGATGGAACAGTTAAGACTTGGGGGGCGCTGAATTACGACTCGCCACCCGCTACTCAGTTAGTTCCTGCGATATATACGGGATTGGCAAATGTAAAAATGGTATCAGGGGTGTCGTTTGTTAAAAATGATGGCACTGTATGGAAAATTCCTTTTGGAGGCTCGTCTTTTTTAAATAAGCCGGCAAATCAAGTTCCAATTTATAACGTTACTAAGATTGCTGAATCGCATTTGCATACTATTGCTTTAAAGTCAGACGGCACTGTCTGGGGTTGGGGTGATAATCAGCAGGGCGAGCTAGGCATAGGTTCATTCACATACGATGAACAAACTCCTGTACAGGCCATTGGATTGACGGGAATTATAGATGTGTCTGCCGGTGGCTCAAATTCCAGGTCTAGTTATGCTTTAAAGAGTGATGGAACGGTTTACGCGTGGGGAGGTAACGAGTATGGTCAGTTCGGAAATGGGGGCACTTGTGGGTCGCCCTTTTGTGGCATACCAACTCCGACGTTAATCCCCGGCTTAACTGGAGTTCTACAGATTGCTAGTGGCTATACACACACTGTAGCCCTGAAAAGTGACGGTACTGTATGGGCGGCAGGCGGTGCTTTTGGTGTGAATTTCAGACAAATTGCAGGTTTAAATAATGTTGTTGCCATTGCTGCAGGCCAATATTCTTCCATGGCATTAAAGAACGATGGCTCAGTATGGTCATTCAGCAATAGTAATAATCCAATTGCTTCCGTGGTAAGTGGATTAATGAATATTCAATCTATAGAATACACTGAAGGAGGAGCTATCGCATTCGCTACATCAACTAATGGTACTGTATATCTTTGGGGTAATGGCTATTTAGGAAATGGAACGTCAAATGGCAGTGACTCACCAGTGATTTTAGGTGAGATTGCACCTACACCGCCCCCCTCGTCAGAAATCCATCAGGTCCCAGCGCTTTCTGAATCTTGGCTGCTGATAATGCTTATTGCGACAATAATGATTTCTTTCACTGTGCAAATGAAGCTGAAAAAAAGTGGTGGTTGTTAGATCCACTGGGGTTTGTCGGTCAATTGAATCCAAAAAGGCATCCAAATCGCAGACGGATGTCTTAGTCGCACCTTTCCCCGCACGCAGGTTCAACGACATGGAATCGTGGCGCGGCAAATGTCGTCGCACTGTGACATAGGATCCAAGGTTGCCAGCCCGATTAGTGGTTATACGAAGACAGATCGGTTGATCATGTCCCAGTATCACGAGCAAATCAACTGTTTATTCTTTGAATTGTGATGACAAGGAAGGTACTGTACCTACAATGGCTCTTATTCGTCGGCAGTTACACACTGCTTAACTACGCCTATTTCCAGATACCCGATGACATGCTCAGCGAGGCGTATAACCGGGGGTTGGGTACGCTTTGCGCGGACCTGATCAACCGGCTCGCGCCCATGGAAAGGGTGTCGGCTGTTCAGAATCATCTGGTATCGCCACAGGCCGACCTGGAAATCGTCCGCGGCTGTGACGGCGCGGGCGCGCTGTTTCTGGTGATCTCGGCCATTTTAGCGTTCCCTTCGACGATCACGCGCAAATGGATCGGGATCGGCTTGGGCGTTTTGTTGATGTATGGCCTCAACCTGATCCGGATCAGCGGGCTCTATTTCGTCATTGCCCACCATCGCGACTGGTTTCAGTTGATTCATACCTATCTCGCACCGACCTTGATCATCCTAGTAGGTTGCCTGTTCTTCGCCGGGTGGGCGGCGGGCGCATGGCGCTCCGCCGATGCAGCGCGCTGATTGGCTCAAGCTCTCCGCGAGAGCCGTGGTGGCCTGGCTTGGCTTGTCGGCGTTGGGAATCTATTTCAGCGCACCCTTGGCGGAACTGATGTTGCCGCTGTTCCGGTTCGTCCTCCTGTCGGTTGCCCCAGAATACGCGCCGTCGCTCAAACTGGTCGCGGACAATCACGATGTCCTCATCCAGCTCGAAGCCTGGCTGTTGCAGCCGTTGCCCTTGGGCGGCGGCCAACAGATTCCGGCGGGCTTAGCACTGACCACGGGAACCCATCTGATGCATATCCTGGTTCCGGTGGTCATCGAAGGGTCCCTTCTGATGGCCTGGCCCACGCGGCGCTGGGTCGAACGCGCGGCGTTGCTGGTATTGGGCGTGCCGACATCGATATTCGTCGTCGGCCTCACCGGCCCTTTTGTATTGCTGGGAACGCTGGAAATCCAGCTTCAGGACATGCCGCAGCAGGCCCATGTGGTGCGCCATGAATCCCTGACGTTGACGTGGATGATCTTTAGCGAAATGGGTGGACGCTGGGTGCTAGCCGTGACCGCGGCCATCTTGTGTATACACGTAAACAAGGTATTTTTCGGCACTGTTGGGCAATCCACTGGGTGAGCGTCAGCTTTTTCTTGATTACCGGTCTCTTGAAAACTTAGATCGACTTGCTCTTGAACGCCGTAAGGTGCGCTCCCTGTAGGATGCCGCCGACGCAGGAGGCGCGTCGTTCGAGATTCGCCGACATCGGACGAGCCAAGCCGGGTGGGATAGGATGCCGTGGCGCATCCTGTCTTGGACCATTTCCCGAACGCTTCCTTCATGCCGTTGTTCTGCCGCCTCACCCTTGTCTTTCTGCTGCTCCTGACGACCTGGTTATCCGGGCCGTGTCGGGTAGCCCTCGGTGGCGGCTATTCGCTGGTCAACACGAGCCCGGTGCCGGTCTCCTATCCGCGCGATTCGTTCATTCCCAGCGTGGCCCCGAGCGTCTGGCCGATCAACTCGGCGACCCTGGCCAACGGCTGGAACGCGGTCATGAGCTGGGGCGGCGATCCGGTCAACCTCGCCACCGGCAATCTGTACCACACCGAGCGGGATGTGTCCGTGGCGGGCCGCGGCTTGCCCTTGGTGTTCGAACGCGCCTACAACAGCCGGGGACCCAAGGACGGCCCCTTGGGGTTCGGCTGGACCCACAGCTTCAACCATAAGCTGAACTTCTACGGCGCCGAGGGCGGGTATGTCAGGGTCGGCTGGGTGGACGGCACCGGGGCGGAGCGGTTCTTCCGGCTTCCGGGCAGCAGCGTGCCGGCGGGCAGCGTCTTCCAGGCCGCGCCGGGGGTGTATTCGGTTGTGAAGCGCGAGGCCGACGGGTCGTGGAGTCTGACCGAGAAGAACGGCCTCCGTTACGGCTTCGAGAGCAACGCCGGAACCACCGCCGGACAGGTGGCGCGGCTCTTGACGATCAAGGACCGCAATCTCAATACCCTGACCCTTTCCTATAACACCGGCTGCGGCAATGTTCTGTGCTCGGTCAGCGACGGCCCGGGGCGGTCGCTGGCGTTCACCTACACCTCAGGGCGCATCAGCCAGGTGACGGTGAAAGCCGCGGGCGGCAGCGTGCTCGCCACCCACCGGTACGGCTACGACGGCAACGGCCATCTGACGAGCTACCAGAGCCCCTTGGGCGTAGCGGGGCAGCACGGTGCCGTGACCTACGACTACTACACCGCCGCCGACGGCCAGAATATCGATCATGCCCTGAAGACGTATACCCTGCCGGAAGGCGAAGGGATGCGCTTTGCCTATTACCTGGACGGGCGGGTGTTCCGCCATCGGCGCCACAAGCACGGCACCCTGCTGCCGGAAACCACCACCTTCCGTTACCAGGATTTCCGCCGCGAGACGGTGACGGTCAACGAGCGCGGCTACGAGCGGCGGCATACCTTCGATGCCAACGGCAACCCGGTCCGGATCGTCGACGAAACCGGCGCGGCCTACACCTACGCTTACGATGCGGCGAACCCCTTCAACCGCCTCTCGGAGACCGATCCGGCCGGGCTGACCACGCACTACCAGTACGACAGTGTCGGCAACGTCACCCGGATCACCCCGCCCTCCGGCGCCGCCACCGAGTACGCCGACTTTACCGCCTATCACGCGCCGCAGCGGATCAAGGACGCCCAAGGGAACTGGACGCTCCTCAAATACGACGCCAAGGGCAATCTCACCGACGCGGTGCGCCTCAAGACCGGCCAGGTGCCGACGGCCGGCGTCACGCCCCCGGCCTCCGCCATCGCGAGTTGGACGAAATACGCGTACGACGGGAACTTCGGCCAGCCGACCCAGACCAAGGCCCTCCGCGACTTTACCGGCGCCAGCTTAGGGAGCTTCGCCGGCGGAACTGGGCCGACGGTCACGACCACCTACGACGCCCAAACCCTGTATCCCACCCAGCTCAGCCGATTGGGCGACAAGACCGGCGACGGCCTGATCAACGCCTCCGATCCGGCCGATACCGCGAGCCTGGCGTTCGACGGCCTGGGGCGGCAAACCCAGGGCATCGACGCCGACTGGCACCCGGTCCAGGCCGCCTACGACGCCGACGGCCGGGTCATCCAAGGAAGCGATGCGATCGGGCAGCTTCGAACGTACCGCCACGACGGCGATGGCCGGCTCATCGATGCCGAGCTGAAACTCACCCAGGCCGGAAAGACCCGGCTTTGGGATTCGGCCACCCAGGTCTACGACGACTCAGGGCGGCTCGCGCAAACCCTCGATGCCGGCGGCTACGCCACCTTGTACCGGTACGATGCGGCCGGGCACCTCACGCAGGTGACCGACCCCGATGCCTACAGCTTAAGCTTCGACTACGACCCCGTGGGCCGTTGGGTGCGCGCCTACGACAAGGCCGAGCATGCGGTCCGCCGCACACTGGATGCCGCCGGGCGGGTGAAAACGGTCACCGACCCCAACGGCCACGCGACCACTTACACCTACTGGAACGCGGCCGGGGACGGCCGCCTGAAACAGGTGACCCGGCCGAAGGTCGGCAGCTTCACCGCCGGGCGGATCACCCAGTTCGACTACGACGCCCTGGGCCGGGTGATCCAATTCACCGAGCAGCCCGCGGCCGGTTCGGGCGAAACCGCCCGCGATACCTTAAGGACCTACGATGCCCTGGGCCGCCTCGTCCGCGAAGCGGGTCCGGCGTATACCGACTCGGACCCCAATTCCGCCACCTTCGGCCAGACCATCCGCCCCGTCACCCGCTGGATCTACGATGCCTTGGGGCATCTGAAGGAAATCAAGGCCGGCCGGACCGCCGCGAACGGCGGCAGCGGCATCGACCCGGATACCGGCGCCTCCGCCTCGGACACGGTGACCACCCAGGCGACCTACACCGTCGACGACTTCGGCCGACGGCTCGCCGAAACGGATGCCCTTGGCCACACCACCGCCTACACCTACGACGTCCACGGCAACGTCCTCACCCGGCAGACGCCCAACGGTCATACCGTGACCTACGTCTGGGCTACCGGCCATCAGCTCCTGTCGGCGACGGCGGAAGACGGGCGCCAGGTGGTCTACACCCGCAATCCCCTGGGGCAGGTCATCCGCGCCGAAACCTGGAGCGCGGTGCCGAGCCAGCTGGAAGTCGCCTACGACTATACCTATGACGCCGCGCATCGGCTCGACAGCGTCACCGACAGCCGCGGGGTCAAGACCCTGAGCTACGCCTGGAGTCCCGGCGGCCTCTTGGACAGCCTGACCGACAGCGACGGCGGAGCCACCCACACCCTCTATGATCCCGTCGGCCGCCTGATCGGCCTCTGGGCGCCCAACTTCGACACCTTCGGCCTCGCCTACGACGCCGGCGGCCGGTTGACCGAGCTGCGCTACCCGAACGGCGTCACCGAGACCCTCGCCTGGAACGCCGACGACAGCCTGCAGCGCATAAGCCACAAGAGCGGGGCGTCGACGCTGGCTCAGTCGACCTACACCTACGACGGCCTCGGCCGGCGGAAGACCCTCCAGGAGACGGTCTCGGGCCTGCCGACCCTGACCTATACCTACCAATACGATCCGCTCGACCGGCTCACTCAGGTCGATAACGGCACCGCGAGCCAGAAGCAAACTTATGCCTATGACATCTTCGGCAACCGCGTCCAAAAGCAGCTCGGCAACCCGGTCAGCCAGACCACAGCCTACCAGTACGACGCCGCCCAGCAGCTGACCGAAGTCCGCCAGAATTCCCTCGCCGGGACGCTGCTCGAAGCGGACCTCTACGATGAGGTCGGCCAGCTCACCCAGAAGTGCACCGGCGGCACGGTCACCCGGCCGAACGACACCAGCTGTTCCGGCAGTCAGGTCACCCAGTACGCCTGGACCAGCTTCGACCGGCTGGGCCAGGTCACCGGCAGCACGAGCGCCAGCTTCCGCTACGACGACCAGGGAAGGCGCATCCAGAAGACCGAGGGCGGCGTCGCCACGAATTACCTCTATGACGGCCCTAACCTCTACGCCGAATATCCGAGTGCCGGCTGGACGACGGCCGATGCCCTCTACGTCCAGGCCGGTCTCGACCTTCCCCTGGCCCGCCTCACCGGCAGCATTGCCAGCCCGAGCGCCACGGCGAGCTACTACCACGCGGACGGCCTCGGCTCGCTCTTGGCCCTGACCAACGCGACCGGCAGCGTCACCGCCACCCAGCGCTTCGATGCCTTTGGCCTGAAGCTCGCCGGGGCGGGCACCGTGCCTACCTATGGCTACACCGGCCGGGAGCCCGATGCCACGGGTCTCGTCTACTACCGCGCCCGGTACTACGACCCGACCGTCGGCCGCTTCACCCAACGCGACCCCGTGGGTTACCTCGACGGGATCAACCGCTATGCCTATGTGGGCAACAATCCGGTCAACTTCACCGATCCCAATGGGTTGTTGGCGCGGCAGGTTGGGACGTGGCTCGACACCCAGGGCAGAAGCTACTTCAACGACTACAGCGGCACGGCGGCCGACGTCGGCGTCGGCTTCACGCCGGTGGGAATCTACGCGGACGTTTACGGCGCCGCCACCGGTAAAACCCTGTTTGGCGGCCAGGAGCTCTCCGGCTGGGAGCGGGCCCTCGGTCTTATTCCCGGCGTGTCCGAAATCGCCGGCGTGGTCCGTGGGGTGAATAAGGTTGATAACCTAGTTGATCTCGGGCAGGCTGTCACTCACGGGCACCACCCGATACCGCAATTCCTGGGGGGCAACGCCAAGCAGGAACTAACGCAATTACCGCAGCCGATCCATACGGAATTCCACCAGGTTTTGAATCAAAATCTGAAAGACGCGGGAATACCGCTTAATGTTGGTGGGGTTGGAGGTAGTAGGGAAAACTGGATCGACTATATGCTCGCTAACCCTGGCACCCAAAATACTGCATTGGATGCTGTACTCGACGCCTCTCGCGCCGTTGATCAAAAATACGGCACCAACATCACTCAGGATGTATGGCGTAATCTAATGGACGACAACTTCAGGCAACTCCCATGATTAACAAGCTATTCTATCGGCTATCTTCCACAACTACGGAGTCGTGCGACATCACCAAAGCAGACTACGAGGAGGCACGGAAGACTTGGCTATGTCTCGCGTGTTGTTCTCCAAAACCTGGCGTTCGTGAGATTGATGTTTATCTCGATTTGTACCCGGAAGACATACCTCTGAACTTTATTAACGGATGTGGATTAGGTATTGCTCAAAAGGCTTTCCTTTGCTCGCTGGGTGAAGACGAAGCCCAGCGAGATCTCTATTTGGGGCAGGTATATGGTCCTGATGGTAC
Organism: Methylocaldum sp. RMAD-M; assembly: GCF_017832375.1. NCBI lineage: Bacteria > Pseudomonadati > Pseudomonadota > Gammaproteobacteria > Methylococcales > Methylococcaceae > Methylocaldum > Methylocaldum sp. RMAD-M. The sequence goes on along the minus strand of NZ_JAFIBZ010000016.1, from coordinate 52,660 downwards.
CCGGCTCGATAAGTACGTTTCCTATCATAGCTACCCGCAAATTATCGTTCGAGGCAATCAACACGTCGCTTGTCGGCGCTGTACCGAGTGTGGACGTACAGTTTACTTCGCGATGGGTAAGCAATACTTATATCCCTTGCCTCCCCAAGGAAAGTCTATTTATTACAAAGGGAATGGAGGGCTCGTCGTGACTGAAGAACTCTTTCAACGCATTGACGTTAGTCGCTGGAAGAAGTTAGCCACAGAAGCATTGCCAGTCCTGGACGAGCCATTGGACGGGCTTGGAGATCTAACGACATAAAGTAAGCTTTTGTCGAGGCGAACCATCGCCCGCTTGGCCTGGGTTTGCGAAGTGTAATCCAGGGATTGAGCGCACGGGCTACTCCGTTACGATGGCCCCCATCTCCACGGCGAATATCCGAGCTCCGGCTGGACGACGCCCAACGCCCTTTACGTCCAGACGGGGCTCGATGCGCCCGTGGCCCGCCTCACCGGCAGCGTCGGCAGCCCGAGCGCCACGGCGAGCTACTACCACCCGGACGGGCTCGGCTCGCTCCTGGCCCTGACCAGTGCAACCGGCGCGGTCACCGCCACCCAGCGCTTCGACGCCTTCGGCCAGAAATTCGCCGGCAGCGGTACCGTGCCCACTTACGGCTACACCGGCCGGGAGCCCGATGCGAATGGTCTCGTCTACTACCGCGCCCGGTATTACGACCCGAGCATAGGCCGCTTCACCCAACGCGACCCCGTGGGTTACCTCGACGGGATCAACCGCTATGCCTATGTGGGCAACAATCCGGTCAACTTCACCGATCCGAATGGGCTGCTGGCGCGTCAGGTGTCCGTTTGGGCGACGCAGCAGGCCAACTACTTTAAGGAAACTCTGAATAAGTCTCCCCCTCGGTAAAATAACGCCAACGTCCAATTTTCGACAGGTCGACACCAGATGAAGCAACTCGGACTCAGTGCCACCGTGTTTGTGAAGAAACCGAAGCTGACCAAGCGTCAGAAATTTCTCCAGGACATGGAGCAGGTGATTCCTTGGGCGTTGTGGACGAGCCGAATTGCACCGTACTACCCGACGGCCGGCCGGGGCAGGCGTCCCTTTCCTTTGGAGACGATGTTGCGCATCCACCTGATGCAGCACTGGTTCGGCTACTCCGATCCGGCGATGGAAGAGGCGCTGCATGACATTCCGATGCTACGCGAGTTTGCCGGGCTGGATGCGGGCGAGGACGCCATGCCGGATGAAACCACGATCCTCAAGTTCCGGCGCCTGTTGGAAACCCATCAGATGGCGCAAACCCTATTCGATGAAACGGCGGCACTATTGGCGGAAAAGGGCTTATTGTTGCGTCAAGGGACCATCGTGGATGCCACCCTGATCGCCGCCCCGCCGTCCACGAAGAACCGCGAGCGGAAGCGGGATGGCGAGATGAGTTCGACCAAGAAGGGTAACAATTACCACTTTGGCATGAAGGCGCACATCGGCGTGGATGCTGATTCAGGCTTGGTGCACACGATGGAAGTCACCACCGCCAAGGTGGCGGACGGGGTCATGACCGATGCCCTGTTGCACGGCGAGGAGCAGGTCGTCCTGGGCGATCGGGCCTATACCCGCAAGGACCGCAATCTGGAGGTCGAACGCCAGGAGGGCGAGCCGGTCTGGGCGTTTCCCTTCAAGCGTAAGAAGGGCGAGGACTTGCCTGCGGAACAAGCGCTTCACAACCGCATGCTGGCCGCGCTGCGGGCGGTGGTCGAACACCCATTCCGGATCGTCAAACGCCAATTCGGCTATACCAAGGTCCGGTACCGGGGACTCTTCAAAAACGGGCAGCAACTCTACCTGCTGTTTGCCCTCGGCAATCTCTACCAGGTGCGGGAGGAGTTGATGGCGGGCGCCAATTGGGGAGGGAAAAACGACCTTTTTCGGCTGACAGCCCCGGCCGGTTTATCGGAGCCACCAATAAAACGCACTTATTCAGAGCTTCCTTAAACAGATACTGGCCAATAGACCAATGCCCGTCGCCGATTGAGTGTTTGAGCCATGCTGCTGGCATTACATGGAGAACGGTGGAAGATGCCAAGAAGGAACTCGGCGTTCGGTCTGCGCAGAGGCCCGGATGCGTTGGGCACTCCTGGGCATAGCCAACATCACCTGAACCAGCGAACCCAACAGTCACGCGGGGTGCTGACCCCTTGGGGGAAAATGGCGGCTAGTGAACGTGAAAGATCAATCCGCTGGTGGTATCTCTGGCATTGCTTCGCCGCCTGCACGCCACACCCAGGCTTCGAGTCTGCTTTCCGCTATAAGCGAATCGAGGGCAGCGTCATAGTCCTCAGCCGCCTCTGGCGGAACGATGTATAGGGCGATGGGCAGGGGTTGTGTGTCCAACAACACCACGCTCGCCAAAGGCTGGTCGTCCGACAGGCTGTATCGCAGTCCCTTCAGGAAAGAGCGCCCGGACTGTGTAAGACGGTCGATCAGCGCCTGCTCGTAGAGGTGCTCGAAGGGCAGCCAGTTTTCGTTGACGACCATGAGGGCCGCGGCATCCAGGGACGCCACGCCGGTCGGACCGACACCGAAGGTCCCGATCACTACCAGATGGGCGTTGTCGACGGCGTCCCATAAGGCAAACTCGCCGGCAAAGCGTTTGCGCAGGCGGTTATGAAGTCCGTCATCCATCGTGATCGGGAAATCGGGCAGGTGCTTGACCACCAACTTGTGCCCGCAGCGCGAGCGCGCGATTTCCTTGACCTCGCCGATCAGGAGCAGCAGTCGCTGCGCGTGGCTTTCACCCATTGAGATCTGACTCAGCCGAGCCATCCGGCGCTGCGCGATATCCTCCATACGTTCCCTGGAAAAAGGTTCCGGGACATACAGCACATCGGCGAGCGGCACGCCCTTTACGGCCTTGTCCTCGGCTGCCTGCAGGAGGAACTTGTGGATCACGTGCCAGGAGCGTTTGCCGGCCATCGCGGGCGACCAGCGATGAAAGCCGGCCTGTTCCCAGAGATAATGCAGACTGCCGCGCAATGTCAGCTTGTTGCCATTGGTGCGCACGCTATCGGATTCCCTGCGGGGCGACGAAGTCCCGGTGGGTCTGCCCCTTCCCTTGGACAGGGCGAAATCGAATCGGAGGGTCGTGACCCCATCCTGAATATTCTCCTGGATGGCCGAACCGATCAATGGCCCCAACCCGGAGAGTTCGGCCGAGGGCTCGTAGGCATCGCACGTCGGGGCATGGTCGGCCCCGGTGTTGGGCATCCGTTTGATCACATGGCGTCCATTGATTCGGGCAACGTACATCTCGACGCCCGGATCGCGGCACAGACACAAGGGACGCTGTTTCGTCCCGTGGACGCTCGCCAGGAGGGTTTCAAGGCGAGGGTCATCGTGGGAAATGATATGGTCACCGATGCGGAAGGTGAGATGGCCCATGCGGCGATCATTTGTACACGCTGGCGGTATAGCACTGTCCTCGCAACCAGGACGGCATGTCGGTCGCGGCGACGATGTCGCGTTCACGCGCGGTCATGTCGAGGCCATGCCGGCAGGCCTTGCGCCAGGCCCGCTCGATCTCGTCGGCGCCGTAGCCATCGGACAGGGGGAAGACGGCGACACCACGATCGGCCGTATCGGATAATGCCTCAGGGTGGTAAAGCGGCGGCGGCTCCTTCTGCGTAACGACATGTTCGAGCGCGGACGCCCTAAGCGCCGCCCCGCCGAGGCCTCCGTCTCGCCAGGACGTGCCGAGACGCCACGGCGGATCGCGTGTCGCGTCGGCCATGACGGCATCGATGACGGATTCGGCCACCTCGGGTGGGACGGTTCTCACGGCACAGGCGGTTAGGTTGCTGGAAACGAGCAAGCACAGAATGAGTTTTCGCGATAGCATGGCAATCGGTCTCCGTAGACGTTGACGCCCAGCATAAAGCGTCCGAACGGTCCCGGCGTTGCACAAAATCCGCGAATCGCCCGTTTTGTGTACGTCCGATCGAGGCCGCTTCTGGCATGATCAAATGCCATGTCATTCATGGAGCATCTCAAACGTTGGGCGAATCGGCCGCAGGCCACCCCGGCGCCCGGTCAGGCGGATGACGATATTCCGCGCTATCCACCGTTCGCCAAAGGCCTGCCGGCGGCGTCTGTTGACCGGGTCCTGGCGACGCAGACCGAGTTGATCGGGCAGATCCGTCATACCCTGGCGCTGACCGGCAACCTCTTCACCGCGATCGCGGAACCCGTGATTGCGCGCTACGCCGCCTTTACCCACCTTTTGCCCGCCTCGGAGACCCACCATCATCGCGGCGCCGGCGGGCTGTTCCGCCATGGCCTCGAAGTGGCGCACTGGGCCGCGTTGGCCTCGGAGGGCGTTCTGTTCGCCCCGGGCGCGACGCCTCGCGAGCGCAAGGCGCAGGAACCGCGCTGGCGGCTTGCGGTCTGCCTCGCAGGGCTACTGCACGACATCGGAAAACCGGTCTCCGATCTGTCCGTCCTGGATCGGGAAGGCCGCACGTCCTGGAATCCCTATATCGAGCACCTCACCGACTGGGCCGACAAAAACGGCGTGGATCGCTATTTCCTGCGCTGGCGCGAAAAACGCCACCAGCGCCATGAACAGTTCTCCGTGCTGGTTACCGAGCGGGTGCTGACCCCGGAATGCATCACCTTTCTCACGCGGACCGGTCCCGACATCATGCAGGCGATGCTCGAAGCCATCGCGGGCATCGATCGGGGCAGCACGTTTTACCGGTTGGTGGCCGAGGCTGACCGGAAGAGCGTCGAACGCGACCTCAAGGCGAATTACCTCCAAGTTGATGCCTCGCTCGGCGTGCCGGTGGAAAAATACCTGCTCGACGCCATGCGCCGCCTGGTCCGATCCGGACGCTGGCAGGCAAACGAGAAGGGCGCCAGGGTCTGGCGCTTCCCGGAGGGCGTGCACCTCGTCTGGCGTCCCGGCGCGCGGGAGATCGTCGATACCCTGGCCAAGGACCAGATCCCCGGCATCCCCCGTGACGAGGACACCCTGGCGGACATCCTGATCGAACGGGGACTCGCCATACCGCGAACGTTGCCCGACGGCACCCGGTGCCGGTACTGGCGCGTGAAACCGGATGATCTGGAGGTCACGCTGACCCTGTTGCAGCTCGCGTCACCGGAGCTGATCTACATGGGTGAACCGCCGATCGTGGTTGGCGGGCAGATCGTGAAGGAAAGCGATGACCCTGCGGTCACCGGACCGACACGGGACAGGGACGGGCCTGAGGATGTGCCGGACCGGGGTTCGCCCCGTCCACCGCTACGGACCGAGGACACTCCCCGCGCGACCCCTCTGGATCGGTCCCCGGCAGCCCCGGCGACAACGCCCCCGTCGGTCCGTGGACGGGAACGCCCGATCGCGAACGGGAAACCGCCGGTGCGCCATCGGCCACCCGAAGACCCTGGGGTGGGTGAACCGCTCCAGGTCATCGACGCGTCGGGAACGGCCCTCCAGGTCGATACGCAGACCGGCGAGATCGTCCGGCCGCCGCCCCAGACCGCGACAATTGAACGGCATGCGCCAAAAGCGCCGGCCGCGGTATCGATCAGGACGGCGCGCGATCCGGGCGAAGAGAACCGGACGGACGCGGCCCGTCGCTGGCTCGCGGCGCGAGGGGAGGGGGGCGAGCTGCTCATCCGGCTGGCCGAGGAGGTGATCATGGCGGGAGGCTGGACGATCGGCATCGACCTGCCGGATGTCGACGGCAAACTTCTGCTTCCGTTTCCGGCGAGCGCCCAGAAGCTCGGCCTGGAGCCGGCGACCTTTCTCATCCGCCTGGCGGATGCGGGGTGGGTGCTTACCGATCCCTTGGCCCCGCTGCGCCGGGTGCGTGACATCAAGGGGGTGCGCGGACTGCTGCTGGCGGCGGAGCCGAGCGAAGCCTTGCGGGCGATCGCCATCCGCACCGACAAGACGCCTGGCAGGCCGCCGTCTACCCAGCCGCTGTCAACGGAGGTCGCGTCGGTTCGGCCGAAGGCGGGCAAGGCCGAAGCGCCGGCAGCGGGATGTCGGGACGGAGCCACGAGGGTGGATCCGCCGAAACGCCAACCATTCCACGCGTCGGCCCCGTCGACCGAACCCGGCAACCCCGCGCCGGATCCCGCTACCCTGGCTGACGAACTCGTCACCCGCATCCGGGGTCGCGAGGGACTGCCGGTTTCGGTCGTCGAAGAGAACGGTTGGCTGGTCGCGCCGGCCACCGTTCTGGACTGGTTCGTCCAGCAGCATCCCGGCGTCACGCTGACCGGCTTGTCCCGTGCGCTGTTCCGGCGGGACGATTGCCGGCTCGAGGGGACGACCCGGAGCGGGACTGTGAAGGTCAAGCGAGACGCCTCGTGAGCTCGGATTACGATTACCAGGCCCCCTGGCGACCGATCTTCGAGGTCATCGCGATCTGCGGCTGGCTCGGCGGCGCCGGTCTCGCCTATGGAACGTTCCTGTGGTCCGACTTGCCGGCCGAGCCGTTCTACGCGCTGATCGGCGTGTCTTTCGGAATGACTTTGTGGCGCGCCCCGTCAGCCATCGGGCTGTGGCGTCGCAAGCGGCGCCTGATCCGATCCCGTCTCACCTACTGGCAAGCCACACGCCTGAAGCGCTGGGTCGGCCGTCATCCCGGCCAGCTTTGGCTGGGATGGGGGTTCGACTGGGGCCAAAGGCACGCCCAGCTGGCCCACGAAATTCTGAAACGAGATCTATCCGAGCTCATTCCCGTCCGCCAGGACCGCATGGGCGCACCGTGGATTCACGGGCTGGAAGCGCGCGAACACCCGGTGATCCAGCCGCTCCCGCACACGGCCGGGCACACGCTGATCGTCGGCACCACCGGCGCCGGCAAGACCCGAGCCTTCGACGTGCTGGTCACGCAAGCAGTGCTGCGCGGCGAAGCCGTCATCATCATCGACCCCAAGGGCGACAAGGATCTCAAGCGCTCGGCCGAAACCGCCTGCCGGCTGGCGGGGCGTCCGGACCGCTTGGTGTATTTTCATCCGGCCTTTCCCGAGGACAGCGTGCGTCTCGATCCCCTGCACAACTTCAACCGGCCGTCCGAGGTGGCCAGCCGCATTTCCGCCATCTCGCCCGGCGAAACCACCAACGATCCGTTCAAAGCGTTCGGCCAGAAATCCCTGGACAATGTCATTCAGGGCTTGATGGTGATCGAGGAGCGGCCCACCCTGGTGAAGCTGCGCCGCTATCTGGAAGGCGGTCCGGCCTTCCTGGTCGTTCAGGCGCTGGAGCGCCATTACGACCGGTGTCTCGGCGATTGGCGGAGCGACGCGAAGCCGTTCATGAAGGCGGCGCGGGACACCGAGGGCAAGGCCCAGGGATTGGTCCGGTTTTACCGGGAGAACGTCCAGCGGACTCACCCGAACAGCGATCTCGAGGGGCTGATTTCGCTGTTCGAGCACGACCGCACCCACTTCAGCAAGATGGTGGCCTCCCTCCTGCCGATCATGAACATGCTGACCTCGGGACCCTTGGGTTCCTTGCTGGCGCCGGATCCCGAGGATGTGGACGATCCCCGCCCGATCACCGACATGGCGCGGATCATCGAAAACGCCCAAGTGGCTTACATTGGCCTCGATTCCCTGTCGGACGGGTTGGTGGGGAGCGCCATCGGCTCGATTCTGTTGGCGGAACTCGCGGCGGTGGCCGGCGACCGCTACAACTACGGCGTCTCGGACCGGCCAGTCAACGTGTTCGTCGACGAGGCGGCCGAAGTGATCAACGACCCCTTCATCCAGGTCTTGAACAAGGGACGTGGCGCCAAGATCCGGCTGTTCATCGCCACCCAGACCTTCGCCGATTTCGCCGCGCGCACGGGATCGGAAGCCAAGGCCCGGCAGGTGCTCGGCAACGTCAACAACCTGATCGTCCTGCGGGTGCTCGACGGCGAGACCCAGCAGTACATTACCGACAACCTGCCGAAGACGCGGCTCAAGTACGTGATGCGCACCCAGGGCGTCTCGACCCATGCCAGCAACCCGACCGTCTTTTCCGGCAACATCGGGGAGCGACTGATGGAAGAGGAAGGCGATCTGTTCCCGCCGCAGCTACTGGGGCAACTCCCCGACCTGCACTATATCGCCAAACTGTCGGGCGGACGCATCGTCAAGGGGCGGCTGCCCATCCTGTTGACCACACCCAAGGAGAATCATTGAATGCCGAAGCAACGGGCCGTAAGTCGATCGCCCAGTTGGACCGCCTGGCTCAATCGGCGCCGGAACAAGACCCGGATCCATTTGCTGGACGCGGACTGGCCGGGCCTCAGGCAGAGTGGCGAGCGCATCGCCGAATGCCTCGACCGGAACATCGACGATCCGGAAGGTGCCGCCATCGCCCTCGACCGCGTGCTGGCTGCCGCGTGGACGGCGTATCTGAAAGCCCGAAATCAACGATCCAGTACGGACCATGACCGCCTGATCGCCTTCGTCCAGACCGTGTGTGAAGCGCTCCGCGCCGTGATTCCGTCCGAAGCGGACGACGTCGCGCTGATTCAAAGCTTTCTGCCGGAAGCCTACGGCTGGATTCTCAAGCTGCCGGGCGCGGAACCGCTGTCGGGCACGGCCCCGGTCATCGAAGGCTTCGGCGATGAACCGCCCGGTACGAAGCGGACGATGCACTGACTGATGACGCGCAATATTTTCCTCAGTATTCTGATCTGGTTGCTCGAAATCGTGCTGGTGGCGGCCCTCATTTCCGAGCAGTGGACCCGGTCGATTCAAGCCGAGGAGGACCGGATGCTGCTCGATTATTTCGGGGCCGAGAAGGCGACGGAGCTTCGGAAGACCGCCATGGGCGGGTTCGAAGCGCTTTTCGTTCGCACCGGGATTCGGGATAGCGTGTATGGGTATTTCATTCCGACCGAGGGCGAGCGGCAACGGTCGAGAGGTTTCGAGGATGTCGGCCGCTACGATTTGTTTCCGTTTCTCCAGGGCCGCCTGGACGTGCTGTTCGAGAGCCTTTACCAGATGATTCATCGGGCGGTGGTTACGGCCGCCTGGTTGCCGTTTCTCGGTGTCGCGGTGGTTCCGTTCGCGATCGACGGGCTGGTCCGGCGCAAGATCCGGCAGACCACCTTCGACTATTCGAGTCCGGTGGCGCACCGGTACAGCCTGTATGTGATCCTCGGTACGTTCTATTTGCTGCTTGTCTCGTGGACGCTGCCGGTGCCCGTGCCGCCGCAGTCCATCCCCATTGGATTGTTCGTGGTGGCGTGTGCGCTGAATGTGTTGCTGGCCAATACTCAGAAGCGGATTTAAAAAATCGCGCGGGAATTCCCATCCCCTTTAGGGAATTGGGAGTGTCACGGCTTGAACAGTCCCCTTCCTGAACCCGCAAGGTTAGCCCGACTTTCGCTATTCGCGCCTTTTGGCGAGCTAACCCATTGAGTGGCTGGACCGCAAGGGCGAGCGCGGTCACGAGCTGGCGATGCAGGACCGGCTGCTTGCGTTCGAGAAGCTGCGCGGCGCCCAGCGCATGACCGAGCTCGGCGCCGCCGGCGAGGCCGCCTGGAACAGCGGTGCGGTCGAGGCCTTGCGCGAGGCCGTCGCCGCCCAGGGCCAGCGGTCCGGTGTCCGGTGGGCCGATGCGCTCTCCAGCAGCGTGCGGCCTGTGATCACCTACTGGTTCATGGCGCTGTACTGCGCGGCCAAGACCGCCGCCTTCGTCGGCGCGGTCGATGCAGGTGTGGAGTGGATACCCGCCATTCAGGCCGCTTGGACCGACGCCGACCAGGCCCTCTGGGCCGGCGTGCTGAACTTCTGGTTCCTCGGCCGCGTGTTCGACCGGGCGCGTCCGTGATCGAAGTACCAACGGCCGCGGTCGACCTGGCCAAGCGCTTCGAGGGCTTCCATCGTGTTCCCAAGCACGATCCGCAGCGCCGCGCCCACCCCTATATTTGCCCGGCGGGATATTGGACGATCGGCTACGGACACATCTGCAAGCCCGACCATCCGCCGATCACCGAGGACGAGGGCGAGGTCTATCTGACCCGCGATTTGCGATCCGCGCTCGACGCCACACTGCGGTACTGCCCGGTGCTCGCCACCGAGCCTGAGGGGAGGCTCGCAGCCATCGTGGACTTCACGTTCAACCTTGGCGCGGGGCGGCTGCAAACATCTACCCTTCGACGGCGCATCAATCAGCGAGGCTGGCCGGCTGCAGTGCATGAGCTGAGACGCTGGGTGTATGGTGGCGGGAAGGTGCTGCCGGGGCTGGTGGTGAGGCGCGAAGCCGAAGCCACGCTGCTGGCCGTAACTCCCGCCTGACTCTACGGCGCCACATATGCGCCTTGAATGATGCATAGGGCGGATATACTGCGATATAATATGCGCATTGTGCATTCTCAAAGGAATTCGTCCGTGGCGATCACCACCGTGGCCGAACTGGTTCGCACGGCGCGAAATGGCCGTAGTCAGAAGGACTTTGCCCGAGAACTAGGCGTCAGGCAGTCGTCGGTGAGCCGCTATGAGAGCGGAAGGGCGAACCCGCCGGTCAGAGTGATCGAGCACTGCATGCGCTTGGTGCATTCAACCGGCCATGAGCCTGCGCCGACCGCCGATGAACTCGCGGCCAAGGTGCGGACCGAGCTTGCCGCCACGGATCTCGGCGAAGTACGCCTCGTACTTGCGAGGCTTATCGACACGCTGGCGAGCGAACATATGCAGGCTCGTGCGATGAGCCGGTCATCAAGCTAGGATGGAGGTTACGATGGCAACACAATCGACGATTGAGTGGACTGAGCAGACGTGGAACCCAACGACGGGTTGCACCAAGATCTCGCCTGGTTGCAAGAATTGCTACGCCGAGGTGATGGCGCGCCGCCTTCAGGCCATGGGGGCGCCTGGATATGAGAACGGATTCACTCTGGCCTTGCACCCTGATCGACTTGCACAACCCCTGCAGCGCAAAAAGCCTACGGTCTACTTTGTGAACTCGATGAGCGATCTCTTCCACGAAGACATCCCAGATGAGTTCCTGGACCAGGTCTTCTCCGTGGTGCGCCAGACTCTGCAGCACACCTATCAAATTCTCACGAAACGGGCAGACCGGCTACCGCAGTACTTCAAAGACAGGGACTGCCCTCAAAATGTCTGGCTCGGCGTCTCTGTCGAGGATCGGAAATACGGTGTGCCGCGCATCGACCATCTGCGTCGGGTCGACGCGCATATCCGGTTTCTTTCTGTAGAACCGCTGCTGGAGGACCTTGGGACGCTGGACCTCAGAGGCATCCATTGGGTCATTGTCGGAGGCGAATCCGGCCACAAAGCGCGGCCCATGCGCGAAATATGGGTGGCCAACGTGAAGGAGCAGGCGGATGCGGCTGGCGCCGCCTTCTTCTTCAAGCAGTGGGGCGGCTGGGGCGCGGATGGCGTTAAGCGACACAAGAAGGCGAATGGGCGGATCTTCAAGGGGCGCACGTGGGACGCCTATCCCATGGTTGCCACGGCTATAGCGCGTTGAGGACGTCCCTGGCGATTTTGATTGCCAACCCGAATGCCTTCGGATTTGGATTCGACGCTGCAAAATACAGCGCGAACAACGGCGCGCCACTGGGAGTCCTTGTGCAGCCCAGCTGGTAGAGAATTTTCGGCTCGGTAACGGCCGGAAACACACCCTTCAGTCGGTCGGAAACGTACTTGAGCATCTCGTGGTGCTTTGCTTCACGCATTTCGCTTTCGTTCCCGAATAGATCACCCTGTCGCTGCGGCGCGTAGAACAACCGACGCCACTCGTCCGTGCCCAGGCAGCGCGTAATGGCAGCCTCCTTGTCGGGAGCCAGTGCCTGAGAGTTTCTAGCGGCTTGTCGATATAAGCCGGAATATGGGAATAGGTACCAGACGTCAATTGCCCCGGTGCGGGCAATGGACTCCAGCGTCGCCCATTCGACGTGCATGCCGAACGGATCAAGAAACAGCACCGCGCGCGTGTTTTTCCAGTCGTGCCTCTCGCACAATTCTCGAAGCGCCGTGTTGGCGTCGTTCCTGATGATCTCGATTGAACGACTCGGGTACTCGGCGGTCAGCCTTTGAAGAGCGGAGAGCTTCCTCGGCGATAGCTCGATGAAGCAGTAGCGATGAAACGGTGGATTCGTTCGGAGGGCAATCCGGGCAGATCCATCGACGCTGGATTTTTCACCATCGATCTTTACATCGCAGCGGCCGGTGCCAGCAAAGCCATCGATGAAAATCAACTTGAAATTCTGCTTGCTCAGCGCGGTGGTAAACGCGGATAGATACTTCTCCAAAGCGGCGAGCTTGAGGAGCGTCCATGCACCTCCGAAAGTGTGCTGATCAGCATCAACTGTAATTTGTCCGTCTGCCGGCATTGTCCGCGCCCCCATTCAACTGCTCGCCTTTCGCACCCGGACGACTACTTCTCCGTCACCCGGTCATCCAGCCCCAGTTCCCGCAAAGCATTCTGCGTTTCCTCCAGGGACTGCTTCGAGAGGCCATCCGATGGGCTGACCTCGACCGAAATAGTGAGCTTCAAGCCCGGGGTAGCGGCAAAGCGCGAGAGCACCTTGGTGTAGAAGTTCATCCATTTCTGCGGAGGCACTTCGCCAGACCATCGGATGCCGGCAATCTTCGCTGGCCCAGGAACAGGCGGTGTCGGTGCCGGTTGAGGCCCAATCGGTGTACCACCTGGTTCCGCACTTCCACCTGTCCCTGTTCCAACTCCCGTGCCGCCTCCTTGCACGGGAACCCCCGCCGGTGGCGGCGTGGTTTGAGCATCCAGGTAGGCCCGTGCCACTTCAGCCGTGATGACGAACATGTCGTCGGAGAACTCGATGTCTGTCGGGCTGACGCTCTGATTGAATGCGAATGGCTGATATTTGCCGGAGGCGCCTTTCCCCACGTAGGCCAGTATTCCGCTCTCGACCCCGCGCGCGATGGTTTCCTTGATCGTTTCCGCGTTCAACAGGCGTGGAAAGACCGGCGACGCGTAGAACGCATCGCGGACCGACCTGGTCGCCCATTCCTTGAAAGCGGGCGGCCAGTTCCGCACCAGGAAGTTCGGGCTCACACCCTTCTCCACGTCGCCGTCGGCGGACAGCCGGTTGAGGATGTTGGAGATGGGGGTATCCGCCGCGCTGGAATGGACGAGCCCGAGATCGACCATCTTCACCGTATTGTCCTTGGCCAGCAGGAACAGGTGCTTGTAGGCTCGCCAGATGGACTCCTTCAGGTCACGTTTGGCCTTGTGGACGTTCTCGGCGAGCTGCCTCGATTGCGCCTCATCGAGCTTGAGATCATCCGCCTCGTCTTGAATCGCCTGCCAGGCCAGAATCTTCCGCGCCTCTTCCCGCATGGGCTGAGCGGAATCCGGCACCACCCAGATCAACGCGCTCTTGAACGTCCGCGCCGTCGTGCCGCATTCCCTGATCATCTGCTCCGCGAACTGGCGGGTCGTCTTCTCGTCTTCCATCGTTCGGCCCAGGTCGGCAATGAGAAAGCTGACCACGGGCCGGTCGGAAATCTGAATGCTCTTCTCGGGGAAGAACACCCGCTCGACGAACTCCTTCGGCGCGAAGATCTTCTGAATCTCCCGTTTGACCTCTTCGTCGATCTGCGGCCCCTGCACGGTTGCCCGCCGGTCTGCGAATCGCTTGTTGAGGTTTTCCTTCAGGCTGAACTTGTACCGGGTCTTCTCGACGTTCAGGTAGTAGCAGGCATCGGTGAGCGCCTCCAGGACGGTCTCGATGTTCCCGATGTCGCTTTCGGGTTGACCTACGGCAAGCCGAATCTCCGGGACGCTGGCCTCTTGCGCCTCAGCGCCGACCTGCCCACCGTTGGATTCAAAAAAGATCGTGGTCGCCACCTTGCGGTGGAGCCTGGCCTTCTTGATGGCATCGATGGCCTCGGAATCGAGCCGCACGGCGTGGGCGTCCTTCTTGCCGGCGATATCCGTGGTGACTGCCGCCTCCAGTTTGGTTTCACCTAGTTGCTCGAACACGGCGGCACGGAACATGGGGTCGTCCAGCGGCGCCGTTCCCAGTGTGATCAAGGGATCGCGCTGCGCCCCCTTGTAGCCCTCCTGGTAGGCCCGGGACACCCATAGGGCCAGTAGGCGCAGGACGCCGCGCGTTTGTTGGAACCGGGGCAGGGTCTGCCACTTCCGCTCGAAGACGGAAATCACCATCGGATGGAACGGGTAGGTGGCGCGGAATTCGTCGCGGGCCAAGTCCGGATTGATCAGGTTCGGCAACTGCAGTCGATTCTCCTGAATCCAGTCGGCATAAGTCCGGCAGGCATCCTCAGCGTCCTTGTTGAGGATCACACGGCCATCCGGGGTCACGGCCCGCTCGTCCCATTCGAACAGCCGGCGGCGGATGATCTCGGAGGTCTCCGATTCCACCGACACGATCACCGCCTTGCCCAGACGATCCAGGAGGTTCTTCAAGCGCTGCTGATCCGCTTCGTCCTTATCCGTATAGGAAAGCTCAGAAGCCGGGATCGAACCCACCAGCACCGCGTTGTTGCGCCCGCGAACCGTCTCCGACAGCGCCTGGATGAAGTTGTAGAGCTTGTTGTGCCAGCCCCGGTCGCGGTAGGTGCTGATGTAGTTCAGCACCTCGTCCATCAGGATCAGGCAGGGGCGATTTGCCGGCAGGAGCTTTTCGATCACATCGCCCTTGGGTTCGATGAAGTCTGCGTCATGTTGGGCGACATGGGCAAAGGATTCCTCCCCTCCCAATTGCCACGCGAGTTCGCCCCAGGGTGTTCTGCGCTTCGGCGTGCCATCGTCGCCGCCACGGCCGGTAACGGAATCGAACTCCGTGCCGACGAAGACGGCCACCGCGCAGTGGTCGGGAACGCTCGGTATGCCCGCCCGCTGCAATATCTTGGCGACACCTCGCCAACCGTTACCGGCCGAACCATGCCGCGCCAGGTGATAGAGCAGGGTCAGCGCGTGGGTCTTACCGCCGCCGAACTGCGTGGTCATGTTGAACACCGCGCTCGTTTCGGTGGTAATGCCCGAGAGCCTTCGCATCACTTCTGCACCCAGGCCCGTCAGGTTCTCGGTCAGGAACGTCCGGTCGAAGAAGGTTGCGGCGTCGCGATAATCCTTGGGCGCGGTGCCCAACCGCACTTTGTCCAGATGAACGGCGAATTCAGAGGCGTCGAGTGGCTTGCCCTCCCGCAAGTCTTCGCGCGGCTTCACTACGTCATACCAGGGTTTGAGTTTCATCGTTGTCCTCTATAGCCGTTCAAATCTTCCAGTATTCGTATCCAGCAACCACCAGCCGAAGTAGCCGAACGGAAACGTCCCCGATTCGCTACGGGAACCCACCACCAGCAGCGTGGCCCCTTCCAGTTTCACCCGGCCCGCCAGGCCCATCGCCTCGACCACCTCCTCCCGCAGGTGGCGAAGCAAAGCGGGGATCTCCTCTCCGTTCCTGCGGTAACAAAACACGATCCGCAGGTCCGCTCGCACCGACAACACCTTCCAAAGCGAGTAGGCGATCTGGTCTTCCCGGGCGCTGTTCTCCAGCTCCATCACCGCCACCGGAAAGCGCCAGCGCTTCTCGCCCCCGGCAAAGGCCATCACGTCCAGCGCCAGGTACTCGCTGCGGTGGATGGGCAGCAGTTCCAGCTTGTGTCCCTTGGCGGAGGCCATCAGCCCCAGCCCCGAACAGGTTCTGATCGCTGCTTCGGTAAGCGCCCGCGTCCAGGCCCCGAGGTTCGCTGCGGAAGCCGCCTGCTTCAGATCACCGGCCAGCTCGTCGGCCTGGACGATGGCGAAGAATGTCTCCCGGAAACGCGCGACGAGGCCATCCACCATCTCACAACCCCAGGCCCTTCTTCCGTGCCAGCACGCCGTCCACCCAACGACTTTCCTCGCTCGACTTCGGATAAAGCGCCAGCAGGGCATTCGCCAGCATCCAGAACCGTGCGTCGCGGCCGGCACCGTCATCTACCAAAAGCCGCTTCAATGCCTCGCCACGACCAGTAGCGAAAAGGATCATGGCCTGGTGCACGCGGTCGAGGGTGGTAGCCCCCGGCTTCAAGATCGCCTTGTCGCGCCAAGCCGTTTCCGCATCCGCTTCGTCCAGAAGTTCTGCGAACAAGTCCTGCTGCTCGGCCTTCTTGCGCCCTCGCTTGACCGGCTCTTCCGAGGTCTTCCCAAACAGGTATTGGGTACGCTCCGAGACCGCCAGAAGCCGCGCGTTGCCTTTGCTGATCTCGACCACCGAATCGAGGTCTTCCAGGTGGATACCGAGACCCTTGGCAATGTTGTTGACCGCGTCGAATTCCAGGCCGTATCCCTTGGCTTTCCCGGCTTTGCTCTCGGATTCATCGTCCTCATCGTCAACCTCGACCGCAACGTCGCCCGCCTCCGTGCGCAGTGTCCACAGCCACATGGCGGTCAGACGCGCGTCAGGCTCGAAACCGGTGGCATCGGCGCCTTCGAAGATGGTTGCCAGGGCTTCACGGGAGATCGTGGCCCAAACGTGCTCAAGATATTCCCGAAGGAATACCTGATCGCCATTGGCTTTCTCGACACGGGAATAGCGGGAATAAATCTCCAGGGCAGGCCCAAGGCAGGCGAAGATCGCGTCGGCTCCAACCACGCCCTCGTGAATCAAACGCTGCATCCAGCTCCGAATCCTGCGGGGGAGCTCGGCCAGCACATCGCGCCAGTCACCCACCTCGTCGGCACGCAAGGAGCCATCGGGGTTTTCGCGGGGGCGCACCACGATGTGCACGCTGGAGCCCAGCGCCGCCGACTTGTTGGCGCGCATCCGTGCGGCGCGCTCGGTGTCGATGGGCCAGGATGCCGTGACCACAAAACCGGCATCGATGATGGAGGCGAGAAGCGTTTCCCAGGCCGCCGTCCCCTTGTGGGCGAAGACGATGCAGCCGATGCCCTCCGGTTTGAGCACCCGGCGCGCTTCCCGGAAGGCCTGGGTCATGCGCTCCTGATAGCGTTCCGGCGACTGCTCGCCGCGACCGTCCTCGACCGCATAGGGGTTGACCACGATCTGCTCGGCCTTGGGGGTCAGGTCTTCCGCCAGCAGATCGGGCTGCGCATGGCCCACGAAACGCTTGAGCCAAATGTAGCAAAGGTCGGAAAGGTCCGCATAGGGCACCACGTCGTAGTACGGCGGGTCGGAGAAAAACATCTCCGCCGCGTCGTCCGGCAACGGGTAATTGGCCGCGTCCGCGCGCATGACGGTGGTGGTCGTGTTGTTGAGGGCAATGGTGGATGCCAGCGCTTCTTCTGACTTCTTGAAGGAGAAGTCCAATCCCCCAGCATATGTACCAACTAGGGGGTTTGCCTCAGCCCAATCCCAACGCATGGCAATGGCGTTACCGGCGATGAAACAAGAGATCATGCCTTCGGATAGCCATGTGCTCATGGTTGTGAGGTAGTGCACAGAGTTACTGACGGCCAACGCCAGGGCGGTCACGGTGTCGCGAACCAGCGCCCGGTCTTCTCCTGCTGCGGTCAGGCGCTGTTCGTAATCCCGCAGGATCTCACCGATGCTGTGCAGCGCCAGCTTCTGGCGCGGTGAGAACAAGTCGCCCCAGGTTTTGATGCCGTACTGGCCCGCTGTAAATGCACGTGGATCGTGAAACGGATATTTCTCTTTAGGATCGGCCTCTGGATTTCTGCGAGCAATCTGCTCCCACGTGTCGACCGCTCGATCAAATGCCGCCAAGTCTTCCGGCGTCGGCTCCGCATACTCCTTGCCCTGGCGTGTGCCGATGGCCATCGCCACGCCGTAAAGCCGATGGCCCATCCGGCCTTCCTTGCCTTGCGCCTTGACCCGTTCCTTGTTGGTGGTGAAGCCGCATACCGGACAGATGGCATGCCCGCCGCCGGCCGTCTTCTTGAGCCCGGCGGGAATGGATTTTCCGGAGCGCACCGCAATCCGCACCTCCTTGGTCCTGGGGTCTCCTGTGACCTCGATCCACGCCTTGCGGCTGCCCTTGGCGATGGTGGTCTGGGAGATCAACGGAACGGTCGCGCCACAGCCCGGCCCTTCGCAGGTGACCGTGCGCGCCCATAACCAGGCGATGACATGCTTGCCGTTGCGTTTGGGATAGTAGGGTGCGAGCCGCTTTTCGGCTTCCGCCCTGATGAACTCGGCGCCCTCGTTGAACTTCTCGATGAGCTTGTGGCCCTGGCGTGGGACCGCCTCCAGCAGGGTGCGCAGACACAGCAGCGCCACCGGGTTCAGGTCCGAGGCCACACTCTCGCAGCCCAGCCTAGCCGCCTCCCCCGGAATGGCGCCGTAGCCGGAGAACGGGTCGAACACGTGGGGGACGTACGGATGCGCTGTCTTGATGAGCTTGCGGGCAGCGGTGCGCCAGTAGGGATCGCTGCCCGCCTCCCAGCGGGCAAACTCGCCGGTGAAGCGCAGCAATGCCTCCTCAACCTTTTGGCGGGACCCATCGGCCGGTTTGAAGCCGATTTCGGCCAGGGTCGAAGCGGCGGCTCTGACGAAATCCTCCGGGCAATGCTCATCGGTCGGCGCCGGAATCAGCGAGGCCAACGCCACGGACCGGCAGGCGCCCCAAGGGCGGCGCGCCCACCAGATGTGAAGCTGCCACGGATGGCCGGAACGCATGTTCTTCTCGGCACGGGCATGATCAGAGATGCGTCGGATGGGGAGGTCGACTTCAATCAACCGCTTGTAATCGTTTTTCATGGTACTGCCGCCTTAATCTGTTCGACCAATGCCTGCCGGTCGGTTTCTGTTATTCCTTCGAGATACGCGCAGGCCGCCAGCGGCAGGATTTCCGCGCGCTTTCGCGCGAGCTGCTGTTCCAGCACATCAAACCAGCGGTGATGATCCTTGCCTTGGTTCGCGATATCCACGGCGTCCCAATCCACCCCATGCTGAGCAGCAAAGGTTTCCTTGAACTTCGTTGACTTGAAGATTTCCTTCTCCGGTGGCTCAGTACCGAACAGCTTGTACATCTTGAGTTTCTTGGCGTCGCCGAAGTCGCCGTCCCGCACCGCGCAGACCGGAAGTTTCTGGTCCTGGAAAACCTCCATCATCTGGCGAATGCGATCCTTGTCGCCAGCAACGATCACCCGTGCCGTCTTGAGAAAGTCCGGATCGTGCTTGCGCAGGAGTTCGATGACGATCGCCTCGGCCACGTCGTCCTCCACCAGGACATAAATCGCCGGGATCGCAAAGTTGTCCATCAGGCTCACGGCCTGGCGCACACCAACGCTCGGAATCGGCACAACCGTGGCGCCTTCCCGCTTGAGGTAGATGCGGGATTTCTGCGGTAACGCCAGAAGGAGGTATTCGCTGTGGGTCGTCAGGAATATCTGCAGGCCACGCCGCTTGGCGACTTCCACCAGATAGCGCCCAAGCTCATATTGGGCGCTGGGGTGCAGCGCCGTCTCCGGTTCCTCGATGAGGAACAGGCTCTTTTCCGGCGCCGCTTCAATGCGCATGACGAGGGCGTAGAGACGCGCCTCTCCAGAGCCCATGTTGGCCTCGGAATACTCAGCGCCGGTTCCGCGCTTTGCTGTAAGGAGATGGGTATTCGTGCGCCCATATCGTTTCCTCAGCGTGTTCTGATGCGCAGCGTCGTACTTGCACAGGAGGATGGTCGAAACCCGCTCGACAACCTTGTCTTCGAGCGCTTGCTTTTCCCTGAGGCGGAATTGTGCGTCGCCAAACAGCTTCTTGAAGCTCTCGTCGCGTTCGGCATGGGGCAGATGAAAGCCAA
Organism: Methylocaldum sp. RMAD-M; assembly: GCF_017832375.1. NCBI lineage: Bacteria > Pseudomonadati > Pseudomonadota > Gammaproteobacteria > Methylococcales > Methylococcaceae > Methylocaldum > Methylocaldum sp. RMAD-M. The sequence goes on along the minus strand of NZ_JAFIBZ010000016.1, from coordinate 32,916 downwards.
GTCCCAGATACAGGACTGCGCGCTCAGGCTGGCGGTCATAACCGGACCACGAAGAGCCTGACCGGGAAACGGTCAGCGTCCGAGGTTGGATTGAACCGCTGCTTGTGGGCGGCTGTTCGTAGGTAATCTCGACTGATGCATCATCGGCGAAAGGTTTGCTGTCCAGGGTCCCCGCCAGGATGAAGGAAGAGATGTAATGCCGCTTTTTCCCGTTTGGCGCCTGGTATGCGGCGGCGGCGAGCTGTAACAGCGTCGACTTGCCCGTCCCATTGACCCCGCAAAAGGCCGTGACCGGGCTTTCGATCTCGATCTTGGTATCGACGTGATTGCGAAATCCCTTGGCGTGCAGGCCGAGAATGAGGTCACCGTAGGTCTGGTGGCGTTTCGCCGGCTGAAAGCTTGCCTGTAATTCGTTCTTGGGATCGGCCACGCTTTACTCCTGACCCGGTTCATAGTTGGCACGATCCTCTCGTAGCTCGACAGGATGCTTGATGGAATCGGCCTTCAGCCGGTAATGCTCCACCTTGACGATCGGCTGCCAGTCGAGCGTTGCCGGATTGCGCAGGATGTTGACCGTCGGATTCGGCGTCGCGCAGTGGAAAACGACATACAGCCAGTAGTCGTTGGCGAGGCGTTGGGCAGTCTTGTACTCGTTGGAAGTCAAAGCGATCTCGCCCGTGTGCGCCCGTCCCTTGACCTCGATGAAACGGACGTCGATGGCGGTCTTGGGGTCCTCGGGGTGCGGTCGGCGCGAAATGAGGTCGAAGCCGCGGTTGTCGGCTTCCACGCTCTCCACCACGCGGCCTTCCGCTTCCTCGTGGGCGATCACAGCCTGGACGGCGATGCGCTCGATTTCGGGGTCGGACACCATCGGGGCGACGCCCGGTGCGGCGCGCTCCGGATGGGGTAGCACCCAGGTCCGGCCGATGTGCTGGATGTCGCCGATCGAGCATTGCCGTTCCTGCTCCAGTTCGCGGCGGCGGCTTTGCAGGCGATGGTCAAGCTCCAGGAGCTTGTCTTCCGAGATCTTGATGCGGCCTTCCAGCCCGGGTTCGGTGGAGCCGCTTTCCTTTTGGGAAATGAGAACTGCCAGCAGCAGGTTCTCCCGGTTGATGATGGTGTTGAGCGAGAGCTCGATATGGCGGGAGATAGTGGCCACTTCGCGCTCACGCTCGCGGCGTGATTCTTCCAGCAGGGGCTGAAGCGCCTGTTCCAGCAGGACGACTTCGACCTGGTTTCGATCCGGCAGGGTCGCATCGTCCGGGACTTCCGGAGGGGTCTCCGCAGCAGTGAGATCGAGGAAGATCGTGGGCTGCTTGATGGCCGTCTTCCCGTCCATGCCGGTTTGCACCACGAACAGCCGACGGCTTAAGACATTGCCCCGGCCGTCGCGAATGGATGCGCTGAAGACATCCAAGCGGTAGGGCGCCTGGCTGTGCAGGTCGAAGAACACTGCGCCGCGCTTGAGGTGCTCCTGTACCTGTCCCAGGACGTCTTCGCGCACCACCTCGAAGAGCGGATGGCCCGGCGTCACCCATTCCAGGCTGGCATCCTGCTTGAGCAGTTCCTTGTCGAATACGATGTTGCCGTACTCGCGCCCGAGTTTGCCGAAGCGGGGTTCCAGGCGTTCGCCGGTGGGCCACAGGTTGCGCGGAACCCGACCCAGCCGGTAGGCATGGGTTCCCGCCTTCACAGGTTTGGGTGAGACGCCGGTAAGCGGGCCGGCGCTGAGGAAGAAATCCTCGATGACCTCGGGCACCAGCCGCCGCTCCTTGGCCTCGGCGGACTTGCCCACGATGGCGGACAGGTTCAGCTCTTTCTTGGCCAGCCCTTCTAACGTGGATTGAGTGATGCCTTCGAAACGTCTGAGATCGACCTGTTCGACGATGCGCTGCTTGATCAGCTCCTCTGTCATCTGGTTGTGGGAGTACATGTCGCGCAGCATCTTTTCGAGCTGGTTGGCCGGGAACACGTCACCGAGGACGTTGAAGATCTTGCCGGTGCGCTTGGGATCCAGATCGTCCTGGATCGCCTCGATGCGCTCGAAGAGCTTGTGCAGCACGCGCCCCTCGCGGGTGTTGGTCGAGACGAAGTTGAAGATTAGGCAGTCCTTCTCCTGGCCGTAACGGTGGATACGGCCCATGCGCTGCTCCAGGCGCACCGGGTTCCAGGGGATGTCGTAGTTGATCATCAACCAGCAGAACTGCAGGTTGATACCCTCGCCGGCGGCCTCGGTGGCAACCAGCACCTGGGCTGATTCCCGGAATTCGCGTTCGGCGAAGATACGCGTGCCGGGGGTGTCGCGGTCGCCGATCTTCATGCCGCCGTGAATCTGCGTGAGGCTGAGGCCCCATTCGCGCAGTTTGCCGAGAGGGCGGGCCTCGCGTCCGTCGCCGGCAAGGAAATCCAGTGTGTCCTTGTGCTCGGAGAACACCAGAAGCTTCATCTTGGGGTCCGCGAAGACACCCTGCTTGGTTAGGAGATCTTTCAGGGCGGTGAGCTTGGTCTCGACCTCCCGCCCCTCCAACTCCCGGGCGTGGTTGATCAGTTTGGTCAGCTCGGCGATCTCTTCGCGCAGCGCTGCCGGATCGACGCTGGCGACGACGTCCTCGAGCTGGGAGATGATTTCCTGCTGTTCTTCGTCGGTCAGGTCCTCGAAGTCTTCCGGCAGCCGCTTGTTCATCTGCTCCCGGCGGTAGCCCTCGGGGTCCTTGAGGATGCGTTCGCGCTTGTCGCGCATCCGTTCCAGGCTGCGCCGCACGGCGTAGAGGCTAGAGGCGAAGCGGCGCTGGAGCATGGCCATGGTGAAGGCGAGCGCCCGGCCGCGGGCCGAGTCGTCCGCCGCGGCCTTGATGGATTGGTCTTCGACGTAGCGGGTCAGGCGGTCATAGAAATCCAGTTCCTCGTCCGAGATCTGGAATTCCGAGGTCGTGACGTTGCGGCGGGTGAACAGCGCCTTGACGTGCCCGGTTTCCGGCTCGGGGAACGTAACCAGGGCCTCCTTGACGCGGCGCAGATAGAACGGCGCCTCGTGCCGCGCCATCGCTTCCTCCAGGCTCCTGATGTCGCCATAGACGTCGCGGTCGAGCAGTTCGAGAAACAGGCAGAAGTTCTCCGGGTCGCCCTTGTGGGGCGTTGCCGTCATGAGCAGGTAGTGGTCAGTCATGTTCGAGAGCGCCTCGCCGAGCTGGTAGGCAAGGGTCTTCTTCTCACTGCTGTAGGCGCTCATCTTGTGCGCCTCGTCGACGATCACCAGATCCCAGCGGCTGCGCAGCAAGGAATCCTTGGCATCCTCGATGCGGGAAACCCAGGACACCGAGGTAACCACCTGGTCCTTCTCCTGCCAGGGATTCATGCCGTAGTTGGCGCGCAGGACGTCGCTGCGGATGACCTCGAAGTTCTCGCGGAACTTGTCCTTCAGCTCGCGCTGCCACTGGAACGTGAGATTGGCCGGCGTGATGATGAGCACGCGCTTGACCAGGCCGCGAATCTTGAGCTCCTTGATGAGGAGGCCGGCCATGATCGTCTTGCCAGCGCCCGGGTCGTCGGCCAGGAGGAACCGGATACGTGGCAACCTCATGAAGTAGTCGTAGACTGCTTCCAATTGGTGGGGCAGCGGGTCCACGCGTGCGATGGACAGCGAGAAGTACGGGTCGTACTCGTAAGCGAGCCCCAGGCGCATCGCTTCGATGCCGAGGCGGAATTTGCGGGCATCGCCGTCGAAGGGCTCGTGGGCCGGGGAGGCCGTGAGGAGGGCGAGCTGCTCCGCAGTCAGAATCGGTTCATAGACCGAATTGGAGCGGGTTCCCTTCCCGACCAGCTTGACCGAGGCGCCCATCGGAATCGCGACGATGACCTGGACCGGCTCCGGAAACAGAGGCCCGTGCACGGTGATGTTCGGTTTGAGTTCTTCGGCGTGCATTATTCGTTGCCCCGGCGATCGTCCCCGGACGTGTCGTCGTTCGTCTGTCGCTTGATCCACTGGTCGATTTCCTGGCGCGAAAAGCGCCATGTCCCTCCGACCTTGAAGGCGGGAATCTTCTTCGCCGCCGCCAAGCGATAGACCGTGCGTTTGCCCACCTTGAGGTAGGCCGCCACTTCGTCGAGGGTGAATATCTCTCCGGTGTCGTCTTTCATCGCTTCCTCACCCGGCACCAGGATCGGGGCCGGCAACGGTGGTAATCTTGGCAAGGATACGGCAAACTTGTCTATATTTGAACCAGTATGCCGCAGGAGGGGGGATGATCGATAGCCAGGGCGGTCGCCAGGAGAACCAGGGCACTATGCCGGAAGCGGTGGCCGAACACTCGGCGTGGCATCGGCTGGAAGACCAGCTCCAGTGGTACGACACCAAGAGTACGCAATGCCAGAAGTGGTACAAGCGGCTGAAGCTGGTGCAGATCAGCCTGGCGGTGCTGATCCCTGTGCTGAGTCATCTTGATCCCATGTATGCCAAGTGGGTCACCTCAGTTGCCGGCGCGCTGATTGCAGTTCTGGAGGGGGTCCAGCACATGAACCAGTATTCGACCCTCTGGGTTACTTATCGCGCCACTGCCGAACGCCTGAAGCACGAGAAATTCCTGTTCCTTTCCGCGGCAGGACCCTATAAGGGGCAGCCTGAGCCCGAGCGGCTGATCGCTCTCGCCGAGCGCGTCGAGGAGCACGTTTCGACCGAGCACGCGAACTGGTTCAACGAAACCCGGCGCGTTGTATCGGCACAAAAGCAGGAGGCGAAGTGACGATGATCACCCGGCTGGAGGAGATCACCCTGGGCGGGAATCGGCTGGCGATGCCCGTATTCTTCCCTTCTGTATCCACCGTCAAGACCGCGCTGGCACCGTCTGAATACCTGGCGGCGCTGCACTCGCTGCGTGACATGAACCAGCAGTTCCTGGTATCCGCCTTTGACCTGGGTCGCTCGCATAACGGTGATGGCCTTGAGTACTGGCTGACGGCTACCCAAGACACCGGCGCTACTGTGTTGATGGATTCCGGCAACTACGAAAGCTATTGGAAGGACGAGCAGGTAAGTTGGCGCCAAGCGGATTTCCACGAAGTGCTGAGGCGCTTTCCCTGCACGTTCGCCTTTGGCTTCGATGAGCAGAATCCGCCTGCTGATGCGGATGCCCACGTCGGGTTGGTAGTTGAACGCTGGCGACAGGATCAGATCGCCGCCGGAGACCGTGTGATTGTGCCCATCGTGCATGGAACCCCGGAAAGTTTGCCGGAGCTGTGTGCACGTGTCGCGCAGGAGACCCAAGTACCGATGATCGCCGTTGCCGAACGACGTTTGGGTAGCGGCGTATTCGAGCGCACCCGGTCGGTGATGGCACTGCGTAAGGCACTCGATGACAACGGGCGCTACGTCGGTCTTCATCTCCTCGGCACGGGCAATCCTATCTCGATCGCGCTCTATGCAGGGGCCGGTGCCGACAGTTTTGACGGTCTGGAATGGTGCCAGACGGTGGTCGATCACGATACAGGGCTCTTGTTCCACCTCTCCCAGTCGGATTTTTTTCGGCGGCAGACGGCGTGGGGCGACGGCGATGTCTCGTTTCATGCCCGCACGTTGGCTCACAACCTGACGTTCTACGCAGACTGGATGCAGCGCCTGCGCCAGGCGATCCACCAGGGCGATGGCCTCAATTTCTGCCGCTTCAATTTTCCGCCATACGTTTTCAGCCAATGTGCCGAGGCGTTTGGCTGGGAGGCTGCAGCATGAACATGACAGCCGTTGACCGAACAATCCGGGTGCTCTGCGCCGAGGTCCGGAGAAACGACCGGGGTATTCGAGATTGGAACCTTCGCACGGAAGAGGAATTGCTGCACGAAGCCTGCGTCTGCATGTTCAGCAGCCAGATGGTGTTCGAGGTCGCCGAGGCCGCCGCCGAGCAGATCAGGGACCGTGGATTGCTCCGGGTCTCACGATACAAAGGAAGCGGCGCCGAGTATGAACAATGCTTGCGGGCGGCCTTGTCCGAACCTCTCGCGATAGAACGGGACGGCAAAGTTCAGCACGTCCGCCCCCGATTCCGGAACCGGTTGGCCTCGCTGTTGGCAACCACCCTGACCACAATGCGGGACCAAGGTCAGTCCCTGCGAAAGATTCTGTTTTCGGCCGGATCGGCGCGCGAAGCCAGAGAGATCTTGGTGAAGCAGGTCTGGGGTTTCGGCCCGAAGCAAGCAAGTCTTTTCCTACGCCGCGTCGGGTACTCCGCCCAACTCGCGGTACTGGACACCCACATCCTCGACTACCTGCGCCTAGCGCGGGGGATTGATCCCAAGCCGAGTGCCTTATCACGGTTGCCGAGCTACGAACAGATTGAGGCGGAGTTTCAGCGTGTGGCAGCCGACTTCGGTCATTCGGTCGGCTGCGTCGATCTGGCCATGTGGGTCACGATGCGGGTCGCCAAGCGGGAGGCAATCTGGTGAGCCTTGTCAATCTGGTTTCCGGCGGGCTGGATTCAACATTGATTGGTGTAATGGCTCGCGAAGAAGGCGTGGAGGTGTATCCGCTGTTTATCGACTATGGCCAGCGGGCTGCGCGAAAGGAGTGGGACACCTGCCAGCGGGTTCACGCGCAGCTGCGACTGCCTACGCCAACCCGAATGGATGTGTCGGGATTTGGCCGAGTGATTCATTCCGGACTGACTTCCACGAGCCTGGACGTTAACGAGGATGCCTTCACGCCGGGGCGCAACCTGATGTTCTTGCTGATGGGCAGTGTCTATGCATATCAGGTGGGCGCGCCTACCGTGTCCATCGGCCTGCTTGCTGAACGCTTCAGTTTGTTTCCAGACCAGCGATCGGAATTCCTCGCACAGGCGGAACGCGCCATCGAGGCAGCACTTGGCCGTCGAATCAGGGTCGTGACACCTCTTGCTGAGTTCAGCAAGGCTGATGTCATCAAACTGGCGCAGGAGAAGGGGATCTCCGGAACGTATTCGTGCCACGTGGGCGGAGGCGAGCCCTGCGGGCACTGTATTTCATGTCTTGAAATCGGTCTCAGAAAGGGGGTTGAAAAATGGGCGGTGGTGGCGGCGGAAGCATTCCAAGTTCTGATCTGAAGAAACTCGAAGAAAAGGCGAAGCAAACGCTCACGACACCGGCCGATACCGGCTGTCACGTATTCATCAGCTTCGCTTTCGAGGACGAAGATGCGGTGAATCTACTCCGCGGACAGGCCAAGAACGAGAAGAGCGAACTGGAGTTTGACGACTTTTCGTTGAAGCAGGCCGTCAACAGCGAGAATGAGGACTACATCAAGCAGAGAATCCGCGAGCGCATCAATCGAGCATCGGTGACAGCGGTCTACCTGACCTCTGACAGCGCCAAAAGCAAGTGGGTCGAATGGGAAATCACCGAGAGTCTCAAGCGTGGCAAGGGCGTGATCGGCATTTACAAAGGCGACGCCCCACCAGCTCAACTCCCTGCGGCATTCGAGACGTATGGCTTAAAGACGGTGAAGTGGTCGCACCAGGAACTGATGAACGCCATTGCTGAGGCGAGAAAGAACCGGTGATACTGAGCCGTTCCGCCTCAAGAAACGTCGTCACTTGCTGATATATACCGACAAAACGCAACACAACAACAGGCGTCACTCTGCGCCCACGCGGGCGCCGCAGCACTTGGTCGATGTCGCCAGACACGACGCCTCGTAGGCTTCGATGTCGATCTGGCGGTACCTGCCTGCCGACAGGCAGGGAGGACCCGGCCGCAGAGCTTGATGTGCGCCATCCGTGGCGCACCCCCTGCGGGCAGCCTCCGGCTGTCCAATTTCGCTCCCGGCGAAATTGTCAGGAACTTGGGACCGATCCCCTCGCTGCGCCAGCGCGGAAGCCGGGCCTCGCTGACACCCCTGCCTGCCGGCAGGCAGGCCAGCGGGTGGCCAGTTGCTTCTGGTTGAGATGAACGACTTCCATTTTGGTCTCCTTCCGAACGAGTTGGCAGGCGTCCATGAAGGCGCTGTTCCGCCCACGAGCCAAGGTTGAGGTTGACGGCTGCCACGCGGACAGCGCCGCCCCATCTCGTTTCGAATATTTCGACTTTTCGTTTATTTCGGTTATGCTGCCTCCCATGACGCTGTTTGAAGCTCCCAGGAGGCTGCCATGACCACACTCTCGCCCACCCATTCGTTGCCAACGGCCGAAGAAGTTGCTATCGCCCGTGAGAGCGGCCGGGCGCTATCCGCCTTCCTGCAGACCCGCGCGGAAACCCAGCAAATCGAGATCTTCGACGACAAGGGCGCGCCTCATCCGGTCCGCGTCCCGGTGTCGGCGCTGCGGCTGCTCGTGGATGTCCTGACCGAGATCGGCGAGGGCAACGCGGTCAGCATCATTCCGATCCATGCCGAGCTGACGACGCAGGAGGCGGCGGACGTGCTCAATGTCTCGCGGCCGTTCCTGGTGCAGTTGCTGGAGCGCGGCGAGATCCCGTTCCACAAGATCGGCACCCACCGCCGCGTCCGTTACCAGGACGTGATTGCCCACAAGGAGCGGATCGACGCCGGACGCCACAAGGCCCTCGACGCCCTGGCCGAGCAGGCCCAGGCGCTCAAGATGGGGTATGAATGAAAAGGGTTTTTGCCAGAGCCCGGCGCGAATCGCGCCACATCCACTGGCGCGATTCCGTTTTACGCGCCATAATTGCGCCACGAAACGGCTAAATCGCGCCACGCACCCCATGCCCACTCCAGAAGAGCTGCTGAAAAGCATTCAATCTGCCCCCGAGGGCCTCTCCATCGCCACCATCCTGGCGCGACATCCGGGACTTGCCCGCCGGACGGCCCAGCGTTGGCTCAATGAGTTGATGGCTGAGGGCCGGATCAAGGCCTTGGGCGTGGGGCGGGCACGTCGCTACACCGTCGCGGCTATAGCCCTTGCGCCCACATCCGGCGCTGAGGATATCTTCCCCCGGCGCATCCCGCTTTCCGCCGACAGCCGCGACATTCTCGCCTATGTCGACCAGCCGCTCACGGCCCGCAAGCCGGTGGGTTACCAGCGCGATTTTCTGGATGCCTACCAGCCCAACCGCACTTGGTATCTTCCGGATCCATTGCGGCGACAGCTGCGCAAGATGGGGGATACCGGCCAATCGATGCTACCGGCCGGTACCTACGGCCGCGCTGTCCTGAACCGTCTTCTGATCGATCTGTCCTGGGCATCCAGCCACCTTGAAGGCAACACCTACACCCGGCTCGATACCCGGGAGTTGATCGAGCACGGCCGGGCCGCGCAGGGCAAGGCCGCCATCGAGACGCAGATGATCCTGAATCACAAGGCGGCCATCGAGTTTCTGGTCGAAAACGCCGACACGGCCGGATTCAACCGGTTCACGCTGCTCAACCTGCACAGTGCGCTGTCGGAAAACCTTCTGCCCAATCCCGCCGATGAGGGCCGCCTGCGCCGGCATGGGGTGGAGATCGGCAAGAGTGTCTATCGCCCGCTGGCCGTGCCCGCCCAGATCGAGGAGATGCTGGACCTCCTGCTGGACAAGGCGCATCGCATCGAGGACCCGTTCGAGCAGTCCTTTTTCGTGATGGTCCACTTGCCTTACTTGCAGCCCTTTGCCGACGTCAACAAACGGACCTCGCGGCTGGCGGCGAACCTGCCGCTGATCCGCGCCAATCTATGCCCGCTGACCTTTCTCGACGTGCCTGAGCAGGCGTACAGCCGGGCTGTGCTCGGTGTGTACGAAATGACCCGGGTGGAGTTGTTGCGCGACCTGTATGTCTGGGCCTATGACCGCTCGACCCAGGAGTATCTCGCCATCAAGCAGGATCTGGCCGAGCCCGACCCACTGCGGCTGGCATGGCGCGAGGTCATCAAGCAGTCGGTCCGCGAAGTCGTCCGGCAGCCCGAGCGCGAGCCGCTCGACGTCATCGATGAATGCCTGTCGGGGCACGACCTCGGCGCCGACAGGGACGATGTCGAAGCCTTGGTGATCGATGAACTGCGGCGGTTGCACGAGGGTGTGCTGGCACGCTACGGGTTGCGTCCCTCCGAGTTTGCACAATGGCAGTCAAGCCAGCGGCAGGTGTGAATCCGTCCCTGCGTTTGCCGTTCTATCAGACCTATCCAAACCTGTTCAGACGTATCTAAACTGGTTCAGCGCTGATTTCCTGCTTCGTCGAGGCCGGTTTCACTCCGGTCTTGCGACCCGAGTCAGAGCCTTCCTCTCCACAGGCTGACACGGCGGAACTCGCCGCGTATGCGGCAAGGTTTCTTGCCGCATTCAAGTCCCGGTCGTGGGTGGTTCCACAATCCGGGCAAATCCATTGCCGTATGGATAACGGCATGTTGTCCTGCACCGAACCGCAGACCGAACAGTTTTTGCTGCTCGGAAACCAGCGGTCGGCGATCACCACCAGCCCGCCCCGACGTTCAGCCTTGTACTCCAGTTGCCGTCTGAACTCGAAAAAGCTCATGTCGGCAATGGAGCGGGCCAGATGGCGGTTCGCCATCATGCCTCGCACGCTCAAGTCCTCGATGCCGACGGTGTGGAACCGGCTCGTGAGATCGGACGTGAGCTTGTGCAAGGCATCGGCCCGGATGTTGGCGATGCGGGCGTGAAGCCGCGCCAGCCTCGCCTTGCCTTCTGGCGGTTGTTGGAGCCTTTCTGCTTGCGGGACAGGCTGCGGGAGAGCCTGCGCAAGCGGTTCAGCAGCGCCTTGTGGGGCTTGGGGCCGGGGATGGGCGGTTCTCCCGTCGAGAGCGTTGCCAATGCGGACACACCAAGATCCACACCCACAACGCCTTGGCTTTCGGCTTTGCGTTTCGGCGGATCTTCGGTGTCCACGGCGATGCTGACAAACCAGCGGTCGGCCACACGGGAGACCGTGGCCGACAGAATCTTGCCGTTGAAGCGCAACGACTTATGGCTACGCACCCAGCCCAGGTTGGGGATGCGGATGCGGGAGCCTTCGACTGTGAATTGGTCGTTGGTGAGAGTGAAGCGATCGTGAACGCCTTTCTTGCGAAACTTCGGATATTTGGCGCGACCGGCAAAGAAATTCTTGAACGCCTCGCCCAACTGAATAATCGCCATTTGCGGAGCATTCTTGGTGACGTCCAGCATCCACGGGAACTGCTCACGCTTGATGGCGTTCAACTGACGGCGCAGCGCGGCCTGCGAGGGCTTGGGCAGTGTATTGTCCGCCTTCCACGCATCGTACTGGCGCTGCCATTCGGCCAGCGCCCAGTTGTAGGCGAATCGCGCCGTGCCCGCCGCTCGGGCGAAGTAGGTCGCCTGCGCGTTGTTCGGATCGAGCGCGATCTTGTGGGCAATGATCATGCCTGCGCATCCTCCACGGCCTTTTTCACGCTATTCAGCAGCTTCTGGTTCTTGCGCGAGCGGCTGCCGTAGAGCCTCGCGCTGAACACCGTGATGATTTCCAGCACATCCTTCGCCAAATCCTCCTCGAAGGTCGTGTCTTCACCCTGGTTGAGACTCACCACTTCGACATTTTTCGCCTCGCAGATGGCGAACACCAGTTCCGCGTCGAAGCGCACCAGCCGGTCCTTGTGGGTGATGACCAGACGCCCGATCTCGCCGTCGATGATGGCATCGAGCAAGCGTTTCAAGCCTTTCTTGTGGTAATTCATCCCTGAGCCAAGGTCGGCGATGACTTCGAATGTCCAGCCCTGGCGGGCGCAGTACAGTTCCAGCACCTGTTTCTGCCGCTCCAGGTCGTCCTTCTGGTCGTGGCTGGAGACGCGGGCGTAGGCGATGGTGCGGCGCTGAGCGTCCGCTTCAGAGCGGAACATCTCCGGGCGCAGCTTCGACATGTCGTAACGGCGATGGCCGCCCGCCGTATGTTCGGCGACCAGCTTGCCCGCCGCTTCCCAGCGGCGCAGGGTCGTGATCGACACGCCCAGCGCCGAAGCGGCTTCACCTATGCTTACGAATCTCTCCACATTGGAGCGTATTGCACAGCTTTAATAAGATTTCCATGAAACTGTTTAAACCCCCGAAACAGCCCCCGTTCTGGGGGGGGAAAGCGATCTGCCTGACGCGGGTTCGATTCACTCAGGCCATCCCTGGCCTTCGCCCTGCGGGCAGCCTCGCTGCGCCAATCTGCTCCGGCAGATTGGTCCCGTTTCAGGAATCGAACTGGCCCCGGAAAGCAGACGCGGTTGAACGGCCTAATCGGTGACCAATCTACGAGAAGAACCGCTCGACCATCTGACGATCACAGCCTTGTCAACCCCCGCTTTTCGCAGCAGCAAGCAGCATTTTTGACATCCTCCCCGTCCTTCAGGGCGGGGAGGATGTCAAAGAGAAAATGAAAAGCCCGAACGGCGGCAACCATTCGGGCTTCCTCAACCGCCGCCGATCCGGAATCCATTCCCACCGTCTCCGTCGGACACCTTCTCCGCGACGACCCGAACCGCCGTGCCCGAAACCCCGACCAGGGCCATGCCGCCTTTCGGCTTGAAGTCGATGTATTCGTAGTCGATCGCGACGCCGATGACGGCGTTGGCGCCGGCGGCCCCCGCTCGCTCCACCATCTGTAGCAGCGCCCGTTCGCGGGCGTCCTCCAAACCTTTCTCGTACCCCCGGCTCCGTCCGCCCCAAACGTTCCGGAACGCCGCGAAGAGATCGCGGACGGCGTCCAGGCCTTCCACGGCGACGCCGGACACGACGCCGAGATGCTCGGTGATGCGAAAACCCTCGAGGGTGGGCGTGGTGGCGACGATCATGAGGAGCTTCTCCGACGGAAACGACATGAGCCGATTATGCCCGCGAAAAAAGCGTCCGACGCTGCACAAAGTTCCGATTTCGGCCATTTATTGCAACGCCGCTGCGGTTCAGTTTCGCCAGAATAGGGCCATCCGATTCGAAAGGAGGTCCTCCGTGGAACCCGTCTCGCTCCCGAAACACATCGACGACCCCATTCATCTCATCTTGTGGCCGGCCGACGAAATGGCCGCGTTCGTCACCTGCCTGATCGGCGGCATGCTGATCGGGCAACTAATCCTCGCCGTGGCGATCGGCGTGATGGCGGTCAAGTTCTACCGCCGCTTTCGCGACAACCGGCCGGACGGTTATCCCCTGCATGCCGCCTACTGGCTGGGCCTGCTGCCGAGCCGGGCGGTCACCATCCCGAATCCGTTCATCCGGAGGTATCTGCCGTGAGATTGTCGGACTTCCTGAAAACCTGGCACGGCATCGAAGCCGAGAACCGCTTTGGCCGCCTCGTCATCCTGGGGCTGCTCGCGATCGGCGTGATCACCTCGCTGGCCGCCTGGCGTACCGAACGCAGCATCGTGCTCGTGCCGCCGACGCTCACGCACGAGGTGGACATCACCCGCTCGAAGGCCTCCGGCGAGTACAAGGAAGCCTGGGGACTGTATCTTGCCGAGCTGCTCGGCAATGTGACGCCGGCGACAGCCGACTTTCTGAAAGAAGCCATCGAGCCGATTCTGGCCCCAAGCATCTACCGCACCGTGCTCGACGCCATGGCCGAGCAGATCAAGGCGATCCAGATGGACCGGGTGACGATCAGCTTTCGGCCGCGCCAGGTGTTGTTCGAGGAAGAGACCAACAAGGTGTTCGTCTCCGGCGAACTGACTAGCCAGGGACCGAATAGCCATCCGGACGTCCGCCGGCGCACCTACGAATTCGTGCTCAGCATCAAGAACTACCGGCCTCGGCTGGACTACATCGACGTCTACCCGGACGAGCCGAAGACCCTGCAACGCTTGAAAGCGACGTCGAACACAGAGGGCAAGTCATGAGCGCCAAGACGCGAAACCTAAACCGCCTCGCGTTCGCCCTCCTGGCGAGCCTGTCCCTGCCGCTCCGCGCCGAACCGGACCCCGCCCAGGCGGTGGAGCTCCTGCCGGTATCGGCAAGGGCGCTGCAAGACGCCGTCCGTCACGCCGAGACCGAGGAACCGGCGACGCTGACGCCGGAGACCGTGCGGGTGTCGCCCGGCGTCAATGAATTGCTGCCGGTCGCGCTCGGTCATCTGAACCGGATCGTCACGCCGTTCGAGCACCCGGTGGTGACGACCGTCTCCAATGCGCAGACCCAAACCAAGGGCCGGGTCGTGTATGTCGCGCCCGCCGACGAGACGCCGGTGACCCTCTATCTGACGCCGGGTGACAACCCCGAATTTGCGCTGTCGCTGACCCTGATCCCGAAACGGATCCCCGCGCGGGAAATCCGCCTCGGCCTCGATCCGGACGCGTACAAGACCCTGGGCCAGCTGCAGCGCCAGGCGCAATCCGGGGCCGGTTCGGCCGGAGCCGATCCGCCGGCGTACGTGGCCCGGCTGAAAGCGATCTTTCGCGAACTCGGGCTGCAACGGACGCCGCGCGGGTTCGACCTCAGGGCGCCGGACCGCTCGGAGACGATCCGGTGCGGCCAGCCGGCGCTCGAGACCCGGACCGGCCAGGCCCTGGAAGGCCGCGACCTGGTGATCCTGGTGGGCGTCGCCAGCAACCGGGGACGCGAGACGATCGAGATCGACGAGCGGACCTGCGCCGATCTCGACGGCGGCGTCCTGGCGGTGGCGGCCTGGCCGAGGGTGGTTCTCGCGCCGGGCGAGGCCACCGAGCTCTATATCGCGCGACGGCGGGCGCCGGATGAGGAAACCGCGGCGCGGCCGTCCCTGCTGACGGACGGAGCGATGCCATGAGGGGGCTCGTGCAAGGTTGGTGGGCGGCCTTGACGCCGGAAGCCAAACGCAACCTCGCGGTCGCGGGGTTCGCGGCCGCCGGCCTCACGGGCGTGGTGGGACTCGCCCTGCTGGCGCCCGAGGTGGCCCAGCCGGTCAACAAGCAGGCGGTGGTCAAACACATCCTCACCGACACCGATCCCCGCGCCCTGGGCCTCGACGGGCTGGCCGCGCAGTTGCGGGAGCAGTCGCGGCAGTTTGCGGAATTCCGCCAAAAACTCCAGACCATCGAGGAGCAGCAGAAATCCCAGCGTCTGTCCGACGAGGAGCGGTTCAAGCGCTACACGACCGCGGAGCGCCAAGCCTATGAAGAGCGGATGAAAGCGCTCGCCGCCGAGGTCGATGCCCTCCGCAACCCGCCGGGAAGCGCCGAAGGCACGGCTTCGGAAAAACGGCCCCAGCGGCCGGCCCGTCCGAGCCGGGGTCCGGGCGATCGCGACGATCTCAATGCCGTGTTCGAGCAGGCGTCGCGCGCGCCGGCGGGACCCGCGTACGGCGCCGGGGCGTCCACCGGACGGCCGGTCCAGAATGCGCCGGCCGCGCCGCTCCAGATCCGGGTGATCAAGGACGATACCCTAGCGACCGCCTCCAACGCCCTGCCGACGCCCTCCGTTCAGCATCCGCCGGTGTTCATCCCCGCCGGCAGCATTCTGAGCGGCGTGCTCCTCAACGGCATGGATGCGCCGACCGGCCGGAAGGCGCAGAAGCAGCCGATGCCGGTTCTGGTACGGGTGAAGCAGGAGGCCATTCTGCCGAACCGCTTCCGGGCCGACGTTCGGGAGTGCTTTCTGGTGTCGGCGGGCTACGGCGATCTCAGCGCGGAGCGGGCGTACATCCGGAGCGAAACCTTCTCCTGCGTCCGCGACGACGGCGGCGTGATCGAAGTGCCGCTCGACGCCTACGCCACCGGCGAGGACGGCAAGACCGGCATCCGCGGGCGCGTGGTCGAAAAGCGCGGCCAGCTCCTCGCGAACGCCCTGGCCGCGGGCTTCCTGAGGGGCTTTTCCGACGCCTTCGGCCGCAATCAGATCCCGGTCATTTTGACCGGCGGCGCGGGTTTGACCGGCGGCGCCGCCCCGTTCCAGCGCGCCTTCAGCCAGCAGGCGATGGAAGGCGGGGCGCTCCGGGGCGCGGGCTACGCGATGGACCGGCTGGCGCACTACTACATGGACTTGGCCGAGAACCTGTTTCCGGTCATCGAGGTCGACGCGAGCCGCAAGGTCAGCTTCATCGTGCAGAAAGGCACGACTTTGAAGCTGAATCATTGAGTTGAGTCGCCGCCGACCCCGAAAGCCGTTTTGGCTAAACAAACACGGAGTATCCATGCATGTACAACTTCAAACGCTGGGCGCTGACCACCATGCTAGCGGTCGTCGCCGTTCTGATGTTCTCGTTTTTTTGGAGGGCTGATCGCGGGTGGCTGGATCTGTTGACCATCTCAGCATTGACGGCGGCGGCCAGCGTGGGCCTCAACTATTGGCTGGATCAGCAGAGCGCGGCCTATGCCCGACGCATTGCCGCCGGCAACACCCTGACCTGGGACGTGTTGATGAACGGCGTGAAGATCGGCACCGTGACCGATGCGCAGTACGCCGCGATGCAGCGGTCCGCTTTCCGAGACTACCGAAACGCGGTGGCGCAGTTGCTTAACTTCGGTCACATGGTCTTGGTCGCGCTCGGCAAGCTGGTCATCGTGGTGCCTGGTCTGGCGTTCTGGATGGCAGCCGGCATGGCGCTTTCCCCACCGGAATCGTCCGTCGAGATCGTGCGGGAGGTTCACAAAGCCGATCCGGCCACGATCGCCTCGGCTATGCGCTCGCTTCTAGACGCTGCCGTCGCGGTGTCGGTAATAGTCATCCCCATGACGGCCATCATGGGGTTCCGCTTCGGCTTCAGGAACTACTATTCGGCAGCCGTCGCACGGATGCTGCGCATGCACTGCGGCACACCGGCCGAAGGGGACATTCATCTGTACCGTATGGTTTTGGGTGCCGAATTGCCGAACCAAAGTGCGTGTTTTGGCCATTTTTTGCAGCGCCGGGACAGCCGCAACCCGTTAATCTGACGCCAACAACGAGGATTTGCTCATGACTTCGACATCCCTCCGATCGACCCTGTCTCTTCTTCCGGTGCTCGGCGCTCTGAGCGGGCCGGCGGCCGCCGGCGACGGTCTGCCGATGACGGCGGCCTTGCCGGCGGTGGACCTCCTGAATGTCAAGATCGACGGCCTGAAGGCGTTGCCCATCTCGGGGCTCCAGATGGTCAAATCCGGCGACCGGACGTTCTTTCTGTCGCCGAACGGCCGGTTCGTGTTCCAGGGCACCGTCACCGACGTGTGGAACCAGGTCAAGATCGAGACCCTGGAGGATGTGGACCGGATCGCGAACCGCATCGATCTCGCCCGGATGAAACTGAAGCTCGACGATCTGGGACCCGTGACCTACGGCACCGGCCGGGAACAGGCGGTGGTGTTCGTCGATCCGCGCTGCCCGTACTGCGCCAAGGTGCAGCATCAGATGGAGGCCCTCAAGGACCGTTACACGTTCCAGCTGGTTTCCGTGCCGGTCCTGGGGGCGGAATCGCAAAGCCTGGTGGTCAGACTCGGTTGCCTCCTGCAAACCGGGGCCAGGGATCAGGCACGCGATGCGCTGATGCATCAGCGCTACGACGGGATTCCGGCCGAGGTAGGCCCGGACTGCGATCGCACGCCGATGCAGAAAGCATTGGTAACGGCGCACCTGTTCGGGATCGACGCGGTACCGTTCCTGATCGCGCCGGACGGGCGCACGTTCAAGGGAGCGCCGGACGACCTGGCCGGTTGGCTGGCCGGGGAGGCGGCCGCGCGCGTTGAACGGGCCTTACCGAACGTCAAAGGGGGCCGCTCATGAGACGGCTCGCACTCGTCGCCATCGCGGTGGCGCTGAGCGGTTGCGCCGCCAAGTATGGCTGCAAGGGCATGCCGAACGATCCCGTCTGTCTGTCCACCACCGACGCCTATAAGGCCTCGAACCATTCGGTTTCGCCGCCGTCATCGGGCGATGCCCGAAAGAAAGGAAAGGAAGTGCGTGCCGCGCTCGCCGACGTGGCTCCGGCGCGATGGGCGCGGGCTCCGTACCCGAAGATCGACGACCCGACGCCGATCCGGACCCCGTCCCGCGTCATGCGGGTCTGGATCGCTCCGTGGGAGGACGCCGAGGGCGATCTGATGGTGTCGAGCTACATCTACACGGAACTCGAGCCGCGCCGCTGGATGATCGGCCCGGCGGCGCCGGCGGTCGCGCCGTCGCTGGCTCCCCTTCAGGTCGAACAGCGCCCGACGGAAACGTCGCCGCGAAAATCTGCGGCGGGCACCGGCGTCTTCGTACCTTCGGCCGATACCGACGACGACTAGGCGAACAACACCAGCGCCTCGGTTCAGGGTTTAAGTGACCTGAACCGGGGGGCCGAGGCCTGCGGGCAACCGCGCAAGCCACCGGGGTCACACACGCTCCGAGGACCGGCGGGCAACCGCCTCACCGACCGGGAAGCGATTCCCGAGGATCGGCGGGCAACCGCCTTTCGATATCCACGGAGTTACTTATGAACGTCATGTGCAATCGAATGCTGTGCATTCGAAAGAAGGTGTCGGGCTGGATCGGGAAGCTGTTCGGAGGATCCAAGCCCAAAACGGTTCGCGACCCGATCCAGGGGTTCCGGCCGAGCGCCACGCCGCCTCGGCGACACACGACCACGGTGGCGCTACTGACCCTCGTCGCCCCGTTCCTCGTCCTCCTCGCGCCCGAGGCCATGGCCGGGGCCGGCGGCGCCGAGTTCAACGACATCTACGCCACTCTGACCGGCTGGGTCTCCGGCATTCTCGGCCGGGTCATCGCGATCTGCTTCGTCATCGTCGGTCTGGTGGCCGGGGTGGTTCGCGGCAGCATCATGGGATTCGTCATGGGCGTGGCGAGCGGCGTCGGCCTGTTCGCGACCCCGACTATCATCGACAACATCGTGACGGCGGTCATTTAAACCGTCAGGAGGTGCATTGCTGAAAACGGCTCCGGCGCGCGCTTGGGCGTGCGCCGGGCCCTTCGAGAACGCGACAGGATCGAATCGTATGTCCACGGTACAGGTCATCGACCGGAACGGACAGCCGTTAAAGCCGTGCCATCCGGCGCGTGCCCGTCAGTTGGTGAAAGGAAACCGGGCCAGGGTGGTTGCCCTCAAGCCCTATACGATCCAGCTGACATCGCCGCCGTCCACGCGTGACAACGGCCACCATATGCCAACGGAGACGCCATGAAAATTCCCAAAGTCCACCGGGTGGATGAGCTCTTCACCACCCTGGCCTACGATCCCGACGAGAAACTGTTTCTCCACGCGGATCAGTCCTTGAGTTTCGGATTCCTCTGCCGGCCCCTGACCGGCGCCGACCCGAATCTGCCGTCCCGCGTCAATGTTCTGCTGAACCAGGATTGGCCCACCGATACGCTCCTCCAGGTCAGTCTCTGGACCTCGCCCGACATCGAGGAGTCCCTCGCGGTGATGAAGGCACGCCGTCTCCGGCAGACGCAAGCGACCTATCAGGCCATGACCGAGGCCGCCGTCGAGTTTCTCCGGAACGGAACCGAGGTCCCGCCGGAAACGGTGTCCGGCGCGCGCCTTCGCCGCACCCAGGTGATCGTCGCCGTCAAGCTCCCCATCGTGGCCCCCAGGCCGAGCCTGCAGGATCTGGCCCGCGCGGCGGAACTCAGGATGGCGACGGAACAGTCGCTTGCGACCATCGGCCTCCTACCCGAGGCGCTCGGCAACGATCTCTACGTCCGGACGCTCTCGACGATCCTCAATTGGGGCGACCAGGCCGGCTGGAAGGACCGGATCATCCCCGAGTGCGATATCCGGCAACTCATCCGCGATCAATTGTTCGACTACGACACCGACCTCCGCACGGACGAGCGGGGTCTCTGGCTCGGGCGGAAACGGGTCAAGATGCTGTCGGTCAAACGGACCCCCGATCAGATGTATTTCGGCGGCGCCAAGAGCTATTTGGGCGACCTCCTGTCGGGCACGCGCGGCATCCGGCAAAACGTGCTGATCACGGTCACGCTGCACTATCCGGATGCGGAAAGCACCCGCGCGCGGCTCGAGAGCGTCCGCCAATTCATCACCAATCAGGCCGCGACACCGATCGCTCGGTTTCTACCGGTGCTGCAACAGCGGAAGCAAAACTTCGACATTCTGTTCGAGGCCTTCGCCGACGGCGACCGGCCGATCCGCGCCTATTTCGGCCTCGCGCTCTTTTGCAATGAGGCCGAGGAGGCGCAGGCGGTGTCCAATGCGCGGGTGTACTTTCGGGAGCTGGGCTTCCAATTGCTGGAGGACAAGTATTTCGCCTTGCCGTTGTTTCTGAACTGCCTGCCGTTCGGCGCCGAGCGCGCGGCGATCGCTTCGCTCCAACGCTACCGGACGCTGGCGACCCGCCACGCCATTCCGCTTTTGCCCCTGTTCGGCGATTGGCAGGGCACCGGGACGCCCACCCTCAATTTCATCTCCCGGAACGGGGAGCAGATGAGCGTGTCGCTGTTCGACACCACCGGCAACTACAACCTCTGCATCGCTGCGGAATCGGGCAAGGGCAAGTCGTTCCTGACCAACGAGATCATCGCCAATTATCTCGCCGAAGGCGCCCAGGTCTGGGTCATCGACGTCGGCCGGTCCTACGAGAACCTGGCCGAAATGCTCGACGGCGATTTCATCCAGTTCACGCACGAGGCCGTGATCGGCCTGAATCCGTTCCCGCTCATCCAGAATTGGGCGGAAGAGGCGGACATGGTCGCGGGCCTCGTCACGGCGATGGCGGCGCCCACCGAAAAGCTGACCGACTTCCAGACCGCGAGTCTCAAGCGCGTGCTCAAGGATCTCTGGACCGAAAAGGGCCGGGCGATGAGCGTGGACGACGTGGCGGACCGTCTCTGCGCGGAGACCGACCAGCGCGTCGTCGACATCGGGATGCAGCTGTTCCCGTTCACGGCCCATGGCGAGTACGGCCGCTATTTCAACGGACCCAACACCGCCCGGTTTCGGAACGATTTCACCGTGCTGGAACTGGAGGAGCTCAAGGGCCGGAAACACTTGCAGCAGGTGGTCCTCCTGCAGCTCATTTATCAGATCCAGCAGACGATGTTCTTGGGCGAGCGCGCCCGGCCGAAGATCGTCATCATCGACGAGGCCTGGGACCTCCTGACCGAGGGGGACGTTTCCAAGTTCATGGAGCACGGCTACCGGCGGTTCCGGAAATACGGCGGCGCCGCGATCACCATCACCCAGTCCGTCAACGACCTGTACCGGAATCCCGCGGGACGGGCCATCGTCGAAAATTCGGCCAACATGTACCTCTTGGGTCAGAAGGCGGAGGTCATCGACCAATTGAGGCAGGACCGCCGCCTGCCGTTGAGCGAGGGCGGCTATGAACTCCTGAAGACGGTGCACACGCTGCCGGGCGCCTATTCGGAGATCTTCTTTCTCACCGAAATGGGCTCCGGCATTGGCCGGCTGATCGTCGATCCCTTCAAGCGCATCCTGTTCTCCACCAAGCCGCAGGACGTGCAGGCGCTCCGCGAATACCGGCGCCAGGGGCTGAACCTCGACGACGCCATCCGCCGGGTCCTCGAAGCGCGGGACACGCGGGAGCACGCCCATGCCGCGTAAGGTTACCTGGATGCTGGCGATGGTCGTGATCGCCGCCGTGTGCGGCGCGCTGGCCGGCACCCTGACCGTGCGCCAGGCGCTCACCGAACCGCTGGAGCGCCTGGCGCTGACCACCCCGGTTTTCGTCCTCGACCGCGCGGCCGTCATCAAGTCGCTTCCGCCGTCGGCTTCCGAAGCCGAGATTCACCGTACCGTCGCCGCCTTGCGCGAGCAAGCCTCGCGCCTGGGAGCCGCCGGTTACCTCATCATCGACGCCACCGCCGTTCTGGCCGCCCCGGAGGACTTATATGTTCGACCACCGAACTGACGCTTTACCGCTTCACACCGCACCCGCGCGCCGGCGCGTGCCGTTACGCGCCTTCCTGGGACGGGCGCTGCCGCTGCTCGCGCTGATTCTTGCGGCCGAGTATTACCTGGGGCACCGGTTCCGCCTTGGCATCGACGCGCAAAAGGATACCTGCCTCGACGGCGCCCGGATCGTCCTGATCGACACCTACGACCAGAACATCTGGCGCGGCGATCTGGTCGCGTTCCGCGCCGAGCGCATGGCGCCCTATTTCGAGGACGGGCGCACCATCGTCAAGCTTGTGGCGGGCGTCAGCGGCGATCGGGTTCGGGTGGACGAGGTCCGGACGACGGTGAATGGCGCGGAAATCGCCCGCGGGTTGCCTCTGTCCGACAAGCTGAAAAAGGCGCCGGCCGCCTTCCGGCGCGAGGAGACCGTGCCGCCGGGCGCCTATTGGGTGACCGGCACGACCCCGAAGAGCTTCGATTCCCGCTACTGGGGGCATGTGTACGACCGGCAGATCATCGGGCGGGTTTATGCGCTCTTTTGACCGAGTGGTTGCCCTGGTGCTTGCCGCCCAGTACGCCTCGGGGGGATGGGCCGAGGAAGACTGGCTGACGCGCTCACGCGCCATTCTCGACGCTACCCGCAAGACGCAACGGCCAGCGTGGCTTGACGAGAATCCCCACCGGGAGAAGGCCGAACGTCAGGCGCGGGAAACGATGGACGCCACGCCGAAACCGGACCTGCCGGGTGTCGGCGCGCCTCTGCCGGACGGGGACGGCTCAGTCGGACGGCACATCGTGATCTACGTTTCGTCTGCGTTAGGACGTGACGCGCTCAAGGACGTGTTCGAGGCGGCGGCGGGGCAATCCGATGTCCTGATCGTGTTCCGCGGCCCCCGCCCGGGGCAGAAGATCCCGACCTTCGTCGCCGAACTCCGGGACCTGTTGAAAGACATCGAGCCCGCCCCGAACGTCGGTCTCGATCCCCACCGCTTTCGGACCCACGACGTGACCGCGGTTCCCGTCATGATGCTCGAAGACGGGGGGCGAGTCCTGGCTCGCGTCCGGGGTGTGACCGGAATCGACGGGTTCCGGCGGCAACTGGCGGCGGGCCGCCAGGGCGACCTCGGCGCGCAGGGGCCAGTCCTTGAGGTGGCGGAAATCGATCTCATCGAGGAGATGCAACGCCGTTTGGCCGCGATCGATTGGCACGACAAGAAACGGCAGGCGCTGACCCGGTTCTGGGACCGAGCCCGGTTCGTCGAATTGCCGGAAACGACGGAAAACCGGGACCGCTCGATCGATCTCACCGTGACCGCGCCGCGCGATCTGATCGCGCCAGACGGTACGGTCGTGGTGCGCGCCGGCGAGACCGTCAATCCTCTGGACAAGCGACCCTTTACCCTGCGGCTGGTGGTCTTCGACGGCACGCGGCCCGATCAGGTCGAAACCGCGGCCCGGCTCGGACAGGAGACCGACGGGAAACGCGTGGTTTATATCACGACCCGCCTTGAACGTGAGGACGGCTGGAACGCTCTGGCCGCACTCGAACGACGGCTGGAGAACCCGGTTTACCTGCTAACCCCGGAGGTCCGAAGCCGTTTTCAGCTGGAGCGCGTGCCCGCGGTCGTCGAGGCGGAGGGCAAGAGGGTTCGGATTTGGGAGATTCGGGCGGCGAGTCCGGACGCGCGAGAAGGAGAGCCGTCGTGAACGGGTCCGCTTTTATCCAAAGCCGGGTTAAAACCTTGGTCCTCGTACTGCTGATAACCGGTCTGTCGCTGGCCAATGCCAAGGTGTCGGCAGCCGAGGAGGGGGAGGGGAAAGCCTTGGATCCCCTGTGTCCCGATGCGGAGGTCTGGTCCGGCAAGTTGATCACCGACATCTGTTGGGGGTGCCTCTTTCCGATCCGGATCGCCGGCGGGGCCTGGGGAGACGGCGAGGTGCCGGACGGCGTCACCGACAAGATCCTCTGTGCCTGCGATTCGCCGACCGGGATCCCGGAACTCGGCCTGACCTTGGGACTCTGGAGTCCCGCCCGGCTGATCGAGATCGTTCGGAATCCCTGGTGCGCGCCGGCTCTGGGCGGGGCGGTACTGAACGAATCCGCAGTCTCGCGCCTTCGGCTTCTGGGGACGGCGGGCCACGCGGAGTATGACGCCAGCGAAACCTCCTTTTACAACTATCACTATTACGCCTTCCCGCTCTACATCCTGCTCGATCTATTCTGGGACGACCGCTGCAATGCCGACGGCTATCGCGATTTCGACCTCTTGTATGTTTCGGAGCTCGATCCCACCTGGAGCAACGACGAACTGGCTTTCTTCACCAACCCCGAAGCCGTCCTCTTCGCGAATCCCATCGCGGTCGCGGCCTGCGCGGTCGATGGCGTCGCGGCCACCGCCGGCCACCCGATCGATGCGATGTTCTGGTGTGCCGGCACCTGGGGTCACATGTACCCCTTATCCGGGGTGGCCTACACCTCGGCCGGCACCGATCCGCGGATTTCCAGCCTGCTCGCGACCCGCGCCACGGCGGCCCTGCATCGGCGCGGGCTGGCGTGGAAGACGGTCGGCAACGACGCCTTGTGCGGCGGCAACATCTACCCGTTCATGCCGAAGAACCAGTACCGGATGAGTCTTTTCTATCCGGTGGCCGAGACGGACCGCACGCACGCGATCGGCGAAAGCACCTTCCGGTGGGGCGTGGGCCGAACCTATCCCGGGCCCGGCGAAGATCATGTCTATCTCCTGTGGCGCTGGCAGGACTGCTGTGCGGGGATCTGAACCATGACGCCAGCCTGGGTCCGCCGCCATCCCGTCTTCACTTGGCCCCTCGTCGCCGTGCTCAATATCGCGGTCGCCTGGACGCCGTTTGGCCTCGCTTATGGCGATGCGTTCGATGAGGCAGCGAGTCAGGGCCAGACGGCCGGCCGTTCGGCGGTCGAGGCCTTCCACTTTCCGGATCTGAACGAAGCTAATGGCACGCTGACCTTAAATCCGGGCACTGCGCACGAGTCGTCACTCCAGGTCAAGGATCTCTTTCCCGATGCGGATCAGGGCAACCTGAGCGATTTTACCGGGCTGTACGGGGACAACGCCGGCACCGTTGCGGCGGGCCTCGATGCCCAAACGGCGCTCAAGACCGAAGCGACCCAGACCGGCGAAGCGTACCGGACCGTGATCGACGCCGCCCACCGCGCCCATCCGGACCTCAGGAACGATCCGGTCTGGACCAAGACCGACGATGTGCTCGACCACCATGACCTGTTCGCGAAAACGTTCGCCGATTGCACGGCCTCCACGGTCTTCACGGACGATGAATTCGAGGCTCGCTTGCCCGACTACAAGACCTGTGTCCGTGTGCCGAGTCCGCCGTCCGCCTGCACCGCGACCCGGCAGTACACCGTTTCCCAGGACACGGTCGAGGTGAAGCTCGGCACGATTGGCAAGCACAACGTTTCCTTTAGCTTCGATTTGAAAAACGGCACAGGCACCTGGTGGAGCGATATCGGTGCAGGCGGCAGCATCGTCGTACCAAAACTCGATTACGCGACCATCTGCGACGGCTCGGCGCCTTACCGGATTCGCCATGTCAAGACCGTGGGCTGGCTGGATTCCGGTCTTTGGAGCAACGACGGCGGTTATCAGGTCGACGATTCGGTCTCGCAGGGCATTGCGCAGATGCCGTCCTGCGAAAACGGCCTGGTGGGCACGTTTTGGCAACACGACGTCGGCGGCGAAAATTGGGTGATGGCCGCGAAGCTGTATTTCAGCGTCGAGCGCATCGAGAAGGTCGAGTGGCTCTGGTCGAATGCGAAATGTCCGGAGCTAGTGAGCGCGGTTCAGGACAACCTGTGCCGGAACACCAGCGTGAGCTGTACCCAAGATCCTGGGATGTACAACGCAGCGCTTCAGCAAAAGTGTTTCGAATACAATGGCGTGCGGATTTGCGAATCGGACCTGCCGGAGCCGTTGTTCCCGCAACTCGGCAAGACCTGCGGCGCCGTCTCGATCGACGCCGAGTGCGATTTCACCGGCGGTGTCGGGTCCTGCTGGACCGACAGCGCGGGCGAACACTGCCTGACGCCGGGCGAGGAGGGCGGACAATCCTGCGAGGCTCTCGAAGCCGAAGGCTGCGCGTTCATCCGTTCGGAGTGCGTGGACGGCGCGCAAGGGGGAGCCTCGGGCGCCTGCTGGCGGTCCAGCGACCTCTACGACTGCGGCACGACGCAACCCATTCCGACGCTCCGAAGCGCCAGCAAGCAGACCTGCGCCGGTCCGATCCGCTGCATGGGCGAGGACTGCGTCACCGTGGACCGGACCCAAAGTCAGGATTTCGTGCGGGCGGTGGCCGCCCTTCAGGCATCGCAGCAAATGGCCATGGACACGGTGTGCGAGACCGTGATCAACGAGCAGGAAGGGCAGGGCTTCGAGTTCACGACCTGCCGGGTCTTCAAGGGCGAGGCGCGCGCGTGCAAGATCGCGGGCGGACTGGTCACGCTGGTCGATTGTTGCAACGCGCCGACCTCGACCGACCTCGGCGACTATATCGATCTGTTGTTCGCCGTCGGGCAGCTAGACAGCGCGATCGTGAGGCTCCACAAAGCGAATAGGACGCTGGGCGCGTGGGAGGAACTTCGAAAACCCGTCGTCAGCGTCTGGGACACGGTCGCCGGATTCTACGACCAGGCAGTGAACGCGATCACCGGATCGACCGAGGCCGCGGCGAGCACGGTGGCGAAGGAGGGGCTGATCAGCCAGTTCCAGACGATGCTGATGAAGGAGGTGGCAACCTGGGTGGGGCAGACGTTCGGGGGGGCGGCGGGAAACCTTCTGTTCAGCTATGCCACGACAAACGGGGCTCAATCAGCTTTCACGCCGTCCGGTCAACTCGCCTCCAATTCGGGGGGCACGCTGCAACTCGGCGGCGGCGGCGCCTATGTTGGCACTGCGCTGAACATGATCATGATGGCCTACACCATCTACATGATCGTGGTCATCGTCGTCCAGATCGTCTTCGAGTGCGAGCAGTCGGAGTATGAGTTGGTGGCTAGGAAGGAGCTGAAGAGCTGTACCTACCTGGGCACGTATTGCGAGGAGACGAATGAGTTCGGCGTCTGTTTCCTGCACAAGGAGAGCTACTGTTGCTTCGCGTCGCCGCTCGCGAGGATCCTGCAGGAACAGATCCGCCCCCAACTCGGCATGAGCTTCGGCAAGAAGGAGGAACCCGATTGCAGCGGCATTCCGGTCGAGAAATTGCAGTATGTCGACTGGTCCAAGGTCAACCTCGACGAATGGCTGGCCATCCTGGCAGCCACGGGCCATCTGCCGGACGCGGCGAGCGCCGCCGCGAAACTGAACCTGGATCGGCTGACGGGCGCGGGCAGCCGGCTCAACGTCGACGGCACGCGCCAGAATACGCTGGACCGCAACCGAACCCGGCTTGACGGGCTCGACGTGCCGGCGATCCGCCGCGAGGCCGAGGAACAAGGCTGGGCCTTGGGGCCAAAGTGACGTGTGTTTCCGAACCCTGGGGGCAAAGTGAATTTCAATCGATAGAAGGAGAACGACAGTGGAAAGGTTGTTTTTACGGGGAGCCATCTTGATCGGTTTGTCTTTAGCAAATGCCGGATGCGCGATGTTCGGCCGGTTTCATCCGGTCGACTTTTACGAACGCGATCCGAAATACAGCCTCGCTTTGCAGATCGCGCTCGCAACCGGCCTGACCAGCCCCAACGTCTATACCGGAAAACCCGAGCCGCTCAACGACGTGCCGCGCGCTCAATTGGCCGCGGCGTTGAAGGGCACGGACTCCGGCGCCGCCGGTCGGGAGCTCCTTCATGCCGCAGGCCTTGCTACAGGAGTTCGCAAGTTAACGGGCGCCGGGATCGCGCCGCCTGGTTTTTCACTCGCCGGCGCCGGCGCGATGTCGATTTTGAGTGTGCTCACATCGGCACCCCGAAAACATCCGGTCCTCGAAAATCATATTTGGGTCTGGATGCCGGCAAGCGAGGCGCTAAATCAAGAAGCGGCGGCAGCAAAGTTAAGCGCTCTGCTCTTCGATACCTACATGAAAACGTTGCCAGAGCCGTACCGGTTTGTCCGAACGGAGACCGAACGATACCCCGGACTGATAAGCGATACCGTTGAGACAAATCATGTCATTGAAGGTGGTGAATGTGATGGCCAACGACAACGCTGTTACACGCGTCCGCTTAAGCTGGAATCGCTCAGACCGCTGTCAAAGTCGCCGGAGTGGATCGGTGGTAAGGCCGCTTACTTTGTGGAGGCTTTTGCCGGCGCGTGGTTATTTCATCCGTTGAGAGATGTTCATGATAAACCAGAGGAAAGGATAGCCATTGGCAAAGCCCCCCATCTTCAACGCATGAGCGCCGCTCTCCCCGACTGGGTGTACATCTACAGCGCGCCCACGAACGAACGGCCGTATCCCGTCATCTTCCACCGGGGCGAGACGCTGTATTTCATCGAGCCCGAAAACCAATCCAAGAACCAGGCAAATTGACGGAGCCCGCGATGACCGACCCGACCAACTTCACCCCGAAGAACCAAAATGCATCGGATGACGGCTGGGCGCGTGAGGCTCTGCTACGAATTGTTGAAGAAAACCTGAAGGAATGGCGCCGGTCCCGGCGGTGGCGTTTCGCCTTCAAGGCGCTGTCGTACAGCTTTGTGGCGT
Organism: Methylocaldum sp. RMAD-M; assembly: GCF_017832375.1. Lineage (NCBI taxonomy): Bacteria > Pseudomonadati > Pseudomonadota > Gammaproteobacteria > Methylococcales > Methylococcaceae > Methylocaldum > Methylocaldum sp. RMAD-M. The sequence continues at coordinate 4,556 of NZ_JAFIBZ010000016.1, read as the reverse complement.
TGATGTTGGTAATGACCGCCTTTTCAGGCTGGCAGACGTTCAAAGCGCAGCACAGTCCCCATGCCGCAGTGATCAAAATCATGGGGGAGATTTCAGCCGAGTCCGGAGCCAACGCCGACCGGATCATCCAAGGTATTCGCCGGGCGTTTTCGAACGAGTCTGCGAAGGCGGTCATTCTCGAGATCAACAGCCCGGGCGGCAGCCCGGTCCAAGCCGGCATGGTTTACGACGAGATTAAAGCTCTCAAGGCTAAACATCCGGAAAAAACAATTATTGCGATTATCGACGATGTTGGCGCGTCCGCCGCCTACTACATCGCAGTGGCGGCCGATCAAATTTACGCCAGCCGGGCAAGTGTCGTGGGCTCGATCGGCGTACGGATGGATTCGTTCGGGTTTACCGGGCTGATGGAAAAGCTCGGCATCGAGCGAAGGCTGTATACCGCGGGGAAATACAAAGGGATCATGGACATGTTTACCGAGCCCGAACCTGAAGCCTTGGCCCAAATTCGCGCGACGCTCGACACGATTCACCGGCAATTCATCGGTGTTGTGAAGGAAGGCCGAGGTGAGCGGCTGACGGATGATCCCAATCTCTTCACCGGGATGTTTTGGTCGGGGGAAGAGGGTAGGACGCTAGGGCTGATCGACGGATTTGGCGATGTTCGGCACGTGGCGGAAAACGTCCTGAGTCTAGATACGTCCCTGGATTACACGCCGCCGGAAAATCTTCTGACGAGCCTCGGGAAGCTGCACACTGCGGTTTCCAGCCTGCTCAGCGGCCTCGTCAGTCTCGTGACCTCGGCGGAACATCCGGTTGCCTTGCGCAGCATGCTGGGAACTGACTTCTAAGCCGCCTACTCGGCGGAACACGGAAGAAATAACCGGAGGTCCGCCGCTCCAAAGTGGAAAAGAACACTCACCGTTTCGCAGGGTTGCGCAAGCGTCCCAAGAAGCTTTCCGCTCAGCGCGCGATTCAGCGGATACGAGGCGGCATCAAAGACCAAACACGTCCTCGATGGCCTGCGCCGTCAGCACCCGTTCGCCCCACTGGAGCAACGTGTCCGCATCGGCGTGACGCAAGCGCTCCCTATGGGTTTCCTCCAAAGGACCAAATCGAAGTTCCAAAAGCCTCAGCAATAAGGTTGCTTCACCTTCTTGCCGGCCTTCTTGCCGACCTTGCTGTAAGCCCTTCTCCATGCCCTGACGTTTCCATTCTTCCGTCCACTCGGTGACGCGTTCCGCCAACATGCTCTGCACCTCTTGCAAGTCGTTGATACGGCCCAATTCTACCCCCGGCAACCGGCCCGGCAAAAACACCCGTTTCAGCCACACCGTGAAGGCCCGCCGCAGAGAGCTCTGTTCCGGCGCCTGCAACCAGGTGCCCAAGGCCGCGAGTATCCGTTCCACGTCTTGCGGCGTCCGGCTGTTCTCCAACCGAAACAGCGCCGCGGCGAGATTTCGGAGCGGCGCGAGTTCGCTCTCGGCATAGCGGCCTTCGTCCAGCAGGAAATACCTCAACCGAGGACGGTAAGTCTCCAATCCGCCCGGAACCGGCACGATAAGATCGGCGATATCGGTGGGGGCGCTCCAACGCGGGTTGCCGTTGTAGAGGACGATCGGCAAGACCGGCGGCAACCGCCCTTCGCCGGCAAGTTGTCCGGTCCGGACGAGATCCTGGTAGAGCAACCCCAGGTAGACCAGGATGCGGACCGCCATGTAGCGATCCACCGTCGATTGGAACTCGATGAGCAGATAGACGTATAGCCACTCCCGGCCCCAACGCACCCGCCAAATGACATCGTCTTCCCGCTCCCGGAGGTCGTCGGCCACATAGCTGCCGTTGACCTTTTCGAGACTATCGAAGTCCAGCTGCTGCACCCAGTCCTCGCGGACGAATCCCCGCAACAGGTCCGCCACCATCTCGGCGTGGGAAAACAGCAATTTGTAGCTTTGATCGTGATCCATGGGCGTATCGCGGCAAAAATCTGGAGTTCGGACTGATTGACAGCCGATCAATTTAGAGACAAAAATTAGACCCGTCTCGGCGCTTGCCGTCGCGGCAGACCTAGCTGGGGTCTCAAACAAAACAGCCCGATGCCAGCCGTTGGGAAATCGTTCCTTACGGCTATAGACGCAATCCGTCGTTCCCGAACTTCTTTCGAAGTCCAGTTCCCGCGTCCCGCGAGGCGGTTAGCCGCCTTTCGCCATTTCCTACGTGTCCAATCGAGCGGCCAGCCAAGCCTGATCGCCCTGCGGATTCAATCCAAACACCCGTGATCCCTTTTCCCCTGATCTCGTGCGAACGAGGCCAGCGGAAAAGCCGATTGTTCACGCGCTCGTTTCGACGGGCGTCGATCCTGCCTTCGGGCAGGCGTTCCGCCTCGAGGCGGCGGGGAAGCGCGTCTTCTCCGAGCCGGGTGCGTCAAGACCGGAGTTCGCGGCCGCAAGGCCCTGTCAGCAACCCATTCAGGGGAGACCGCTCCCCTAGGGGTCGTGGCTCCCCTGATTTTTCAGAGGAGATACGACCATGATGAATAAGCAATTTTGGAAAGACTTTCTGTTCTGGCTGGAGTCCGCGAAGGTCGGTGAAATCTTCGCCGCCCGAGACGAAGCCAGGGAGAAAGCCAGGTCCTCGCAGTGCCGGGAGATCAGGTCCGATCTGCGTCGGATGATTCGTCTGATGGACGAGGAACTTCTGACGCGCTCCGATTTGGTCCGCTCGGTACGACGCCGAGCGAACCGCGGTAGCTGAGGCGGGAATACAACCATTCCGCTTCCGCCATTCGTTCGCGGTCGCCACGTACCCCGTCGAACAGCGCATAGAGCGCTTGTTCATGAAGATCGTCGCGGCCGCCTTTCATGACTTTCATTTTCACGGTTTGCCTCCGGTTTGAATGACACAGATCAGGATAATCCGGCGAGCCATCCATGCAACCCATCCAGGGGGGATACAACCCCTGATGGGGGACGTGTCTCCCCTGATTCTTCAGAAGGAGACACAACGATGAAAGAAGTATTCAAGATCATTCGGCGCTTTTGCATGGAAGCGACGGATCACGAGTTGATCGAAAAACTCGATGCGATCGATGCGGTCTTGGAGAGTTCCGATGAGGACCTCAGAAGAGGTCTCACTCGGGTGGCGGACCTTCTCCGCGAGGAACTCCAGGCGCGCCGTGAGGTTGCCCGTCTGGATCGCAAAGGATAAGCCGTAAGCGCGCCTTCGGTTCCAGGGCGGCGAGTATTTGCCCGAGCAGCCGCATATCGTTCCGATGAAAGGCTTCGATAGCTGCCTGCTCCAGTGACTCTCGTTGCCCAGCGATTACTGTCAAATCAACCATCTGATCCTCCAACGAGGCAAGTCAGCAACCCGCTAGGGGAGACCCATCCCCTGGCGGGACGTGTCTCCCCTGATTTTTCAGAAGGAGACACACCATGAGCATCATCACCAAAGACTTTTTTAGGTTTCTAGAAACGGCGTCCCAAGGCGAGCTGTTCGCTTTCCGGGACAAACTGTACGAGGCCCGCCGAAAAATTCGCGACCAGGACTACCGCCGGGAGATCCGTCTCGCCATTAGGCGGGTGGATGAGGAGTTGGTGGCTCGGGCGGAGTTGGCGGCCTTTCTTCGCCGCCGACAAGCCTGAGCTTGCCCCGTTCGATCAGGCGCTCGTCAATGGCGAGCGCTTTGTCGAGCCATGCCGGGTCGTCGGTCATGGCGTATTGAAAGACCGCTTGCACACCTTCTTCGAGGAGCGTGTCGCGGCCGCCTTTCATGACTTTCATTTTCACGGTATGCCTCCGGTTTGAACGACCTTAGTTCAGGATAACCGGGCAAACCCGATTCGCAAACGTTGAAGTCGCCATCAGAAACGCCGGTCATGGCTCGAAAGCTCGTGAGCTCGTCTGGCGTCAGTCTGAGGCGATTGCCCAATTTGATCATGTCGGAAGAGTTACTCGCGCGCAGGGAAGCGGGCGATTAAACAACGTTGAGCTTCTGGCGCGCCATCAACTGACGCAGGGTTCGTTCATACACCTCGTCATCGCCATCGACGATCGCCAGAAGCGCTCTTCGTTCGAGACTGGGCTTGCCTTTGGCAATTCGGTCTCGAAGAAAATCAAGAAAGAAGGGAGACGCTCTTCGCCGCGCCTCCAGGTAATCCCGGTAGGTCCGAACGGAGCGGATGTCGATCCCTGCTCGAGCGAAGTAGGGGCGCAGCTCCTTCAGTCCCTGATCCGAGAACACGATGCGGCCGTCGTCTTCGACGCGGTAGGTATCAAACTCGATCATAGGGTTGGCCTCTTTGCGATCCGAGAAGAGAGGATAACCCGATCATTCCATCACGCAACCCCGAGGGGAGCCTCATGTCCCCTTGGGGATCATGCGCCTTCTCGCCGGGTGAAACCCTGAAAAGGAGACAATAGATGTATCAGGCTTTTTCGATTGCAGAAACGTTCGGGATTCAAGCCCCGGCCAAGCTGACCGTCGAAGGCTTCTCCGACGGCAACCATCCCAAAATCCCGGTCAAACGGGACTACCTGTTCCGCAGGGAACCGCT
>NZ_JAFIBZ010000015.1:0-107083 GCF_017832375.1 Methylocaldum sp. RMAD-M | reverse complement strand
TGCCGCTTCGCACTGCGCTTCACTGCCGTATTGCGTCAGAAACTCGGCCAACGACAAACCCTTTTGAAATTGCACCCGGTTCATAGGCATGGGACTCCCCTCTTGTGATAGATGCCCATAGTCTAAGGACCCTAGCGGCTCACTATGTGAGCCTGTACTGAACTTCGTCGCTAATCAGGAAGGACTTTGTGGGAAGGGGCGTCCTGGCGCTCCAATCGCAAACGGTCATCCCAGGAGCGCTGGGATGACCCTTCCAATCGCAAACGGCCTGGCCGGGAGCGCCGGCCAGGCCCTTCCCAGGACGGCCGTTTGCGATTGGGAAGGGATTGCCGACCTACATATCGGGCTCCCTGATACCGGATCGGAAAATTCTCTAGGCGCGAGCGCATCATAAGACGACAGGGCGGTAGTTTTGAGCTTGGTTCGCTTTTACCCCTTTGCCGCTGGAAGACTTTACCGAGCAGAGTGAAGCTTTCCGAAAGGCCGTAATGCCGCCTCCAATCCTTTTTCTATCTATTCGTAAGTTCTGGCTTACACGATTTTCAGCCTTTTCCGACTCAAACCTGGCTTTTTTGAGTCGCGAAGTCACTAGACTTATCTGCTGGGATTATTCGAAACGACGTTTAAACATGGGTTACCGTCGCCGATATCGTCGCAAACGCTCACGGTCAGGGGGAGTGTTGAGTGACACGACTCACATTGCAAACCGTTTGTCATGAAAAGGTGCAGTGCTCTTTGGCCTTGTACTGTTTGTGATGTTCTATTGGTTGCTGCCGGCGTGGATGAATCATCTCCTTGAAAGCCGTCGCAGCAGCATGTTTTTCCCTGCGGTTGAGGCGATCTTCACTCGGCGGATTCATTGGCTTCAATGGTTGGGCATCGCCTTTGCCTTGATCTGCGGTTTTTTCGCCGTTAGCAACTATTTGTCCGCCGGTCGCCTGAGCCCTAAAGGTGAGCGCCATGTGAGTTTATTTAGTCGGCTCTTGGCCAGGTTCCTGGATTGATCGACGTGAATTGGGTCAATCTTATTCATTCTTCCAACCTAATTTGGCACCGCCGCAGGCGGATCATCAACAACTTTTCGGAGATTTAGATGCGCATGTTGCTATTGATCGCAATCCTGGCCGGCGTCAGCTGGTATTACTTCATCGGCGGGCGCAAGATCTCGGACGATCAGGTCAGGGCCTTCTACCAAATGCAGACTCACGCGACGTTGAGCCGCAATCCAGAAGCGCTCTGCAATTTATTGGATAACGACTTTGAGAGTCGCGGCATATCAGTCGTTTACGGTCAACGAACAGAGGTCACGCAGAACAAAGAGGAAACCTGCGCAGCCTACAAACAGATGTACCAGGGGATAGCTGACATCGGAGCGCGCCTAGGCGGTATAGCCACGCTCGGCTACGAGCATCACATTGATGAAGTCGAGGTCTCGTCGAATCGGAAATCCGCCATTGCGTCCGTTCACTTCGCCCTCACAGTCGCCGGCTCCGTCATGCAATATCGCGGGCACTCCAAAGATACGCTGATCCGCCGAGCCGGTCGCGTTCTCCTCCTGCGCAGTGAAGAGAAATCGAGCATCGGCAATGGCTAGCCGGCATCCAACAATTGGTTCGTAGGACAACGTCGGAAACAGCGGACGAATCTCACTTTTCCTTTCGAGTTAGAGGCTGTTTTCTATTCACCCGATGTTGGCCGAACTCTCGAACAATCTCTTATCTTTTCCGTTTTCTCAAATTCAGCCAGGACAAACCCGAAACGGACAGCAAAAGAGTGAGAGCTAGAGAAACGTCTTAAAAATTGCTTACTGGTACGAACAGGGGGAGGATCGACGCGACACTGTTTCCGAAACGTTATGAGAAGCTCCGTAAGCATCCCTTGATTCTTACGTAGTCCATAGCTAACAGAAATCGATGGCTTCCCGGCGAGTTACATTATCGACACGGAACTGTACGGGGATTTGGGTGAAGTTGATGTCCCCAAAAATACGCCGGTCGGCTATTGTCCTCCCTCTCGTCAGCGCTTCTCCGGCGGTGGCTCGGCCACTTTCAAATATCTCTGCGATTCCTTGATTTCGGGGCTGATTTGCCCGGCATCGGGCAGGACCTTTCCCGTACAAAGCCAATAACCGTACTGTGGCCATTCGTTGGAAATCGCCTCGATATGCCAGGCGTAAACCTTCTGCTTTTTGTGTTCCAAATTGCTGAGCTGGTTCGTTCCTATTCCTGTCTTCTGGGCGAATTCGTCCCTCGTCAGGCCTAATGTCTTCCGTAGCTGCTTAATTCGGTCGTTCGCGGCAAATTCGTCAAGCATAGATCTCATACTTGTACTATTTACCGTAATGTATAAAATACATGTTCAAATAGCATGTTATTTCCCAATGTAACGCAATGAGGGGACATTATGGACGAACAGGCCATCCGTCAAGTTCTGTTGCTGCCGCACGTGCAGGTGATGCACCGGGAGAAGTTCGCGGAACTGGTGGGGGTATCGCCGGGTGTGGTGGAGGGGTGGGTCGATCGGGGTCAGGTGGACAGCATCGTCATCGGCAAGCATCGGTTGATCAACATGGTCAAGCTCACCCTGCGCTGCCTCGAGCAGGAGGCGTATTTCTAGCCAAGCCACAGGGAAAGCACCGATGTCTATCTATCAAACCAAGATGCCCCTCGGCGATCTCCACGCTGCCTGTCAGTCGATTGTGACCCGGCTGGTCGACTATGTCCGCCGCGGCGGCAGTGTCGAGCTCGGCTATTTGATGTACCGGAATCAGCTTCAAGGCTTTCTCCTCTTCACTGCCGGAACTGCGGGAGAGTCGATCGTCAAACATGCGCAAAACGCCCTGGACGCCGAGTACCGGCGCTTGACAAGCCGGCGCAATCCGGGCGAATAGTCCCTCTACCCAGAAGATGAAAACATCCGACAACCACGCCGGCGAACGCCCGATGAGCCTCCCCCGTTTCTCAAGGTTTCTGGCCCGAACCGAGACCCACATCGTTCTCGCCGCCCTCCTGCTCACCGCTGCCTGCATCGGCATCGGCGGCTTGATCGTCGATCGACTGGTGGCGCTTCGCCTCTTCACCGGGACGGGTGGTTAGATTCAGTCACGTGGGGCAGGCAAGGGCCCACTGGCGTTGCAATGCGGGCGCCGCACGCCCGGCAACGAATGCCTGATATCCCTTTTCTTATCGGTTCATTGCTTCGGCACGAAGAGCGATTTTCGACAAAGTCAATGCACTTTCTTTTATTCCGATATCCGGACGAAATACGAGGAACCGGTAGAGTTCGAGCGCTGTTGGTTTTAGCTAACAGTACAAGATCCCATATAAATCATCGACATGAATAACTTAAAGCGTATAGCCGTTGGGCTGCCCCAACAGTGAAATCCGAAGCTCTTCGGTTCAGCAACCCTGATAAGCATCTGATTTTTCATGGTTATTCATGTTTGGCACGGTTTATTCAATACATCGGTCATGGATATGCAAACCGGCAGATCCAGATAAAACGAATTCAATAAACAAAACAAAAAGGACACAGTTCCATGATCAAGAAAACCGCTTTTTCCCTTTCCAGCCTCGTTGCAGCCGCATGTCTGGCTACCGCAGTGAATGCCGAGACCAATAACGCCTATCCCGGCGCCAATGGCAAACCGTTTCAAGCTTTGCAGGGGCAGGTAAACGATTTGCAGAGCCAGCTGGACCAGGTGAAAGCCTCCCTGCAAGCGCAAATCGACGAGGCAAGTGCCAAGATAGTCATGCTGAGCCAAACAGCCAGTGAACACGAAACCGAGCTGAGCACGCTGAATACTCAACTTAACCTGTTACAAAACCAGTTGGCCACTCTGGAACAGACCAAGCAGGACCGTATCAACGGCGCTTGCGAAGAAGGCTATGCCATCCAGGAGATTCTGTCGGACGGAACCACAATCTGCGCTCGCGACGGCGGCAACGGTTTCAAGTTCGTGAAAGAGACCTTTAACGTCCTGCCCGGCGTATACCTCAATGAGGTCCTGAAATGCCCTGCCTCTCACCCGGTCGTTACAGGCGGCGGCTACTACGAAGGCGGCACGGTCAGCGCCGTTGCCAGCAGGCCCACGCCGGAAGGGGACGGTTGGACGGTGTTCTACAGCGCTGTCGTTCCGGGGGACATTTTGATGATTCATGCAATTTGTACGGTTCAATGAACCATGAATTGATCGCTCCCCGTTTAAAGGCCGGCTTTCAGACTGTGTGAAAAGTCTGCGATGGTCCTTTCAAGAAACGCCCCGCTCAAAAGGCGGGGCGTTTTCATTTTGCACGCGCATAAACGCGAACTCCCGCGGAACGGCGCCCTCCGCGAATGGGTTCGAAAACGATTTGATCAGTCGGGGGATAATCCATGGCTGGAAATGCTGGACCACTGCGTTCTGGAGCTCGATGATGCCTGGAGAGGCACGCCGATCCCGATCAGCCAGGTGCGGGACTGGGTGTACGAATACGGCGGCGAGTCCCGCTACCGGGTGGTGGGGCGGATAACTCTGTCCACGGTCCACGGGGCGAAAAACAATTGGGCTTGGCGGATGTGGATAGAGGTGGCCTCAGAAATTTGAACAGTCGGTTAAGTGGATAAACTGCTCCCTAACGGCGTGGGCAACACCGATGACTTGGAGCGATTTATGAGCAAACGACCTCGCCGAAACCACTCACCGACCTTCAAGGCCAAGGTAGCATTAGCCGCGTTGAAGGGAGAGAAGACCCTGGCCGAGTTAGCCCAGGAGTTCGACGTCCATCCCAATCAGATCAGTGACTGGAGAAACCAGCTTTTGGAGCGGGCCGCCAGCGTGTTTGGCGGCGACGCCAAGACCGAACCGACTATAGACCTCAAGGCCCTGCACGCCAAGATCGGCCAGCAGGCGTTAGAGATTGATTTTTTAGCCGGCTTAGCTCAAACGCCGGAAAGCTGAGCGCAAAAGATGATCAATCAGACCCATGACCTACCAGTGACTCGTCAGACCGAACTGCTGGGCATCAGTCGGGGAAGCCTTTACTACGTGCCCCGGCCTCCGGCGGACTCTGATCCGAAGCTCATGGGCCAGATCGACGAATTGCATCTGGAACATCCCTTCATGAGCGCCCGATTGCTCCGGGATATGCTGAACCGGGAGGGCTTCCAGGTCGGACGCCAGGATGTCTCCACGCTGATGGAACGCATGGGCATCGAGCCCCTCTACCGGCGTCCGAGGACGAGCCGGAAGCATCCCGCCCAGCCGGTCTACCCGTATCTGCTGCGCGGACTGACCATCGACCGAGCGAATTTCGTGTGGGCTCTGGATATCACGTACGTGCCAATGGCTAAGGGCTTCGTCTACTTGTGCGTCGTGCTCGACTGGGCCAGCCGCAAGGTCCTGGCCTATCGGCTGTCGATCGCCATGGATGCCGGCTTCTGCGTTGAAGCCCTGGAGGAAGCCTTCCGCCGTTATGGCTGTCCGGACATCGTCAATACTGATCAAGGTGCCCAGTTCACTAGCGCGGCGTTCATCGAAGCGCTGACGAGCCGGGGCATTCGGATCAGCCTGGATGGCAAGGACGCCTGGCGCGACAACGTCTTCGTCGAGCGTCTCTAGCGCACCGTGAAATACGAGGAGGTTTACCTTAAGGCGTATGATTCGGTCTGCTACGCTGGCGAATCTATCGGGCGATACCTGGACTTCTACAACACCCGACGACCCCATTCGAGTCTGGACGGCAGAACCCCGAATGAGGTTTACTTCAACCCTCTAACGGCCCTTCCCAAGGCCTCGTAACCCCAGGAAGTAGCGGCAGCAGTTTTGCCATCGGGCGTTATTGGAAACTGCCAATCGTCCTTTGCGTGTATGAAGCCGCCATCGATCGGAATGTCGTCAGTGGCAATTAGATGGGGGAAGGAGACGTTCAACGCCTTGGGAACAATGTGTGGGTGACCAGGCTAAAATCAGTAAACTGTCAAAGTATTGTCTTGGTATAAACCAGCTTGCGAGGAGTATCGCTCGATGAGGTATTGCTTTGTAAACAGTCCGGGAGGGAATGAAAGCATCGATATTGCACGTGGGCTGGGTATGTTTCTCGTAATCTATGGTCACGTTTTGCAAATTTTATTCCATAAACGAATGGATGGCGGTTTTTCGCAGATCGCCTTTGCGCAGTGGCAGGCGATATACAGTTTTCATATGCCATTGTTTTTCATGATTTCGGGAATGATAGCGAATCAGTTTTCCGGAAAATCCTGGAAACAGGTGGCAGACCGATCCATTTATCTGATTCTGATAGCCTATATTGTGGATGTGATTGGCACTTCTTTCACCGTCATCCACCAAGGCGCGTCGGCAATTTCCAAGTCTAAGGTCGAAGACTATCTGATTAAGCACATAGCATTGGCGGAGTCATTCAGCACGATTACCGTATGGTTTCTCGTCGCAATTGCAGTTGTCCGCTTGGCCTCATACTCAATACTCAGATACACGGGAATTGTTCGGTGGTTCATCGTTGCTATTTTGATCGTTAGTTTTGTGTTTTCCTATGAGGGCCCTAACGCATTCCACATAAGGGCTGTGGCCCCCGGCGTCGTTTTTTTCATGATCGGTCGCTACCTCGCGTTATGTTCGATCAGTATCTATATCTATGCGGCACTGTCTCCTGTTCTTCTTGCGATCTCGCTGTGGCTTGCCCATTACAACGGGGGATGCACCTTTGGATGGCAATCCTCTTGTGAAAACCCGGAATTGCCAGGCCATTTTGCAGTACTGATGATCTTTGGACTATATGGGAATTTGCCATTGTTTTTCCTGACAGCCACTATGGGTAGTCTGGCCGTAATTGGGCTTGCCAACTTGCTTGTAAATACCAAGCTGTCCCCAATACTCGGTTTCATGGGAAGGAATTCCCTGGGTCTGTTAATCATAAATGGGTTTTATCTTGCCTTCGTCAATCCGCTTCTGAGAAACGTGATCGATATCGACGACACCATTATCTTTTATGTTGTACTAGGAAGTCTGGCGATGCTTGCGCATATCATTACTTTGCTGTTAATGAAACCCGTGCTTTCTTGTATTGAAAGTGTTGCGCAACGAATCGCTCAATTCTCTGTTGGAATCCTTTGGCTAGCTTTGGCTCGGTTTCGAGTGGATACTCGGCATGCTGGAACCGGTACATGATTTACCTGAGTGGCTTTTTAGAGAAGCGGCTGGTCGTGCAGATTCAAAGGCGGAGTGGAAGTCATCACCAGACTGACGAGTTCGGCCTGTCGGCCGGTTCCGGTTTTGTCAAATATCCGTTGCAGATGGGTACGTGCAGTTGTCAGACTCACGCCGATTTGTCTGGCTGCGTGGGCAAGCCCAGTTCCAGATAAGATTGAATCCAAAACGCGGGTTTCAGCGGGAGTCAAACCATAAATGCGCGCGATGAGATTGGATCGCGATTCTTGAACGGACTCGGGGTCGCAGACGAAAACCGCGCAGCAAGCGCGGGATTCCAGGTCCAGAAAGAACTGGTTTCCGGCGGGGAGAGGAAGAACGGTGGCAAGCAACGGCCGCCCTTGTTCGCGGTCGATTTTGATCTCAGCCCCGGCATCGGGTTTCCGTGCCACCACCTCGAGTATCGCCTTTTTCAGTTCACGGTTTGAGCGCGATTCTCGGCTCATAACGGTACCCTTGATCGTGGTCAAGCAGGTACCAGAAGCCAGCAGTTTTTCGGCGGCCGCGTTGGCGAAAACGATACGTTGATTTCTGTCCAGCAAAAGAACGGCAATCGCCGTGTGCGTTAAGATCGCTTCCATCGCGGACCTCTGATGTTGCAACGAATCAATCTGCATACCGACCCGCATGGCGCGCATCAGATGTGGCGCTAACCTGGCCAACAGAGCCCGCTCGTGATCGGTGGCGTCGCCGGCACCATCCGCACGAACCAAAGTCAAAGGACAGTAAACGTCATCCTGACGATGCAGCACCACGGTGACTGGGCAGCACAATCCCTGAGGACGTGCCTAACCATCATAGAACTCGGTGCGGCGGAACTCCTTGACAGGTACGACATCCCCGTTCGTGACAACGAATCCTGGCTGCATTTGCGGTGCAATTTCGAACAAGGGATTCATTGGCAAGTAATATGCGAAGGTTTTCTCCACATGATTCTTGTCAAAGCCAAAATAGACAAGAGGCTTTCCTTCGCGGGTTCGGCAATCCTCGATGGTAAGCCCACCGGCAATGCAATTCGTTAACCTGGCTAGCCGCCGCAGGACCTTTTCCCAAGCGGCGGGCTCCAGCGCTGCTCCCTGAATGAGGTCAAGGACGTCAAGATAATCCGCTTCCGAAACGACCATAACGATTCCCCTATCCGATCGAAGCCTTTGCCCCTCCTCGATTTCATACGCTATCCCCTGTCAAAGTCGTATGTTTTATCGGTGCCGGCGGGCATCTAAGTAGTGCTTTTTTGGACAAATCGCCACTCCGCCGATTGTAATCCTTGCTTAACGGAAAGGACCCCGGTCCGGTCTACATCTGGGCTGGGGAAATCGGTTAGAGCATCTTTCTATTGGGTTGTCATCATCCGTTTGAATGACGACGACGCGAACGCCGCGTTGAACAATCACCATCGCCCACAATTCGGCTTCCAGTCGCGAGCTTATCTTAGCAGGAGGTAAATCGACCTCCGCCTTCACAGAGGGGAGAGCGTGGCTCAACGCATTGGATCCGTATTGTTGCCAAGGATGGCGTTCAGGGCAGGTGTCCGACCGTGTTCAGCTTGCGTCAGCCGCATAGCTTAACGTCAATCCGGGGAAGAATTGAAGCCGATTTGCACCGGTCAGTGTAGGCCGAATTAGGTAAAAATCAGTGCTCAATAATAACGTCAAAGAAAGGGAGACAGAATGTGGCCGATACCGGGAAAAGCACTCTCCAGACAATTCTGGAAAATATCCGCGATGCAGGAGTTAGCTTTGGCCAGCGTTTCACTCCTCCGCAGGCCAACGTACTAGCCGAAGTCCGTAAGCTGCTTGCAGAACTCGGTATTAAGGACCCGGGAGGTTCGGTATCGAGCGCATTAGAAAGTGTCGCAGCTGATTGGAAAAGCATCGCTGATTCGCTTTCGGCAATTAGCCTTGATTTCACCGATCCTGCGGCAGTTATCGCTGGTATCGGCAAGAAGGCGGAAGATATCAAGGAAGCATTTGAAGGGATTCTCAAAGCGCCTGAAACCGCCTTATCCGGTCTCCAAGCGAACGGCGCCGCGCTCCGGGCAGTATTCCCGGAGCGCCTTCTTCATTACATTGTTTACGACTTTATTACCAAGTCGCACGAGAAAGTAGGCGGTGTATTCCTTTTACTCGGCGTGCTGCGCCGAGAGGTCAAGAGCGCTGCCGGCAATTCTGCATTGATTGATAACGCGGAGGTCCGCGTATTCGATCTACCACAACTTGTCCACGCTCTAACACATCCCCGTGAGGCGTTTCTACGGGTGTTTAAATGGGGAAAGGATGATTTCAATGCGCGGCCACTCGTCGACGGTATGGTGCTTCTGCTCGGAACCCTTCGGACAGTCTTTCCAGGTATTTCGATCGGTCCCGACGACGATATCTTTCCTCTTTCTGAAGAAAGTCCATTTGTCAACCGGAACCTGACCGTTGAAGGACTGAAACCCAGCGCTCGGCGTTCTATATCGAATGTGCCAAGTGTCGCTGGCGGAACGACGACGCTTTCTTTCGTCGGCTTGCACAAGCATGGGCTCGGTTTACAAGTTCCCAATCCGGTAAATTTGACTGGCAAGTTTGGTTCACTCGAATTGCCAAAGCTTCCGCCATCAAAACTTTTTGCTTTTACTCCGGGAAACACCCCTGAGACTGATCCACCAAGCTTTAAGGTTCTCCCGTAATGGCGAACGAGAAGTTGAAATTCAACCTAGGCGACGGTTCCGCACAACCCGTGCCGCTGCTCACCATTCCCGGTGGGATAGGGCTTTATCGAACGGATGTTGCACTTGATCTGGAGCTCGAGGTCGCACAAGGTCTCTCCGCGGAGGCTGGCTTCAAGAAGTGCTTCGTTCGACTGGGATCCAACGGCGATTCTTTCCTTGAAGCGCTAGTGCCTGGCCTTCAGGATAGCCAGCCCTTTGATTTGACGGTTCGTTGGGATAGCGAAAAGGGCGTGTCCTTTGCCGGTGGCGGGGCGCTACAGGTGACCCTCCCGATTCGTGCCCAGCGTCCGTTCGTGAAGCTCAATGCCTTGCATCTCATTGCCACTCCACGGCTGCAAGCTGACTCAAAACTCGCCATCGAGTTATCTGCCGATGTCACGGGCTCGTTTCTTGATGTGATCGACACGTCGGTGCAACGCATCGGCATAATGGCGGATTTCTCCGTTTCGGGGGCTGATCCCTTAGGTGCAATACCTTTTGGAACCACAATAGCATTCAAACCGCCGACCGGAGCCGGTCTAAATCTCGATGTCGCAGGGATATTAAATGGCGGCGGGTTTCTATCGATCGACCATGACAAAGGGCTTTATTTCGGAACGATCTCGGTTGAGCTTTTAGGGATAGGTGTAACGGCCAACGTTCTTATCAATACTCGGCCCAGCTTTTCTCTTTTGGCAATTCTTAGCGCGGACTTCAGGCCCGTAGGTTTGGATATTGGGTTTGGCTTTACCATCAACGCGGTCGGCGGACTGTTGGGCCTGAATCGGAGCGCCGATCTGGCTGCATTAAAGGACGGCGTGCGTACCAACGCGATCGCCAGCATTATGTTCCCGCCGAACCCGGTGGCTGATGCTCCTCGAATCTTCAGCGATCTTTCCCGTTTCTTTCCAGTGCTCGAAAACCAGTTCGTCGTGGGGCCGATGATCGAAATGGGCTGGGGAAAACCCACCGGCATGATGACATTGTCGCTCGGTCTCATCATCCAGGTGCCCGATCCGAAGTTCGCCATTCTCGGGATCCTGAAGGTACTTGTCCCGCCGGGCATCGATGCAGCCCCGCTCCGCATCCAGGTCAACTTTGCGGGCAGCATCGATTTTGCTGCGCGATTCCTCCGTTTCGACTCGAGTCTCTTTGACTCCCGCCTGCTTACGTTCGCGCTCGACGGCGACATGGCGGCTCGCCTGCGCTGGGGAGCCAACGCCAATTTTGCGGTGACCGTAGGAGGGTTTAGCCCGAAGTACGTACCGGCCTCCGATCTGGACATCGCTGGGACACGGCGGGTCTCGATCAATCTCTTGCCCACTTCGGACAATCCTCGGCTTCGGATCGAGTCTTACTATGCCGTCACCAGTAATACCTTACAGCACGGCGCCCGCATCGAAATATATGCCGCCGCAGCGGGCTTCGGGATCAGGGGTTTCCTGGGCTATGACGTGCTCGTACAGCTTTCACCGCTTTACTTTGACGCCTCTTTTGGCGGGGCGGTCGCGGTCATGGCGTTCGGCGAGGACATAATGAGCGTCGGTCTCGACGTGCGGCTGCAGGGGCCGGTCCGTTGGCAGGTGGATGGTGAAGCGAAATTCAGGTATCTGCTCATAAAGCACAACGTTCCGGTTCATGAAACCTTCGGTGGCGGCGAAGCGCCCGCCGTGCCGGATGTGATGGTCGAGGAACGATTCCGCGAGCAGGGAAGAAACCCGAAAAACTGGAGCGCAACCTGGCCGGGGCAAGGCCAGCTTGTTGTCCAATTGGTGCCCAGGCTTTCAATCGCCGAAAATGAAACCCTAGCCCATCCCTCGGCGACCCTTGAATTCAATCAACATACGCTGCCCTTGAACGAAACCTTGCAGCGTTTCGGCGCGGCCGTGCCAGCCGGCGCACGGTTCTTCGACATCATCGGCATGAAGACGAAGCACGGCAGTCTTCCCGCGTTGGAGGTTCTGCCGCTGAAAAGCGAGTTCGCCCCGGCGCAATTCTTCGAGCTGAGCAACGACGAAAAGATCTCGGCACCCGCGTTCCGAAGCTTCAAGAGTGGGGTGCGGGCGGATGGGGCCGCATTGGTCGAGTTCACAAAAGCCGTGCGGCGCGATCTCGTATACGAAGCCCACGTCATCGACCCCGTTGCTGAAGACGCTCCGCAGTCGCTCGCAAAATTACTGCTGTTCAACGTCCGGGCTTCGGAAGCGGCCAATCTCCTCCGCGGTGCCGCAATCGCACGATCCAGCATTTACAAGGATCGCGTTGCCAGCCTGCCGACGGGTGCCGAGGTGAAGAGGGTAACCCCAGGTTACTGTGTGGTCGACAAGGCGACCTTGACGCCGATTGCGGGCATAGGGGTCCTGGATAACCACGTCACGGCAAAACGCGCTCACGCGGATGCCGTGGCATTGAATCCCAGCCTTGCTGGCAAGCTCCTGGTTATCTCCGAGAATGAATTGGTGTAGGCCATGGTAGAGTCTTTAGCCCATTACACGTTCTTGCCCTTCTACCGCACCGGATTGGCGTCCGCCGTCGATCGCGGGACCGATGGTCGAGGCGAACTGGAAGTAAGCATTCAGGCAAAGATCGGTTCCAACGAGGAGTCTTTCTCCCGAACCATCAGGCTTATAGGGCCGGGCGATCTTCGCGGCATCGATCCACGGGCGATCATCCGGGTGGAGCCTCGTCCTCTCACCAACGATTTCGAACCCAATTACCTGGCGGCCATTGAGTTCTTTGACGAGGACTTTCCCTGGCGGTATTCGCCGCAAGCGCCCGCGGGGGACAGGCTGCTGCCATGGGTCGCGCTGATCGTTCTGGAAGAGGGCGAATTTGAAGGGCCTAAGGATCAGGGCCCGGAGCTACCGCCATTCATCTCCATTCAAAAGGAGCATGCTGCCAAATTGCCGCCGCCCGACCAACTCTGGGCCTGGGCTCACACCCATTTGAATTCCATTTCCGCCTCCTCTGCGAATCCCCGTGCGACTGCCGCTGCGCTGACCGGAAATCCGGCGCTGGGATGCTCCCGGCTACTTGCACCTCGCAGGTTGCAACCGAACAAGGCCTATTGGGCTTTTCTGGTACCGACTTTCGAAACAGGGCGCCGTGCCGGCCTGGTGCCCCAGGCGATTCAGCCCAACCGGCCCTTTGCGTGGGACCGGGCGAGTTCCACGACACTGCCGGTCTATTTTCACTGGCAGTTTCGGACCGGCACGGAGGGGGATTTCGAGGCGTTGGCGGCACGCCTGAAGGCGAAGGCTCCCGACAAGACCGTAGGACGGCGCCCAATGGATCTCTCGCGGCCGCTACCTGGTATGCCCGAAAAAGGAAAAGGATCCATACCTAAGATTCTGAACATCCCGCCACAAAAGTCCGGAGTACCTGAACCTGCCAGGCCCGTTCTCGACCTGGAAGGTGCGTTGCAGATCCCTGGCGCCAAGCCGAGCGCGGACTTTTGGGAGGCGCAAAGCAAGGCCGACTTTCAGAGCTGGCTGGCGGACTTCATCAATCTGGGCGAAGTGTGGACCATCAATACCCAAAATCGGCTGAGCGGCGCTCCGGAGCTCCCCAGCGGCATCAAGCTTCCCATCGTTTTGCCGCCAAGCTATGGTCGCTGGCAAGCGAATATCGAAGCACTAGAACCCGCCCAGGCCGAAGACCGCTGGTTAGAACAGATCAACCTGGACCCGAGCAACCGCGTGGCGGCGGCTTTCGGCACACAGGTGGTCCAGAAAAACCAGGAGGACTTCATGGCTCGTGCCTGGAGGCAGTACGGCGAACTTTTCGAGGCTAACCGCTTCCGCTTTCGCGCGCAATTCTTTCGCGAGTTGCTGACCTCTGTCGAGTTGAAGCATTTCACTGCACTTTCGGAAGCCAACCTGTTGGCGACCACCGCTTTCGTTCACCCCAAGGTGCTGGCCGAGACGGGGGAACGCCGCACGGTCTTCGGCGTCATCGATGCCAGCATCCTTCCGCAGGCCGCGGTGCAAACGACCATGCGCCGCATTTTGCGAGCCAATGGTCCGATCACCAAGCGGTTCGGAGGGGCGAAAGGTGGCCTCAAGCCGGTCCTTGAGGCGCTGGCCGCCGGGCGCGCCAGCCTTGCCCCGCCGTTGAACCAGCCGGAGGATCGTCTGACTCTTGCGACCTGGGGAGACAGGCATCGGGTTCCCGGAGAAATCGGTTGGTTGTGCGGCCTCTGGAAAAGGCTGCCGCCGTTCATCAGAAACTTCCTGGAGCAGTTGTTGATCCTGGTCGAGAAGCTTCCCGCTATAGGCATCATCGCCCGCTTTTTACTGGACAGCCTGGCCGTATGCCACAGCAAGCCCGCGCTGTCGGCGGAAGGCTTAACGCCCCAGGCAGTCGAAGAAGCGCAGGTGGCGGGTGGATGGGTGCCGCTGGCTAATCCGGGCGAGACGCCGCAGGTTCGGATCGAAGACCGCGCCCCTGCGCCTGAAAACCCGATTTTCTCCTCGGCGGCCTGGAATTTCCGTCAGGCCGCCTTGAATGCCACGGAATGGCTCACGCTGCCCATACCCGAGCCGAAGCCCCGCCCAATGCTCGATGTGGCAAGTACGGCCGCTACCCTCCGAAAATCACTCATTCCATATATCACCGTACCTGAGCGGGTCCGTCTGTTCTTCATGCTGCCGCCATGGGTGAAACTACCATCCTACGATCCTCTTGAAGCCATTATGGCGTATCCAAGTTTTGACGATGCCACCTATGCGTTTCTCAGAAAGCTTTCCGAGGAGCACCTGGTTCCGAACCTTTCGAAAATCGAAAACAACACCGTGACCCTGCTCGAGACCAACTGGCGCTTCATCGAAAGCTTCCTGGTAGGCCTCAATCACGAAATGGGGCGTGAACTCCTCTGGCGCGGCTATCCCACCGATCGGCGAGGGAGCTATTTCCGCCAGTTCTGGGATGTGGCGGGTATTCCCCGTGCCCATGACAGCCAGGGACGCATCGTCGAAATGTTCCGCGACATACACCCTATCCATGGCTGGAAATCCGAAGGGAAGTTAACCGAACTGGGCGGTAACCGCCCCATTGGCAAAAAAGTCACCAGCAACCTCGTTCTGGTGATTCGAGGCGACCTGTTGCGGCGTTATCCGAATACCGAAGTCTTCGCGGTGAAGGCGGTTCCGAATCCGAAACCGCGTCCGAAGGACGATGGTTTTGAACACCTAAACCGCAAGCCGGGCAATGATCTTAACGAGCCGACTAATTCGCAGAGGCAGAACCCTGTTTTTGGGCCAGTTCAATTGGCCGCCGACATATTCGGTTATGGATTCAACCTTGAGAAGGGCGAAGTTATCGGAGTAGATGCTGGAGAAGGTGAGCGAGTGAATCTGGGCTGGTATTTCGTGTTGCGGGAACGCTTCGCGGAACCGCGGTTTGGTTTGGATGAGCCTAAATCGCCTCCGAAACAAGATGCGGATCTCGCGAAAATCGTCGACGACAAGGGCCGCCCAAGCAAAAAAGCCCGCGATCTGAGCTGGGCTTCTCTGGTGAAGACCTTAAAAGAGTATGCGGATCTGGCTGCCATTGATCTGGACCGCAACAAGCCTAATTTGGATCACAGCAAGGTGGCAGATATCTTGGACATCGATAATCCTCCGACATCTGCCACCTGGAATAAAGATGCTGCGGACATGGCGATGATTCTCTTGCAAAGCCCGGTCAGCGTTTATTTTCACGCCAGCAAAATGCTGCAGGGAATTGAAGACGGCCCGTAGCCCATGAGACTGAGAATAGACATGACATCAAATGATCGACGAGGACGATATATGAGCTGCCCGACCTCTGCTTCCTGTGACCGTAGAGGACTAAGCCCGTGTCTATAGCCTCTCTGGACCTCTTTCGAACCCGGGTTGCCAAACTCCGCGATCGGCATTTGGCGTTGCGGCAAGAACTCGAACGGAACTTCCAGTCCTTTGCCATCGCCAATGAAGAGTCCGATCGGGCCATCAAACCGTTACGGGAGAAAATCGAAGCGGCTCGTGGAGAGGAAAAGGCCGTCATAGATCAGTATGTCGACCCTCGCGTCTTCATGGATGATTTGAAAGGGGAGATTCCCATATTGCTGTTCCCTTTGCGCGTGCAAACACGATTTTCGGACGCACCGCAGGGTGGAAGTCTGCGAATTCGGGTTTACCCCGACGATATCTCGGTGCAGTCCCACGAATCCAGGCTGACGGAGAATGAAAAAGCGGTCGGGGATCTGTTTTGGTCTAGCCCAAAAAACAAAATCGATTCCGAAACACGCATTCAGGTCGAAATCTGGCGAGGTATGGTTGGACGTTTCGGGATGAGGCGTGCCGCCTGGATCAGGCAGGCAACGGACCCGACAGCCCCAAAGGGTCCGGAATTGATCAACGCGCCCGTGCGGATTCCCGCGGTTTGGACTCTTCCCGAGCGCTTGGTGTTTCGGTTGTACGGTCCGGGGGATCGTCTTCTCATGCCGGAGATCCTCGGCGGTCCCATCCCGGATGGCCTAGAAATGGGGTTTGATCCCACCCGGTCGAACATGGGATTTATCAATGAGAAGCATGAGGACTTCGAATATCCGCCGGAACTCCTCTGGCAGGCGGATTTTTCCGAGGCGGAAAAGGTGGGCATGGGGATATCGATACCCCTGAGCAAACTTGGAGACGTGCGGAAGATCGAGCGGCTCGTGGTATTGGGTGTTCGCCTTTCGTCGGATGAGAAAGCTTCTAAGGAGTTGCTGGAAAAACTGATCGAGGACCACCTCTATTCTGATGGATTCTCCCTGGTGCCCCAAGGGACACCTACGAATATCACCGAGGACAACGATATTCGCTCAGAGCCGGGCCCTGACGATGTCCTTAACTGGTTGCAAGAGGGCGGGGAATTTCGGGGCAAAGACCTGAAGGATAGAAAGTACGAAGATGAAGCGGACGGCCTCCGCCTAGCCCACGCTCTCGGGATCGCACCCGAAGCCCTGCGTTATGTCCGCCATGCCGGCTGCGAAGACGGCCGGGAATCCATTTCGATGAAGCGGGCGCTGTGGGCCGGAACCTTTGGCTACTATCTCCAGCAAATGCTCGCGCCGCTTTTCGAGAGCCCGGAAGAGGTGCGGCGTGATCGGAATCGAGGGGAACGCCTGCTGCTGGCGACCCGTTTCTTCTTCACACACTTCGTGTTCGGAAGGGGGCCATTGCCGGCAATCCGGGTGGGCGATCAGCCCTACGGCGTTCTGCCCGTGTCCGGCGATATGCTGCAGGCGGCCGAGGATCGAGTGCCGGAATGGAATGAATCATTTATCGACGAATTTACCGGGGTCCTTCAGCAGAAGCTTATCCTTCTGTCGAAAGCATGGATGGAGCTTGTTCCGAAGCTCCCGGTCGCCGGCGCAAGCAAGGACCCCGGCGATGACGCGGATGCCCGTTTGATCAGCATCTTGGGACTACAACCGGCGTCGGGGGAGTATCGCAGCGAACGCCTTGTGGGTCCGGAATACCTCCGGAATTACCTGGACTTCCGGAATGAACGCAAGAGGGAAGCGGCGCTGGGCGCGTTGGAAGGACTGCGGCAAACCCGGTTTGCCCGCTTCAGGGACAAGTTCCCATCCTTGTTCGAAGCACAGTCCAGGATCTTCGACCTTACATTTTACGGAGCCGCTTGGACACAAATCCTGGCGGGTGCGGAGGCCGGTGCAAACGGATTGAGTCGGACGTTAGTGCCGCCGCTGTCCGGCGACGTGATAGACAATCTGCCGTTGTCCGAATCACGCGTGATCGACAGTGGATGTCCGAATTACATCAAATTGCTGGCGGAACTCCCTTTGGCGGAGATTCGCAAGGGTATTCAGCGCGCCGGAGAGAACGGCAAAATCGAGCCCGTCTCCGCGCTGCTTTACATGCTTCTTCGCCACAGTTACCTGTACGAGTATGCGTTTGGGGCGATGCGATTGCATCACCATCTGAACGGGACGCCCTGGAGCGAGTTTCGTGAGAAAGAGCTTTATAACCTGTATTTTATTTTTGACCGCACCTATTGGGATTTACTCGAAACCGAGGTTAACCTGCCTCAGGTGGCGGCTGTCGCTTTGCCCAATCCCACCGCACTGCAAGTCCTACAAGGCCGGGAGAGATATCGGCGTGAGCTTGGCAACAACTGGAGCCAGATTTTCGGGGACGTTGACGAGTTGCATCGTGCCCTCGTCCATCTTCAGGACCTTCCCACGGCACGGTTGGAGCGGCTCTTCGCCGAACATGTCGATCTCGCCGGCTATCGGCTCGATGCTTGGCTGACGGGCTGGGTCTATCAGCGTCTGATGGCCTTTCGCGCGTGGAGCGAAGATGCCCGTGGAGACCGCATTCATCCTCTTTATCCCGAAGATACCGAGCAGACGCTCCATGTCTTCCCCCGCACCGCGGCGGCGCAGATCCTGCGGTACGATTTGAATCACCGGCCGATTGAGAAATACTCGGAAGGCATTTATATCGGTGCCTTTGGCTGGGTCGAGCATATCGAAGCGGATCCAACACCCACGCCGGCCGACGATTTACCGACGGAACTTCTGCCAAAGAACGGTGGCCCGGTCACTCGCGATCCGGCGAATGTCGGCTTGATTCATGCGCCTTCGCTCAATCAGGCCGTGACTGCGGCTCTGTTGCGGAGCGCCAGTGTAAGCCAACCGGACAAAACGGCGTTCAATATCGATCTGTCTTCCGCCCGCGTCCGTGAGGCACTCTGGATTATCGACGGGGTGCGCAACGGGCAGGCCCCCGCCGCGTTGCTGGGCTACAAGTTCGAGCGTGGTTTGCGGGAACGGAAACCGGCCCTCCAGCAATATCTTCCCCACCTTCGGCAGGCATTCCCGATGCCCCATAGAGAAGAAACGGATACCGCTGGGGCCGAATCCATTCCCGCCAAAGATGTAGTCAATGGGCTTCGGATCATTCAAGCCCGCCGGGACAAAACGCCAGGCAAACAACTGGACGATTTCATCACCAGTTTCATGCAGGATCGGAATGACCGGCTCATCATCGAGGAACTCGCCGACGGTCTGATCGACGCATTGGATGCCTGCGCCGACCTCATGCTTGCGGAAAGCGCCCATCAGGCCGCTCAAGGCAACTATGAGCGCGCTGGCGGTGCGGTCACCGCCAGCGGGGAATTCACCCATGTTCCCGCCGAGTTTGAGGTCATCGATACACCGCGCAGCGGTACCTCCATCACCCATCGCGTGCTGCTCGCCTTTAATGAAGAATCCTCCGCTACTCCGGCAAAGACGGCACGCGCACGCCTTCAAGTCCAGATAAATGCTTGGCTGGGTGCCATTCTGGGCCCCCTGGACAAGATCGTGTGCGGTTTGACCTATATCTTCCGGAAGAACAATACCGGCGGCCGGGTGAATTACACCATCACCCTCGATCAACTCGGGCTCGAACCCATCGATCTCATCTACGTTTTCGACCGGGCCCTTATCAGCGAACTGGCCGGCCATTTGAACGCCGCCATGCGATCAAATTTTGATGCGCAGCACCCGAGCACGCAGATCGAGGGCGTCGAAGTCCAGTTTTTTGCCACTGGAAACTCCGGCACGCGCCCCGTAGGGGAATTTCTGCCTCTGCTAGGACAACTGCGCAAGCTGTTGACCAGCGGACGCCCGGCAACGCAACGCGATCTGGTCCCTCCCAAGGATTTGCATGGGCGGGATCAGGAAAAGATAGATGCAATCGATCGCGATGAACTCGTCCAGCGAGTGCTTGGTGTCACGGCCGCGGCGCCGGGCATGCGTGCAGCGGACAGCCTGTGGGGTGGCTTCGAGGCGGCGATGAAGGCTTTGGACTCCATCGGCGGTTTGAATGCAGACGGCATCCGGGACCGGTTACTTGCGGCAGCGCAATTCGGTATTCCGGAAGCCGCGCCCGACATCGCTGCCGAGCCCGCGCAGCTTCTCGAAATGCTCAAGACCCAAGCGATCCGGGTCAAAGACATCATGCAATCGCGCCTTGACGAGGCGAACGAAAAGTTGAAAGTCCGGCTGTCCCCGGAAGAGAAAGATGTGACGCCGACACCGGTCCCGAAGGGCGAAATCCTGACGTTGTGCCGGGAGGTCACTGGCATCCTGCTTGGAACAGCGTTCCCCGTCATGCCGCGAATCGCTCCGCCTGCGGGCTTCTCCGGTGCTCGCCTATCTCCCTCCCCGCCTAAGCCGGAGCACGTCGACGATTGGCTTTTCCTGGCATCGAACGTGCGCGAAAACGCCATGCAACTTCAACATGCCCGCGTCCTCGCAGAGACCACCGCGGGCGGCCTCCCACCGCTGCAGGTATTCCAGTGGCCGGCGGCATACCCAAGTTGGGTCGCCGACCCGCTGCCCGTCAAAGGGATGCCCGTTCACGATTTCATTTCCATCGTGATGCAACCGGCGAAAGCCTTCGAAGCGGGCAAGCCGATGTCAGGCCTAGTGATCGACGAATGGCACGAGCTGATTCCGAACGAGAACGAGACCACAGGCATCAGCTTCCACTACGACGCCCCCAATGCCGAACCCCCACAGACTCTGCTGCTAGCCGTATCGGAACGCCGACGGGACCAACATGGCCAATGGTCATGGGACGAACTCGTGCGGTGCATTGACCAGTCGTTTGCCTTGGCGAAGCTGCGTGCCGTCGGACCGGACGAACTTCGCCAAACGCCCCTGGATACCGTCCTGCCGGCCACCGTCGCGGCTGAGGCAGCAACGCCCGCCACAATCGCGACCAGCTTTCTCGCCAATGCCTCTGTGCGGATGGCCGCGGCCTACTCGGAAGCCTGGAAGAAAACATAGGTAAGCCCATGATTAACCATGACGTTTCGCGCTTCCAGGAACGCGCCAACATCAGCGACCGCATAAACAAGGGTTTGTCGGTGCTTTTTCGCATCCCGACCGCGACCTTGTGGAACCGCCTAGAGGGGCGCCCGCGTTCCGAAGATCTCGGCCAGGCTTTACGGGCCGAGGTGCGGGATCCTCTTTGGATGCTGGCTCGGCAATGGCAACTTGGAGAGTTCAAGGGCGAAGATGCCGGAACGCCGATACGGGCGAAGCTGTTCGCAGAAACGACCTCATTGGCAAGCTTGACCCTGGGAGGCAAGCCACCCGAAGCCTACGATGCGAAGAAACCTCTGGAGTTCGTCGTCGAGCGTCAAAGGTTCGAGCCGGATTTGATGATGAGCTTATTCATCGGGCAGGCTTGGCTCCGGAAGCTGGAGCAGAAAGCAGGTGCGGCGGCCGGTGCCTTAATCGCGAGTTTCAAGACGTCCGAGGCTTACGGTATCCGCGCGCCTGTGCAGCCCCCCGAAGATGCCGATACGTCCACGGTCTGGATCGCTCCTTCGAGTCAAACAGAGGAACCGCCGTCCAAGACGCAACAGAAAGACCTCGAGTTCTTGACACTACTGACTCATCGCCGTGAGCTTGAAACCCGGCTTGCGGCGGCTGGGCGGGGTATTGATGGGGGAAAGCTCCTTGTCGACATCTCAAAGGCGTTAGGCGATGGAACGTTACCTTCAGCCCAGTTCGTCGCCCAGGGTGTGGCCGTGCCGTACTCGCTGGCAAAAAAAGTGGATACCCTGGCGAGCGATTTCAAAAAAGAATGGTACGACAAACTCTTCCTTCCCCCCTCTGGCGATGAGAATGCGTGGGTACCGGAGCATCTCGAGCACAACTTTTCACTAGGAGTATCGAACGGAGACGGAGCCGGAACCGAAACCCGACTCGTTGCCGACCAATACCCCGGTGGACATCTTGACTGGTATTCCTTTGACGTTGCCGGCCGCGAAAAAAGCACCATCGCCAATGCGCCGGGGCCGACGAAACGGACGAAGTCATTCGTGCCGACGCCTTTGCGTTTCCCGGGCATGCCCAACGTTCGCTGGTGGGAATTCGAGGATAACCGGGTGGGCTTTGGGCTGACTACTGCTGCGAAGACCGATTTAGTCAAGCTCTTGCTTGCGGAATTCGGGCTGGTTTTTTCCAACGACTGGTTCATCCTGCCGTTTCGGGCGGACGTTGGGACGCTGACCGACACCAAGGGTATCGTCGTCACCGATAACTTCGGCATCAATACCCTGATTGAACCAACGGCAAAGCGCCATGCCGATGCTGGGCTTGCCGGACAATGGGGGATGTGGACCCTAACCAAGCGTGATGCCCCTCGGGCGGTGGACACACGGTTGTTTCTGGCGCCCGCGGTGGCGCGTTCACTCGAGTCGAAACCCATCGAGGAGGTCGTATTCCTTCGGGATGAGATGGCCAACCTCGTGTGGGCCGTCGAGGCCATCATTCCCGATCCTCTGGGGGGCGGACGCGATGCGCAAGAAGCGGGCAAACTCTTGCGCGAGGCCATCGTTCAAGCCTATCCGGAAGAGCCGAAAGGCGCTGACTGGAAAGATGTGCTCTTGCGCTATCAGCTCATGGGTAGCGTTCCGGAGAACTGGATTCCGTTGGTATCGGTGCGGCTGCAGGGCCAAAGCGCTTCGACGGCGTTTCTACAGGGAGCCATGCCGCGCGTGCCGCCGCTCAAACCGCCTGACGACGCCACAGACCTACAGAAACTTGCCCATAAAGTGGTCCTGCCCCGCGGCACCATCTTGGCCAGCGATCCGGTCAACCATCCAAACGTAATCCATGAGGAAGAACTGCTGCGCGGTGGCAGCTTGGTCCGAAGGACTTTTCAGCAGGTGCGCTGGCATGACGGTGGGACTTTCGCTTGGGTTGGCCGCAAGAAGAAAAACGGACGCGGAGAAGGAGCTAGCGGCCTTTCCTTTGACCAAGTAATACAACAAGTAACTCAAAACGATTAAGCCGATAACTGATTATATATTTAACTCTATACGTTTGAATGGAGGTTGCGATGGCCTTTAGTTTGCAGGGGGCGGTAGGCCTCAACAATGACGGTAGTTTTGCTAAAAATCTCGCGCAGGACCAACAACAGGTTGCCGAGCTGCTGATGATGATTCCTTTACCAGCTGGCGGCCTTAAGACCAGTGCAGGCTCCGCCGTCGAGATTCCGACCCCCTTTATGGCAGGTACCATCTCGGCTGAACTGTTAGGTGCGATCCAAACCTTCCAGACCGTTCAGAATGCATCGTTGAACGTTGATCTTCGGGTGGAACCCAATAGCCCAACCTTTCAGCTACTCGTTCAGCTTGCAACGCAACCACCGATCCCCACCAATCTCCTGGCAAACATCGTTCTTAGCCCAATTGATCAAGTTCTCGAAGAAGCTCCCCCAGCACCGGTTATGGGCCTGCCAACTATCGTCTATAAGCCTGCTAATACCGAACAGCTGGTGTTCGATAATGGTGCGGTGCGAGTAACCATGTCCTTTAGCGGCCTGCTCAGCGGTGCATGGGGGCCTAGCTTTGGCCTGGCTTGTGCTGCAAACCCTTCATTATTGGCGCTCGATCAGGCAGTAAAATCCGGGAGCGCACGACGGATCGGAGCGACAGCGCTTGACCAGGCATGTAACGAGCTTCGCGCTCAGACACGGCTCGCAGCCAATGGACTATTCGCCTCGGTAGCTATGAGTGCTGACATTCAAGGAACGTTTAAAGTGAGCGGCAGCCTCGGTGATAATTGGAGGCAGTTGTCACTTGGCTTTGTCTTTCCGAATACCGTCGTTGCGACCGGATCTATCACCGTTTCCGAGACCATACCATTGCCAACAATAGGCGGTAACGTCAAATTCGATGGAACGATGGCATGCACTATAACCGCGATGTTCAGGGACCAAATTCCTATGGATCAAGCTAGTCTCTTGGCAAGCCTCGCTGTAGTTCTCATTGCCGGTAGGGTTGTGCTTGTTCCTCTTGCCGCTTGGATTGCTGAGGCCGCGACAATTGCAGGCGCCCGAGAACTCGTTCGGAGAACAGCGTTAGGTCTTGTCAAGGAATATGTTTTGTTAGGACCTAGTCCTACTCTTCCTTAGGGAATCTCTGTATAAAAATTCAATTGATCAACAGGACTCCCGCTTAACTGAAAATAACAATTTTTCTAGTAGAGGAGAAACTATGGCAAAGGCAATGCTAGTAATTCCCGCAAATTTACCGATGGTTGCATTACAACAGATTTTCTCTGCATTTCCCGATCTCGCGCCCCACTTGGTGGTGGACGGTGTGGGGGCAGTCGTCGACGTACCCAATAACCTGGTAGCGAGCATTGCTAGTAGTCCGTCGGTGGCAGCGCTATCTACTGGCCCTATAGCAAATCCACAGACATTGCCGATAGCACCGGAAGCGATTACTTGGCTCGAAGCATGGAACCGGTTGTTCGATCCTGTATATCTCGACAAGCTTGCATCAAGGGCACTCAAATGGCTGAATACTTCGATCACGTGCCAGACAGTAAGTGCATTCGGTTCACCACAACCGATGATGACGTTAACAGGAGATATTGCTGTCGGCATCCTGATTGTTGATGGCCTAGCAGGGTCTACGGCGCAAATCACTTCTTCGGAATTTCTGGATATAACACTGGCACTCATCCAGGGGTTCGAAATTCTTTACAGAAATGCGCCGTCATCGGCGAAACTGGTTTTCGTGGCGGAACAGCGGCGAATCGCCTTATCACTCAACCCAGCGACCGTGCCGGGACCAGTGCCAGATCCCAGTACAGCGACATTCGCCGATTACGAAGCAAGAGAGTCGTTATGGCGCGATCCTGCGTTACAAGCCATCGGTTTTCAGGCCGGATTACCCGGTATTGATGCATACCGCGCAAATCTAATGAATCGCCAATGGCCAGCAGGTGCACCTCGGCAATCGATAGTCGTGCTGCTGAGCAAATACTCGGCTGCGCATTTCGCGTATGCCGCCTCTGGCAGATTACTCCTGCAGTTCGATAGGGCTTCATTGATCGTTCAGCCTGAGAATCTCGACCGTGTCATAGCCCACGAGATCTGTCATTTGTTCAATGCCCCGGATGAGTACGGAAGCTGTAATCCGCTACAAACATTTGGCCCGTTCGGAGCTGTTAACGGAAATTGCTTGAATAACCCCTTTGCGGCTATTGGACACACCCCTTGCCTAATGGCCGGTGAGGCCGATGATATGTGCCGTTTTACGAAAGCACACGTCGGGTGGGTGCCGCTTAATTAACAAGTGAGTTAACAATGGAAACCTACAAGAGCGGTGGTCAGGACATCAAGTTCGAATCTTTTGTCCCAAATACTACAGGCCAAAATCCTGCCGTGGTCATTCTGCCAGGAACGTTTGGCATGTTGCCCCCATGGGGCGACGATATTCGGACTTTCGCCAAAGGACTCCAGAGTGCAGGGATTGTTGCGTTTATTCCAAGTTATTTTGATCGCACAGGAACACAACCAGGCATGGAAACAACTGTTGCTATCACGAGACTGGTGAAGGACCACGGAGATGAATGGAATATGGCGATCGAGGATGGCATTACACTCGTGTCAAGGCTCCCAAGCGTGGATTCCGACCGGATCGGGTTACTTGGTTTCTCACTGGGTGGTAATAGGGCGTTGACTTTAGCAATGAAGCCCCAGCGCGTCGTGAAGATCAAGAGGATTGTGGAGTTTTTTGGTCCAACCGTATCAATTCCACTCTCCGGGGATGTAGCGCAGCTTCCGCCGCTACAAATTCATCATGGCGATGAAACCGACGTAATTGTGCATCCCGGCGAGACAGACGCCCTGATTAATCGGCTTAAAGGGACGGGCAAAACCGAAGGCACCGATTTCGTAGTACATCGTTACAAAGGAGCAGGACACGGCTTTCAGGGAAAGGATCTTGATGACGCACGCAAACGCACCTTGGAGTTCTTTAAGAATGGCCTCTAAGCAAGTGTTGATTGTCCACCGATTTCTACAACAAGTGAACCGGTTTGCTTCGGGATTTGCTCGATGCGCGAGCCTGTCAGAATTTTTGTGTGTGCGGCATATCATGTTATTAACAACCGGGAGCATGTATGCCAAGCAAGACGAGGAAGGCTACGGTGTGGGAGACGGCGTTGCCGTCTATCCCGAAGGAACTGATTGATCAGTTCGTGACCGGTCCTATGGGTGCCGAAGCGGTTAATGCCACGTCCTTGGCCTTCAAGAAGGCGCTGATCGAACGTGCACTGGGGCCAAGCCCGAGAAACGCAGGTAATCACCATAACGGCGCCACAAGCAAGACGATTTTGATTGATGAGGGTCCGCTGCGCATCAAAGTGCCGCGAGACCGCGACGGCAGCTTCGAACCATTACTCATCCCGCAGCAGGAGCGACGCTTTACCGGCTTCGATGACAAGATCATCGCGATGTATGCCCATGGCAGACTAAGTACATCCCAGAAAGTTTCGCGGAACGCGAGTGCAACACGTCGACAAAGGATTGCCGACGAATACTTCCGCGCAAAGCGATGTACTACGAACGTTTCGAAACCACGGCCGCATGACTTCAAGTCGCCCAGCGTGTTTCGACCCATCCAATCGAATCCCTGACAATTCTGCGCAATGAGCGGTTCGTATGCCGTAGGACTTTCCTGAATGTACTTAGAGCATTTTCTAATCGGGTGTACGGCGTTTCTGTATTTTCCCGGATGGCGCGCCCGAGCATCGCCGCCGGCTCAAGGCGGCGATGCGCAGGATCAGTGCGCCATCCGGGTGCCCTTTCTTTGGGTTACTTTGGATTTACGCCTATCCTGGCGCAAACCCTTCGGGCGCGCTCCGCGCGTCCAAATTTGTTCCCGACAAATTTGTCTTTGGGCAAGCAAAGACAAACTCGCCGGGAGCGAGTTTGGACCGCCGAAGGCTGACCCGACGGGCAAACCCCAAGGATGGGTTTTGCAAAAGTAACTCGCCTGCGGGGCTAGACCCGCTTTAAACTCGGCTGCCCGCCGAAGGCGGCTTCCCTTATGACCGTACATCAGCGATGAAAACGCTCTAAAGCGCGAGATTCAGGGCTTCCTGGTCGAGCAATACGGCGTTGAGGTCGGTCTGGAGCTTATCAGCTCGGTGATCGATGCCGTCATGGTCGAGCACGCGGTGGTCCGCACCAAGGCCATTTACTTGGCGCGGGGCGTGCCGCACAAGACTGGAAGATGGCGATGAACCAGTTCGCCATACTCTACGACGAACGATTCACCAAGTGATCCGCTGATCCTGTTGCTCAACCCCTCACACACAGAATTTCTGACACTTCCGATCCTGCCGTTAGCGCTTGACCGATTCTTTACGGCTTGTTTTTTCCAGATACTCCACATAACTCGCACCCGCCCGGCACAGGAACAACATCTGTTTCTTGAAGTTGCTGCAGTGCCTGCACATCATCAGGTGCAGCCGCACTGCCATCCGCTCTCTCAGACTCAAGTGAACGTCCAATGACTTGGACACCAGCTCACTGACTTCCCGGCAGGAACGCATGTTATTTATCTCCGGTCTGCTGTATGCCGAACCACCGCGCTTCCAGACATGCCCGCAATCTCATGCGGGCACGATGCAACGTAACCCAATAATTGGTCGAACTGAGGTTAGCTTCCTTACAGATTTCTTCCGGCTCCAATCCGACCAGTTCCCTGAGCATGAATACTTCGGCCTGACGCGCCGGCAGATTCTGCTGGCACCACTCGTAGATACGCCAGAACTCCTCCTGTTCCAGAGCATTTTCAGGATGCGACCAGACCTTGGGCGGTGAGTGCCAACTCCCTTCGGCGTTGAACAAGTGCTCCTCAATGTCCTCGTCCGCCCCAACCCGGTCCGGCTCGAACAAACGGGTTTCTCGTGCGTCACGACGCTGTTGGTCGGCGATCTTGTGCTTCAGGATCCCAATCAGCCAGGTACGCAACGATGAGCGTTCGGCAAAACCGGCATCGGACTGCAAGGCCGCCAGCAAGGTTTCCTGCACCACGTCTTCCGCCAAGTCGGCATCACGCAGATGCAGCAGCGCATAGCGGAACAATATCGGGCGGTGTTGTATCAGCGTGTCATCGGTCAAGGCATGCCCCTTCGGTTTTCTTGTTCGCTTCGGGCCATTGTTCTGGTGCCTTTTCACTTTAACCTTTGCACTTTGCGGGCAACAAGCCGGCTGGAATTTCTCGATGCGCGCCTCGCAAGGAAACGTATATTTCACGCACTTTTGAACTCTTCGGCCAAATCAGTCGTAAGGTTCGGCCCCGGCCAGCGACTAAGGGACAAACTTTCAATTGTAAGAGGACTCGATCTATGGCGAGGCACTGGCTTTTCCTATTCGGCCTTAGCATGGCGCTGGCCTTCCGAATTGGGTATGCGGCCGAACCGGACTGGAGCAACTACGGCCAGATTCTCGCGCGACACCTCAGCGAGCGCACCGTCGCCGGAACTCGTTTGGCATGGCTGAATTACACCGGGTTGAAAAGCGATCCGGCGTTCACGCGGGCGATCGCACAAATCGCTGCCTTTCCCGTGGACAATCTCAAGTCCCGCGAGGAAAAGCTGGCCTTCTACATCAACGCTTACAACATACTGGCCATCAAGACCGTGCTGGATCACTGGCCGGTTGAGAGCATCAAGGATGTCGGCAATCTCCTCAATCCGGTGTGGAAGCGCCCGGTCGGCAATGTGGGCGGCAATGCCCTGAGCCTCGACGAGATCGAGAACGACATCCTGCGCAGACTGGGCGAGCCGCGCATCCACATGGCCATCGTCTGCGCCTCGAAAAGCTGCCCCGATTTACATCCGGAACCCTATACCGCGGCAAAGCTGAATATGCAGCTCGACTCCGCCAGCGCCAGCTATTTGAATAATCCCACCAAGGGCCTGCGGGTAGAGGGAACGGCGGTAAGGGTATCAAAAATCTTCGACTGGTTCGGCGAGGATTTCGAACAGAAGGGCGGCGTCGAGGCATTCATCCGGACTTATCGCCCGGACTTGCCGCAAGGCTTGGAGATCAAGGCCAATCTGCCCTATGACTGGACGCTGAACGGCGAATGACGCCCAAACAGCGGAGTTGAGATCATTGTCCAGCAGCGCGAAAACGAGAACGCTGCGGAGAGGGTCCGTGCCAGAGTCTCGAGTGTCATCAGTGTTCTCTTTTGATTGAAACGACATGGAATGGATTCATCTGTTCTGTCGAACGCCCCCTGCCTCAGCATTTATTTGGCCACGACGGCAGACATCACAAGTCTCCGGCAAACAGCAGTTCGCCCCAATAGTGCCGGATCAGTCCAGCCAGTCGGCTACCGACCATCTTTCACTATATCGGTATAAACATTAGAGCATTTTCATACCTACTGTACGGGCACTCGCGAGTAGGTCGGGAATCCTTTCCAATCGCAAACGGCGTCTTCGGGAGCGCCGAAGCCCCCTTCCCGAGGTGCAGTTGGGCCAACGAGTTCGTCGGCAAAGGATTGCCGACCTACTCCACTGTTGGCCTCGAACAGTACAGGTTCTCGGTCCAGAAAAACTGGCCGATGTTCTCCCTTCCCGCAACACACCGGGAATTCCTGGACCAAGCCGCTGTGCCTCGCTGTGGCTCCCATTCGCAGGAAGCCCTCTAGCGTAGCGCCCCTCTCGAACGCCGGGTTGGGTGTTTCTTGCGGCGTTCGTGCACCGCTAACACCCGGTGGGAGCAGGCGGAAGGTCCGCATGATGGCCCGTGTAAGGGTGTCCGTTTTCAACCAAATACTTGAAGGATGCGAGTGACTGCGCCCCCATTCTTCGCATTCTGGCAAGCATAGCTGGCTCAAGGAGCGTTCCAATTAGACCACCCTTTAGCTCAATTTCGGCTTCCGACACCAGCAAAGCCTGTTGCGCGCCTTCCGGATGTACCGACCAAACATTGCTTGCTCGCTTAACGAACGGTATTCCAAACCCTTCGTACTTGAAGGCCCGCCCTTCGTCCCATGCGATCCAACGCTCCTTGATCGTTAACTTTCCCGCCAATTCGCAGGTGCGCTCCGCGCCAACACCGCGGGCGACCGGTCCATCACATGTGGCACGGAGTACAGGCTCTGACCATAGCTGTATGTCCTCCAAAGCTGCGAGCCTCTCCCACACGACCGAGGCAGGAGCGTTGATGCATACAGAACTGGACAGCTTAATCATGTAACCTCCTTTTGCGATCGGGGATGGTTGACGACCAATGTCTGAATTCACCGGACCTGCGCCGCTTTTCGCGCAGGTCCGGTGAAATGATGGGTCGGGCGCCATTTCAGATGGATAGCCCAGATTAACAAAGATTCGGCAGAAGACGCGTCATTACTTTGGGGATCGATTGCAAGTGAACTTCGTTACTCTTTCCTAAAGCGCTTGCAGCCATGCGCTGTATGATCTTTGGGAAATCGCGGTCGGCCTGAAAGGCCAGCAGAGGAAGGATGACCGGTGCAAGCAACCTGTTCTTCGGCATCAATTCCCACCACACCATGACTTGCGAACCAGCGTCCGATGGTGTGATTTTCCATCCGCCGCACATCGTTTTTGCCGGAAACGGAAAATCCGGAGCTTCTGAAAGAAAGCGCACGGCGAAACTGTGGCCGGGATTGAACTCAGTACATTCCTCGGACCATCGTTTGCCCGCGTGATCTTCACAAGATCGGACAGCCCCGACAGCAGGTGCTTTTCCTTCCAGGACAACGGAGCGCTTCAATGACGGCATGTACTTCTTGATGTCGCCAATATTGCCCACAATCGGCCACATTTGTGCAACGGGTACATTGGTTTCAACGATAATGCAATGGCGATAATCGCCATTTTTTCCTGTCCTGTGAGCCCGGCCAACGGCCCAAAGCTGCCAAGCGCCGAAGACAAATACCGCGCCAGCGACGGCAAGAACAAGAATAATGCCCAGAGGTGAAAACAGCTTAGGAAAGGCAAGCAACAAAACGATGGAGCCTACTACCCACGAGAAATCGGCGGCACTTGCATAAAGCGCGCGCCACGTTGCGATCCTCTGACGCGTTGCCTGATGGATCAGGTCGGCAGCAAAGATGACCAAGACGATGCTGACTACTTGAAGCACAGCTGGCGCATGTATCCCAAGCCACTCGCCCACCAGCGCTGGGCGAAGGAGCATGAGCAGCGCGGAGGAAAGTGAAAAGACGGCGTTCGCCGCCAAAGCCAAACGAAGCGGTAAAACGGCATGCATTTAATATCTCCTTTCGACGAATGACCAAGGGATGGATTCTTGGCCCCAACTTTCGATGTAGTGGGCTTTGTGCTCCTGCTCCCATGAGCTGGCGACCGGCGCTGTGATTGACAATCGCTTGCACGTTGCAAGTATCTGCATTTGGCTTGTGACGTGCAAGCGTTTTGCGTACGCTCGATTCATGAGAGAAAAAGCGCCTGCCGGGCGGCGTTCGGGCTGCCCGATCAACATCCTGCTCGAAGCTGTGGGAGACACCTGGTCGCTGCTGATCGTGCGTGATCTGATGTTCTTCGGACGCAAGACCTACAACGAGTTTCCGAACGCGGGTGAAAAAATTGCGACCAATATCCTGTCGGATAGGCTGCAACGACTCGAATCCTCCGTGATCGTCGCGAAGCAGCGCGATCCCTCCGATGCCAGGCGATACCTCTACCGCCTGACGGAGAAAGGCACGGACCTCGCCCCGGTCGCAATGCCGTTAAGTTAAGGCGTCATTCCGGCAGGGATTGCTCGCCCCTTCCCTGGGGCTCGTCCTTCGGACCGTGCTTAGCACGTCCAAATTCGCTCCTTGCGAATTTGTGCCGGAATCCAGAGCACAGGGAAGTGACACGCCTCTGCCATCCATGGCTTCTGGACCCCGGCATTCCAATCGCAAACGGGCCTTTAGTCGGCCCCTTCCCTGCCGGGGTGACGTCATTCGCCTTAAACTCAACGGCATTGACCCCGGTCGGGGTCATTCGCGAAATGACGGAGAACCGGGAGGGTTTCATCGCCAAGGTGCGCGAACGGTGGATGCATGGCTCACCGCCGTGACGAATCGACATCACCCCCGCATCCCGCTCACATAGGCCGCCGTCAGATCATGCGCCGGAGCCTCGAAGATCTGCCGGCAGTGGCCGAATTCGACGAGAGTCCCGCCCCGCTCCCGCAACCAGAAGAAAGCGGCGTAATTGGCGATTCGTTTTGCCTGAGCCAGGTTGTGGGTAACGATGACCACGGTATAGCGTCCCCTCAACTGGGCGATCATATCTTCTACGATGCCGGAAGCGATGGGATCGAGGGCGCTGCAGGGCTCGTCCGTGAGCAGCACGGAAGGCGCGAGAGCGAGCGCACGGGCGATGCACAGGCGCTGCTGCTGACCGCCGGACAGAGCCAAGGCCGGCTTGTCGAGCCGATCCTTGACCTCGGCCCACAGGCCCACATCGGTGAGCACCCGTTCCAGCGTTTCGTCCAGATCGGCGCGCTTTTTCATGCCGTGTTCACGCAGCGGCATCTCGATGTTGCGGCGGATGGACAGCGGAAAGGGATTCGGTTTCTGGAAGATCATACCCACCTCCCGGCGCAGCGCCGACACATCTAGGCGGGGGGCGAGTATATCCTGGCCGCCGATACGGATGCCGCCCTCGACTCGGCAGCCCGGAATCATGTCGGTCAGCCGGTTGAGCGCAGACAGAAAACTCGTCTTCCCGCACCCGGATGGACCGATCAACGCTGTGATACAGCCCTTGTAGATATCCAGCGTTACATCCTTCAGGGCTGGGTGATCGCCGTAGCTTACGGAGAGATTCGTCACCCGGATCAGGGGTTCGGGTACACAACAGGGCGGACCGGATTGCAATGGACCGACGGTGTAGGTGCCGGCATCGATACTGGGCGAACAGCCGCTGTGTCGGTCGAGAGTTTGCGTCATGGAGCTATGATCCTTCGGTTTAGCCAATGTTCCGCCAGATACAAGGCCGTGCCGTTGATCAGGATGAGCAGGCCGATCAACACCAGCGCTGAGGCGTAGGCATTGCCGTCGCCTCCGGCGACATTCATCGACAGGTCGTAAATGTGGACGGACAGCGCGCGGCCGGAATCGAGGAGCGACGACGGCATGCGATCCACATAGCCGCTGGTGAAGATCAGCGCCGCCGTTTCCGCCATCGCTCGGCCGATGCCCAGCAGCAGTCCGGCCACAAGGCCCGATGACGCCGCCGGCAGCAGGATATGGCGAAGCGCCGCGGTGCGCGACAATCCGAGCGCGGCACTGCCCAGCCGCCAATCGTCGGGCACGGCGCGCAGGCTGGCTTCCGCGGTGCGGATGAGGATGGGCAGCACCATACAGGCGAGGGTCAGGCCGCCGGACAGGATGGAAAAGCCCAGCCCCAGAAAGACGCTGAAGAAAGCATTGCCGAACAGCCCGAAAACGATGGAAGGCACCCCGGCGAGCACATCCAGGCTCAGGCCGACGAGTCGCCCGAACCGACTGCGGGGACGAAGAAATTCCGTCAGCAGCACCGCCGTCGCCAGTCCCAGCGGCACCGCGGCGGCGACGGCCACGCCCAGGATCAGCAGCGTGGAAACCAGGATAGGGCCGATACCCCCGGTCCTACCGGCGTTCAGCGGCGATGACGACAGGAAAGCCCAGGACAGCCGCTCGGCACCATGCCATAGCAAATCGCCCACCAGCCACAGGAAAGCGCCCGCCACCAGAAGCGCCGAGCCCCAGACGGCCAAGGTCATCAGCGGCTCAAGCACCCGACCGCGAACCATGGCAAACCGTCCCGCCTCAAACATGTGAACGCGCTCCGCCGAACCGCAGCGCGGCAACCGCCAGCAGGATGATCATCCCAGTCAGAACCAACCCGGACACGAAAAGTCCCGCACGGTGCTCGCCGGTGGCATAAGCCATCTCCAGAGCGATATTGGCGGTCAGCGTACGCACCGGGTCGAACAGGCTATGAGGGGTTTGCACCACATTGCCGGCAACCATCAGTACGGCCATGGTTTCGCCGAGGGCACGCCCGGCCGCCAGCAGCAGACCCGCGATGATGCCGCTCCGCGCCGCCGGCAGCACCACGCGAAGAATCGTTCCCGAACGCGATATCCCCAACGCCGCCGCACCGTGCAGGTATGCCTTGGGCACCGCCGCCAGCGCGGCATCGGCGGTGAGGGCCACGGTGGGCAAGATCATCAGGGTCAGAATGAGGATGCCCGCCAAAAGGCTGGCCCCCGGCGGTTGCCAGCGGGCGATCAGCGGCACCAGCACGGTCAAGCCCCAGAGCCCGAACACGACGGAGGGAATGCCGGCGAGCAAGGCCACCATTCGCCGATAAGGGCGGGCGGCGGATGGCGGGGCGTAAAACCGGCAGAACAGTGCCGAGGCCACACCCAAGCCCCCCGCCAGCACCAGCGCCCCGGCGCTGGACGCCAATGTCGCCCAGAGCATGGGGGCGAGGCCGAACAGCCCTTCGGAAGGATGCCAGGCCGCATCGGTGAAAAAGCGCAGCCAACCGATCCGCTTGAGTACCGGCCAGGATTCGTGCAGCAGAAACAGCACGATCAGCACCAGAACCGCGGCTGCCAGTCCGGCCGCGACCGAGAGCCACCCGGCGAGGCGCGCGTCAGTGCGCGAGGGGGACGAAATACTGTGCTTCGACCAAATCATGAACACTTTCCGAGCGGCTGAAGTCGATGAACTGCCGGACCAGCCCTTCAGATTCAGCCTTGGTCACCAGATTCAAAGGCCGCGCCAGCGGAAACCGGCCATTGCGCACATTCTCCACCGATGCATCGACCCCCGCCATGGGCAGCAACTTGATGGGCACGCCCTGAGAGGCCTCGTATTCGGCGGTGCCGATCGAAACGTAGCCGATGGCACTCGTGTTGCCGGCGACGGTCTTGATGCCCTGCTGGTTTTCGCCGATGACCACGTGGGCCTTGATGTCGCCGCTCTTGAGCTGAAAGTGATGCAGGAACAACTCCAGAGTCGAGCGGCCTTCGGCCTTGTTGACCACGGTAATGGGCCGGTCGGCCCCGCCCACGGCACGCCAGCGGGTAATCTTGCCGGTGTAGATGTCGACGATCTGCGGGTCGGTCAGGGTCTGCACCGGATTGTCCTTATGCACGATGAGAGTGATGCCGTCCAGCGCGATGGTGAAGCTTTTGAGGTCCTGCTCGTCGGGCTTGAGCGCCCGCGACACCAGGCCGATATCGGCCAGCCCCGAGCGGGCGTCGGCGATGCCCCGCGACGAACCGCCCGACTGCACATCCACTCGAACGCCGGGATTTTCCCGCTCGAAGCGCTTGCCGATCTCCGCCGCCAAGGGCGCGACGGTGCTGGAGCCGGTCAACACCAGCTTCCGCTCGGCCGCCTGCGGAATCGAGGCCGTTGTCGCGACGAGCAGCATGACGGAGAGAGCGCTCAGGTAGCGATTCAAGGATAGGAGCGGCATAAGTGTCGGGTCCTGTGAAAAGTATGTAATCACAAACTTACCGCATCATCGACTTGTCCGATGAAGCGCGGCAAGGGGAATCAGGTTCGTGGCAAGCGCACGAACTTCTTTCTGCGATAGGAGTTTCCGCCGCAGCGGTTCTCGTGAGCCTGCTGTTTACGCGTGATATTTAGTCGGGACAAATTCCACTTCCTTACAAGCTGTTCGATCAGCAAACGCCTCCATCCGCGGCCGTTTCGGCCAGCACCACTTGGCCGCCGCAGAATCATGCATTCATGGCACACTACTGCCGGATTGCACACACCGGCTAGCACGTGACCGGAGTTCTCTTAGGCTTGGAATGTTTGCCTTCATAAGAATGTCCGTTTTCGACCAAATACTTGAAAGCGGCGAGCGACTTCGGCGGCATCGCCTTTCCGGAGCGACACAATATTCTCCGGCAGGCGTACGGATTGTCCTTCCGCGAGGCGTTGTACGCCAGCGCCGCGAGCCGGTTGTCGCCGCAATCGGCTTGGGTTTACGCAGGAAAACAACGGCCGAATGCCAACAGCAGCCCCGGTGGTCCCTTGAACCGAATTTTTCGACGAATCAGCGCCCAGGCGAGGTATTTCTCCTTGGCCAGGAATTTAAGCCAAGTCCGGCTATCGGCCTTCAGCTGAAAATCCGGACGGCCGCTATGTCCTTCCAGTACCTGGAGTTTTTCGTCACGAATGATGATAGTGGCCTCGATTTTCTCGCCGCCAGTGAAAGTAAAGTGATAGGTGGCGTTGAGGCCTTTCGATTTCCCTCTTTGGAATACATTAGGAAGTCCCTTCAGGAAGGCCGGCACCGAGGTTGGCCTTAGGCTGTTGTTGGCGCGTTTGGCGGTTTTATGCGGAAAGCGGCGGGCCACATGCCCTTCCGCATCGGAGCCGGCTATGACATAGACGGTCTCGTGCTTGTCCTGCAAGGGGCGCACAACGTCTTTGACAAAGCGCTTCCGGTCATTGAGAAACGGTCCGATGACGTCATCGCCGGCGGGACACACCGCCATACAATAGGCAGCCTTGTAATTCGCCCCGAAGGAAAGGCTTTGCCACATGGAAACGGACTCGGCGTCAGAGACTTTCTTCCGATAGCTTCTGGCGTTTGCGCTCGAGGCGATGGCCTCGACCCAGTCGGTGAATCCGCCCATGAACTCCCGATAGTTGTGGGTGTAACAGGCCGAAAAGTCGAAATGCCCGTCGGCTCCGATCGCACCCACGGGACAGGCGGCAACGCAGAGCTTGCATTCGAGGCAAGGGTTGTAGTCAATGGGATGCGACTCCTCGTCGATCTCGGCATCCAGAATGATCGTGCCGAGAAGAACGAAGTTGCCGAACCGGGGATGGATGATATTGCGATGGATACCCATGCGCCCAAGACCTGCCGCCTCGGCTACCGGCTTGTGCGACACCACCCACATCTTGCCTGGCCAGCGATCCGCCTCCATCGGAAATCCCATCGCACCATTGATCGCACGGATGCCTTTTTGCTCCAAAACCCTGACCATTCGCCGGGCGACCTCGTTGATCTCGTCGCCCGTATTGTGGAACTCCAGATTGGCGACGGAACGGGCGGGACTGCGGATGTTCTCCCGGTTCATGCGGCAAACGAAGCTCAAGAGGGTCTTTGCCCACGGGAAGACGCGCAGGATGTCCGCTCGTTGTGCGTCGAGCTCGGACCGGCCAATCCCTATGCAACCGGCGTCGTCCGCGCCGGCTTCCGAAGCCAGTCGGCGCAACCAAGATGCTTCCAGTACTCGCCCGCCAATCGCCTCTTCCGCCGCTGGATCGGCTTCACGAAAATGCCTGACGGTGGGGTGTTCATCGAGATTCATCATGTATATCTCCTTATAGTGTATATACACGTAAATGACGAAAAAAATTATCGCGCCTGTGATGCCTCAATCAAGTCCGACAGGCTTCTCATCAGGATTTGCAATCGGTCTTCGCCCATAGCCTCCCTGATTCTGGACTGTGCCTGTTCCCACAGAGGATACGCTTTAAGCAGCACGCCCCGTCCTTCGTCGGTAATCGTCACCATCCGGGTGCGGCGATCTTCGCCGGAGGCGACATCAATAAGCCCTTGATTCTCAAGAAGCTCCAGATTACGGCTCAAAGTCGTTCGGTCCATGACGGCGTTCTCGGCAAGCTGGGTCACCGTGATGGGTCCGCTCATATGGACGGCGACCAGAAGCGAATACTGCGTACCCCGGATGCCGGCCGGGCGCAGCATCTCGTCGTAAAGCTGACTCACCGCACGGGTCGCCTTACGGAGATTGAAGCCGGTGCATTCCATACAGCACCGGTAATCCGGCATTTCACTCGAGGGGGCACATGCTTGGGACAAGTTCGGGATACCTAACTTTTAACGAAAGATATTAAGGAGTATATACACGTAATATCACATGTCAACGATTACTCGCGCTCTGCCGTCGCGGCTTGGCGGTGATTTTCCGGTCGTTGAGATGGCCATGCGGGGCTACAGAAATATTCATCCTCCGGACGTCGCGAGCCGGTTCTGGAATGCACGGTTCCGTGCACGTAAGGGTTTGCGAAGAAGCTAAGAGTTTTCCGATTCGGCGTGACGGAGCCTGATGTGTAGGTCGGCAACCCTTTGCCGACGTACCGGCTCGGCAAGGGATTGCCGACCTACGCTCTTCCTGCCCGACACGAATCCGTACACCGTAATGAAAACGCCCTATTTGGCCATCACCCCCGCCGCCAGGCATGATACCGCTCCATCCATCGAAGCAGCGCTTCCGGCGCATGCGCGCGTTTCCAGACCCCGGCGGCGTATTTATTGGCTTCGGCCAGGGTCGGGTAGATGTGAATGGTGGCGAGTACTTGGTTAAATCCCAGCCCGTGTTTCATGGCCAGGATGAACTCGGCGATCAGGTCTCCCGCATGCTCGCCGACGAGGGTCACGCCGAGTATCCGGTCCTTGCCCGGTACGGTGAGCACCTTGACGAAACCGTGCGCTTCGCCGTCCGTAATGGCGCGGTCCAGATCGTCGAGGCCATAGCGGCTGATTTCATAAGGTATGCCCCGTTCCTTGGCTTCCTGTTCGTTAAGGCCTACCCGCGCCACTTCCGGATCGGTAAAGGTTGCCCAAGGAATGACCCGGTAATCGGCCCGGAATTTCCTGAAATCGCCGAAGAGCGCGTTGACCGCCGCGTACCAGGCCTGATGGGAAGCCGTATGCGTGAACTGGAACGGCCCGGCCACATCTCCGCAGGCGTAGATATTTGGATAAAGCGTCTGAAGAAACTCGTCGGTTTCGACGGTGCGCGCTTTCGTCGTTTCGATGCCGAGTTCTTCCAGCCCGTAGCCCTTAGTGTTGGCGACGCGGCCGACAGCCACCAGTATTTGGTCGAAGACTATCCGTATCTCTTGCCCCTGGTGTTCGACGATCAGGATTTTCTCGCCGTTCTCGACGATGATCCGTTTGGCTTGATGCTCCAACCGAAGGTCTACGCCCTCGTCGCGGAAACGCCGCGCAATGATTTCGGAGACTTCCGGATCCTCCCGGATCAGCAGTCGGGACAACATCTCCACCTGAGTAACCCGACTGCCGAATCGGACGAACGCCTGCGCCAGCTCACAACCGATCGGACCACCACCGAGGACGACCAGACGCTTCGGCAATTCGCGGATATCCCAGACGTTGTCCGAAGTGAGATAGCCCACCTCCTCCAATCCGTGGATAGGCGGCACGAAAGGCCTCGCACCGGCAGCGATGACGATGGCGCGGGTGCTGAGCGTGCGAGTGCCCGCTTCCGTGCGAACCTCCACCGACCAGGGCGAGACGATCCTCGCTTCGCCCTCGATCACTTCAACGCCCAATTCGGTGTACCGTTCCGCCGAGTCGTGCGGCGCCACAGTCCGTATCACCCGCTGCACCCGTTCCATCGCATCGGCGAAATCGAACTCCGCAGAGGCCCGGCGGATGCCGAACTCGGGTGCCCGACCGATCTGGCTCAGCAGTTTCGCCGTGCGTATCAGGGCTTTCGAAGGGACACAGCCGGTGTTGAGGCAATCTCCGCCCATGCGGTGTTTCTCGATCAGCGTCACCTTTGCCTTCACGGCGGCCGCGATATAGGCGGTGACCAGACCCGCAGAGCCCGCACCGATCACCACCAGGTTACGGTCGAAGC
Source organism: Methylocaldum sp. RMAD-M (assembly GCF_017832375.1). Classification (NCBI taxonomy): domain Bacteria; kingdom Pseudomonadati; phylum Pseudomonadota; class Gammaproteobacteria; order Methylococcales; family Methylococcaceae; genus Methylocaldum; species Methylocaldum sp. RMAD-M. The sequence continues at coordinate 67,710 of NZ_JAFIBZ010000015.1, read as the reverse complement.
GTTTGGGTTTTTCCCAGGGCTCATATAGCTTGCGGGCCTTGATCGCATCCACCAGCCTGCGGGCCAGTAGCGGGAACAGCCCCAATAGCGCAAATGACAAAAGCAGGCCGGGCGAGAGGATGTCCGACAGGGATTCGATCTTGGCCAACTGCGTGCCGGCATTCACGTAAACGATCGTTCCCGCCAGCATCCCCAGCTGACTCACCCAATAAAATGTGCGAGTGGGTATGGCGGTCAGGCCCATCAGAAGATTGATGACGAAGAACGGAAACGCCGGCACCAGCCGCAAGGTAAAAAGGTAAAAAGCGCCATCACGGGCGATGCCTGAATCGATGGCTTTCAGACGCTCGCCGAACCGGGCTTTGACCGCATCGCGAAACAAAAAGCGGGATGCGAGAAAGGCCAAGGTTGCCCCGATGGTCGAAGCGAAAGATACAATCACCGTGCCCCACAGCAGACCGAACACGGCGCCGCCGGCCAAAGTCAGCACCGCCGCGCCGGGCAGGGACAGCCCCGTGACCGCTACATAGAGGAGGGCGTAAATCGTGATGGCGAGGAAAGGACGGGCGGTTCGATAAGCGGCGATGGCTTCCTGCTGGGCTTTCAACGTCTCCAAAGTGAAAAAGCGTTGCAGGTCGAAGGCGAAAAAAGCCCAAGCAAGCGACAGGAGGACGATGACAAGACCGATACGGTAAGGGTTCATGACGGATTTCCCTAAAGGCAATGGTCGAATAATGCTATTAATTGGTCGGACAATGAGATAGAAAACTTACAGCCGCACCGGGATGATTTTCTTCGCGACGCTGTAAGATTTCGTCTCAGCAGGCGACTAATGATTAGAATTTTCCACTTCCCGACGGAGTCTAAGCCGCGCATGCATGCGATATTGCCCTTGGTACGATCCAGCAATTTTCCCGTCATCGTCCGCGGAGAGCTGGACACGGTGCAAGTGAACCTGGGTTACCGCTGCAATCAGACCTGCCTGCATTGCCACGTCAATGCCGGACCGAAACGCAAGGAGATGATGGACAGGGAAACCGTGGACCAGGTGCTCGATCTGCTGCGGCGGGCCGGAGTTGCCACCTTGGATTTGACCGGAGGCGCCCCTGAGATGAACCCGCATTTCCGCCATCTGGTGGAGAGCGCGCGGGACTTAGGTCTACAAGTGATCGACCGCTGCAACCTCACCATTCTGGAAGAACCCGGTTACGAGAGCCTCGCCGATTTTCTGGCCGCGCAAAAGGTGGAAATCACGGCTTCCCTCCCCTGTTACCTCGAAGATAACGTGGACCGGCAACGCGGCAACGGGGTATTCGAAGCGAGCCTTCGCGCCTTGAAAAGGCTCAACGGACTCGGCTACGGCCGACCCGGCACGGGGTTGATCCTGAACCTGGTCTACAACCCCCAGGGGCCGACATTGCCGCCGGCCCAGGAGGAACTGGAAGCCGCCTACCATCGAGAGCTGAAGGCCCGCTACGACCTCGTCTTCAACCGGCTTTATGCCCTCGCCAACATGCCCATCCAGCGCTTCGGCAGCACCCTGGTGTCGAAAGGCCAGTTCGAACCCTACATGCGCTTGCTGAAAAGCGCCCATCGCGATGAAAACCTGGAAGGCATCATGTGCCGCAGCCTGATCAGCATCGATTGGCAAGGTTACGTCCACGACTGCGATTTCAACCAGATGCTGGGCTTGCCGCTGGGCGGGCGACGGCGTCATATCACGGAAATCGATGCAACCGCATTGCAAGGCCAGGCCATCGCCACGGCCGATCATTGCTATGGCTGCACCGCCGGCTGCGGCAGCTCCTGCGGTGGCGCATTGAACACGTAGAAAGAGAACAGTGAATCTGGAGAGCCCATGATGTTTGTAGAAGAGTCGGTACGAGAACGCTATTCCGAAGGTGCTCGCGAGAGGCAGGCAGCCTTGTGTTGCCCGGTGGATTACGACCGCGAGCTATTGAAATTGCTGCCTCGGGAAATCATCGACAAGGATTACGGCTGCGGGGATCCCTCCCGCTATGTACGGGAGGGCGACACCGTGCTCGACCTGGGCTCGGGCGGCGGCAAGATTTGTTATATGGCGGCACAACTGGTCGGCCCTCAAGGGCTGATCATCGGCGTCGACATGAACGACGACATGCTGGCCCTGGCCCGCAAATACCAGTCGGAAATGGCTGAGAAACTGGGCGGCGACCGGGTGCGTTTCCACAAGGGTTATATCCAGGATTTGGCCCTGGACGTCGCCGCAATGGAACGCTATCTGGCCGAACAACCGGTTACCGACGCGGCGTCCCTGGCGGCGCTGAAATCCTGGCAGGCCAGGCAGCGCAAAACCCAGCCGCTGATTGCCGACGCTTCGGTGGATTTGGTCATTTCCAACTGCGTGCTGAACCTGGTGGGCGATGACGAAAAAACGCAACTGGTGCGGGAAATTTTCCGGGTGCTCAAACCGGGCGGACGGGTTGCCATCTCCGACATCGTCGCCGACGAGCCCGTACCCCAACATCTGAAGGACGATCCCGCGCTGTGGAGCGGCTGCATCTCCGGCGCCTTCGAGGAACGGGAGTTCGTCCGAGCCTTCGAGCAAGCCGGCTTCGGCGCCGTGTGTCTGGACAAATGGGAAGCCGAACCCTGGCAGGTGGTCGAGAACATCGAATTCCGCGCCGTCACCCTGGTCGCCGTCAAAGGCTACGGCCGGGAATGCCTGGACCGGGGCCATGCGGTGATCTATCGCGGCCCTTACGCGGAAGTGCGCGACGAGGAGGGCCATATCTTCCCGCGCGGCGAGCGCATTGCCGTATGCGAGCGAACCTTCCGCACCCTCACCGGAGGCCCTTATCAGAAGCACTTCATCGGCATCGAACCAAAGATTCTCGCCGAACCGGTGGCTTGGTGCGCGCCACCGGGAACCCGCCGTCCGGCAGCGGAAACCAAGGGCGGGCGACAAATCGCCGAATGCGGCGGGGAAAAATGCTGCTGAAGTTGAGCTGAGACCATAATTTTCCCAGGGACGATCTTCAGACTGCGACGACTCGCGGACTGAAGATCGCGCCCACCGCCACATACCGAAAACCTGAAGCAATCGTAGGTCGGCAATCCCTTGCCGACCTACTTCGGGCGCTACACCAAACCGGAAAATGGTCTAAACCCTGACTCCACCGTTACACACTGAAAACCGGAAGCCCTATGAGCTTTGTCGACACCCCCGAGAACTACCGCTATGCCTGGTACTTGCGCCCGGTATTAGCCCTGATGCGCCGGCGTTTGCGGGTTCTGCCGGAACCTGTGCGCCTGTGGGCACGCCTGCCGCTGGCGTTCGTCGGCTTTCAGTTGATGAATTTGGCCCTGGAACGTAAATCTTCACCCTTGAGCGGTGCGCTGCGCGCACTGATCCGCACTCGCATCGCCCAGCTCAACTCATGCCATTTCTGCATCGATCTCAACGCCTCCCATGCTATTGACCGGGGCGTATCGCCAGAGCAATTGCACGATCTGATCGGGTTTAGGGATTCGCCTCGATTCAGCGAAGCGGAAAGAGCCGCTCTAGCCTACGTGGAGGCCATCACGGGCACCGGAATCGAGATAGATCAGGATTTGATCGACCGATTACGGCAAGCCTTCGGCGACGATGGCATCGTGGAACTGGCGGCGCTCGCCGCGCATCAGAACCTGTCCGCCAAGTTCAACGCGGCCCTCGGAGTACCGGCCCAAGGTTTTTGTATGACCGCTCACGGAATTGCTGCGCCGGATCGGTGAACGACATCTTCCTCGGCAAGATTTCGGCCAGAGGGGCGTCGTCCAAGACGACGAGAAAGAAGAATCAGTTCATGTAGCTTGAACATTTGCTCAGTCGGCCAGATGAAGTCTCGGCTCTAGTAGACGTAGGCAATACCGGCGAGTCGGAGGACGCGACGAGCAGACACACGTTTAGAATCAGTTGACGGGTGTCACCTAGAAAGTTGCCCTGCCCGCTCTTTGGGACGGAAAGGCTCGAAAAATCAGAGCAGTAGTTTCAATCTCCGCCACAGCCCATGGGAGACCGGGAAACGAAGCGCTGGATAGAGTCAACGGAATCTGTGGCAACTACCCGATTGGCCGATCTTGACGGCCAGAGCGCTGGAGGCTCGCGGCGGCTGCACAGCGCAAGGGCTTTCCAACATGCCGCTGGCAGATATGAATACCCCCGGCATTTTCGAGCAATGTCACGATTTGGTCACGTGACAATGCTGGGAGTGGCTGGGGGACCTGGATTCGAACCAGGGTTGACGGAGTCAGAGTCCGTTGCAACGTGACGCAAGGACACGAAAAACAACCAAATACAAACACTTACAATTCAAAGCATCACAAAAAGCCGTAAAACGTTATAACTGCGTTGACACTCGGTTGACACATAGCCAGTTAAGGCAACACTTGATCATAAAGAAAGCTTGGGATATCCGCCCCTTTTTCGGATTCCCCTCAAAATCCCATCAAACAATGAAAAGCCGACACCTTCTCGCCCTGCCCTGTGCGCGGCTTTTTTGCGTCTAAACTAAATCGCATTGGCGTTGAAGCAAGCACCCAAGCGGGAGCTTTAGGCCACGAGTCTCGGTTGCCACTACATTGTTTCCGAATGATGCAAAAAGGAACCTATTTTTTAGCTTTTTTGCTAGTAATGATTTGCCCGTTAAGCTCACATGCCGGTGGAGCTTTTGGCAACTGGTCAGAGAGCTTTCAGGTCCACGGATTTCTCGAACAAGGTTTTGTAGCCACATCCGGAAATCAGTTTTACGGCAACAGTAGGCACGGAAGCTTCGACTTGACGCAGGTCGGATTAAATGCGGCGGCGCGTCCCTTCAATAATGTCCGCTTCGCGGTCCAAGGCCTATATCGCCGAGCTGGCGAGCAAATTCCCGAAGAGCTACGGCTCGATTACGGTCTTATGGACGTCACGGCGCTCGATCATCCCGGCTTTCGATCCGGAGTTCGCCTGGGGCGAGTCAAATTACCGCTGGGTTTGTATAACGAATCACGGGATGCTCCTTTTACTCGACCTTCCATATTTCTGCCCCAAAGTCTTTACTTCGACCGTACTCGAAATGTCGGCATGGCGACCGATGGCGCCCAGTTTTACACGGACTTCAGTTCCCCTTTCGGCAATTTTTCATTCAAGGCAAATCTTGGAGCATCCATACCGGATAATAGCCTTGAATTTAATGTATTCGGGGGCAGCAACCGTCCAGGAAAGTTTGTCGGAGATTTTTCGGCGGCAACTCAGCTGGCGTATGACTATTCGGGTGGGCTAATCCGGGTCGTATTTAGCGCTGCGTGGTTAATCAGCGATTATGATAAGCAATCGGATCCGATAATCGATTCGGGTGAATTTGAATATCAACCCTACGGTTTAGGCATCCAGTACAACGGCGAGTCGCTATCGCTTGCTTCTGAATATTCAATTCGCAACATACGCTTTGAGAACTTCGGGCGATTTCTCCCAGATAATGAATACAACGGTGAAGGGTATTACTTTCAGGCGGGTTATAAGATCAACCACTATATCGAATTGATCGGGCGTTACGATGTATTTTATACAGACGTCAGTGATCGCTATGGGAAAAAGTACGAAGTGCGTACCGGCATTCCTGGCTCCTTTTTCTTTGCCAAAGATTGGATGGCGGGACTTCGATTCAACATAATCGATAACTTTATGATTCGTGCCGAATATCATCGGGTCCATGGTGCGGGCTGGGTATCTCTTGCCGAGAACCGGAACGTCAGAGAACTCGAACGTGATTGGGATTTGTTTGCAATCGAGGCTGCTTATCAGTTTTAAGCCGTATGGCCCCCAATTTGCCCGAGTCGGTGGGTTACGCTGCGCTAACCCACCCTTACGATTAATGTTCGCTTGAATGTCGAACGAAGGAACGCTTCCACGGGCCGATGGCGTCGACATGCGTTTTCACCAATTCGGGGCCTGGCTCGGTTGTCTACTCAGTCGGGATCTCGTCCGTGTTCAGCCTTCAGTGTCTTGCTGAATACCGACGCGCCGTAAAGATCCTTTAGGTCCACCGTCAACTCGTGGGTCTTGCGGTTGATGTTGACCTCGCCGAAGAACTGCAAGCCCGCATAGGGCGAGAGGTTGACCTGACCCGCCGGCGGCGCCTTGGCGAACACGACCTGCGGCCCGAAGGTGCCGTCGGTGGTATTGGGACCGAAGGAACCGGCGTTGAGCGGGCCGGCGACGAATTCCCAGAACGGCGAGAAGTTCTTGAATTGCGCCTCCGAGGGATCGTAGAAATGCGCGGCGGCATAATGGACGTCGGCGGTCAGCCACACGATGTTCTTGATTCGCTCGTGCTTGATGAAGCGTAAGAGGCGGGCGATTTCCAGCTCGCGGCCGACGGCGGGGCCGTTGTCGCCGTTGGCGATGGCTTCCCAGCGGGGCTGGCCGTTCGCATCGACGCCGTCGCCGATGTTGAGGCCGATGGGCATGTCGGCGGAAATGACTTTCCAGGTGGCCCGCGATTTCTTCAGTTCCTTTTTCAGCCACTTCAACTGCGCTTCGCCCAGAAACGCCGTTTCCGGTCCCTCCTGCGTCTGCAAGTTGGCCGTGTTCGGGCCCCGGTAGCTGCGCATATCGATGACGAACACGTCCAGCAGCGGGCCGTAGGAAATCTTGCGGTAGAGACGCTCGGACTCTTCCGCCGTATGCGGGCGCAGGGGCGCATATTCGTGGAAAGCGCGCGTGGCGTGAGCGATCAGCACCGGAATCTCCTTGAGCGTGTAGCGGGGATCGTTGGCCAGGTCCTTGGCATCGGACCAGTTGTTGACCACTTCATGGTCGTCCCATTGCCAGATCTGCGGCACTTCGGCGTTGAAGCGGCGGAGGTTGGCGTCCAGCAGGTTGTACTTGTAGCGGCCCCGGAACTCGTCCAGGGTTTCGGCGACCTTGGAGACTTCGGGCGTTACGAGGTTGGTCCAGATCTGGCCGTTTTCGGCCGGTTTGCTCGCTTCGATGGGACCGTCGGAGTAGACGCTGTCGCCGCTCTGAATGAAGAACTGCGGCTTCACTTGACGCATGGCTTCATAGATCCTCATGCCGCCGAACGCCTCGTTGATGCCCCAGCCCTGTCCCGCGGTATCGCCGCCCCACACGAAGCGTATGTTCTCGTGCTTGCCCACGGTGTGGAAACGACCGATGACCGGCTCGCTCTTGTTGCGGGCGTTGGTCAGATCCTCGAACCAGACCTTCACATACACGTCCTTTCCGGACGGCAGCCCGACCAGGTCCTGACGCGCGGTGAAGTCGGAGACTTCGAGCGCATGAGGACCGCGGATGACCTTGGAATCGGTGAATTGTTCGTTGAACGCGTATTCCACCCACATACGGGCCGGGCGGTCGCAGCGGCTCCACACGATGGCGCGTCCCTCGCCGACATCGCCGAACTGGATGCCCTGTTCCATTTGCGGCAGATCGTGAAGAAGCCGGAGCGGGTCACTCGGGCGAAATATGGGAAGACGGCCTCCGTCCGCTGTGATTTGACCGACGGGGATTCGAATGCGGTCGGGCGCTCCTGGGACTTGAATGGTAGCGCCTGCGATTTCACCGCCGGCGGAAAGCTGAATGTCGCCGCCCTCCGCCAAGACTTGAGCGGACATGCTCAAGGCCAACAGGAGCGCGGACGCGGCAGCTTTGCCGATGGGAGACAGAATATTGCGTGTTTGTCGATCGAAGGCCTGCATGGAACACCTCATGGAGTTTCTGGAGGCCCGGATTCTATAAATCGCTTCGGGTCAGCCTGATGACGGTTCGATGACCGATTCATGACCTTTACAGGTTCGGCTCACCTGGAAGTCTTCGATGCGCTGAGCTTCGTTTTCGTCGTATCCCTGTCACTAGTTCGTCACTTGTGCTGCGTAGTATTCCGGCGGCTCCACAACCAACACCAGGGAGTTTCTATGAAGCCGTCGAACTTTTTCCGCGTTTTTTCATTGACTCTTGCCGCCTTGATGGCGACGACGCTGGCCCGCGATGCCGCCGCGCTTTCGGTCACCCGCGGCCCTTATTTGCAGATGGGCACATCTAGTGGGCTCATCGTGCGCTGGCGCTCGGACGTGGCCTCGAACAGCCGGGTGCGCATCGGCACCAGCCCTACGAACTTGACGCTCACCTTCGATGATGCCGCGTCGACCACCGAGCATATCGTGCAGGTCACCGGACTCAATCCCCAGGCCAAGTACTATTACTCGATCGGCTCCACCACGCAGACGCTCTCGGGCGGCGACAGCAATACCTATTTCCACACCGCGCCGACCACGGGCACGCAGCAGCCGACGCGCATCTGGGTAATCGGCGACGCCGGCACCGGGACTTCCGGCCAGGCCGCCGTGTACAACGCCTATCGCAACTTCACCGGCGCCAATCCCACCCATTTGTGGCTGCAGCTCGGCGACAACGCCTACAGCAGCGGTACCGATGCCGAATATCAATCGAAGATGTTCAACATGTATCCGGACATGCTACGGCAGTCCGTGACCTGGCCGACGCTGGGCAACCACGACGGCGCCTCGGCCGATTCGGCCACCGAGACCGGCCCTTATTACGACATCTTCTCGCTGCCGCGTAATGGCGAAGCGGGCGGTGTGGCATCGGGTACGGAGGCGTATTACTCCTTCGATTACGGCAACATCCACTTCGTCGTGCTCGATTCGCAGGATTCGAGCCGCGCCGTCGGCAGCCCGATGTTGAGCTGGCTGGAATCCGATCTTCAGGCGTCCAGCGCCGATTGGAATATCGCCTTCTGGCATCACCCGCCCTACTCCAAGGGTTCGCATAATTCCGACACCGAGACTGCGTTGGTCCAGATGCGCCAGAACGTCGTGCCGATTCTCGAAAATTACGGCATCGACCTGGTACTGACCGGCCACAGCCATTCCTATGAACGCTCGAAGTTCATCGACGGCCATTACGGCTCGTCCTCGACCTTCAGCGACGCGAGCCATGTCGTGCAGTCCGGCAGCGGCCGCATCGACGGCACCGGGGCCTACACCAAATCGGGCGTCGGCGCACCGCACGCCGGCGCGGTCTACGCGGTGGCGGGCAGCTCGGGTCAGACCAGCGGCGGCACGCTCAATCATCCGGCCATGTATGTCTCCTTGAACGAACTGGGTTCGATGGTGCTGGATGTGAACGGTTTGACGCTCGACGCCAAATTCCTCAACAACAACGGCACGGTGCGCGACTACTTCACCATGACCAAAGGCGGAACACCGCCGCCGCAGTTGGCCAACGTGAGCGGCGCGGTGTGGCAGGACATCGACGCGGACGGCATCCGCGAAACCGGCGAGAGCTTCCTGCAAGGCATCGAGGTGCGGCTCTATACCGATACCAATACGCTGGTTGCCACCCAGTCCACCAACGCGAGCGGTGCCTACCAATTCTCGAGTGTTGCGGCCGGCAGCTACTACGTGCAGTTCATTCCGGGCACGCGCACCATCTCGCCGCAGGATCAGGGCGGGAACGACAGCATCGACAGCGATGCGAGTCCGCTCGATGGCAAGACCGCCGTGTTCAGCGCGGTTGCGGGCAGCAGCGTCGTCAACGTGGACGCCGGCATGTACACGGCCGGCGGCGCGCCGCAAACGGTACACTTGCAGGACGGCCTAAACGCTTACGCCGGCACGCAAGACACCTATGTCGCAAGCGGCAAGGCCACCACCAACTACGGCAATGCCACGACCGTACTCGCCGATGGCGCCGACGGCACCAACGGCCGCCTCATCGGTTTGATGAAGTGGAATGTTTCATCAATCCCGGCAATGGCCACCGTGACCAATGCCACCGTCACGCTGCGGATTTCCAACCTCAGCAACGGCACCTACGACCTGTATGCGGTGAACACGGCCTGGACCGAAGGCGGCGCCACCTGGAACAGCGTCGATCCGCTGAACAATCAGGGCGTACTGATCGGCTCCTTCCAGCCCTCGGCGACCGGCACCCACACCATCCAGCTCAACGGCGCCGGCATCTCGCTGGTACAGGGCTGGGTCAACGGAGCGGCCGCGAACAACGGCCTCATGATCGTGGACGGCGGCACCAGCGACGGCGTCGATCTGCGTTCGTCCGAGTACGGTACGCAGTCGCAACGACCGAAACTCACTGTCACCTATCAATAAACTTCCGACGCCGGGCACCCGTGCTCAATGCCCGGGTCCCGGCACGTTCTTGCACCTAGGAAAAGTTCATGTCTACACGAACACTGCTTATTGCCGCACTGCTGGGATATTCTGGCTTCACGCTGGCTCACGGCGACGTGCACGAACGCATCCACGATCTCAACCGCGAAATCGCTCATCACCCCAAGAACGCCGATCTGCTCATAAAACGCGGCCAATTGTTTCTCGACGAGGGTCACGCCGACCATGCGCACGACGACCTCGCCAAAGCGATCAAACTCGCTCCTGGACGGATCGACGCACTCTTCCATCTGGCACGGGCGCAACTCGTGCTGAAACAGCCGGATGCCGCGTTGGAATCCGCGCGGCAATTTCTCCGGCAGGCAACGAACGATGCCGCCAAGGCGCGCGGCCACGTGCTCACCGGCGATATCCTGTCGGTATCGGGCAAACCGCTAGCCGCGGCCGAGGCGTACCTGACAGCCGTCAGACTCTCCAAGGACATAAAACCCGATCACGTGCTCTACGCCGCCGACGCCTTTCACTCGGCGGGCAAAACGGACAAGGCCATAGAAGTGCTGAACGACGGAATCGCGCGGCTCGGCCCTCTGCACGTGCTGAGCGAGCGGGCGCTGACGCTGGAGATGGAGCAACAACGCTACGAGTCGGCGTTGCGGCGGGTCGATCAAATGCTCGCAACCCACCAGCGTATGCCTTTCTTGCTCTACAAAAAGGGAATGATTCTCAAGGCGCTGGCGCGCATGGACGAATCCAAGCGGACTTTCGCCGCCGCGCTCAAGGAAATCGACGGACTACCCGAGGCGCGCAAACAAACTCCGGCTCTCGAAAGTCTCCGGACTTCGCTGTTGGCGGAGATGAACTAGGCGCGTTCACATTGATCTCTCACCCGCTGTCGATGATGGACGACATTCGATCCCCCCGCCGGCGCATGCAAGTTCGCCAGGTGCCAAGGGAGAACATCTGGTTGCCGGAGTGTTATCGTCCGATCGATTAACGAAAAGACAAACAAAAACCCCGCGAAACGAGGCGGGGTTTTTTCGAAGTAGGCGGATAATCCTAGAAACGGCAGTTGGACGTGCTCGAGTGTGCGGCGGGCGGGTCGGCTGGCAAGGCGCGACGCCGCCGCGGGGTAGTCTCCCGCAAGAAGGAGCAACGCCGCCAGGTGGCCCGCCCGCCGTGCAATCGGGCACGTAGCGGCTTCACCCAAACGGTGAAATCGGCAGAAGGGACGACGGTCGGAATCCTCGCGGCGTTTCTACCGCATCTAAGCGGTCAACTGCCGTTTCTAGGATAATGGCTCAGGAAGTGGCTAAGCCCGCGTCCGCGGGAGCTTCAACGGTAGCGGCCGAATCCCGATGAGCCGCCCGCTCCTTCTGGTACTCGTCAAAGGATTTCTTGGCAGCGTCCGCGCCGGCCTGGATTCCTTCGCCCATGGCATTATCGGTGGGTATCAGGCTCGCGACGACCAGAGCGCTGTAAACGACCCCGTACGATAGATAATAAAAGCCTTTATAAACAACCTCGGACAAGGTCTGACTTACGGCCGACACGCCTCCGGAAACGGCTTCGCGCGCATCGCCCGCACCTTCCCTTAAACCTTGAACGGCTGCTTGTGCCGGCGTTTCCAGGGCGGTTGCTTCCATCACGGTTTCTTGGTGCGTTTCGGAAGTCATCTGTACGATGGTTTCCCGAAGGATTTTTTCTCCAGTGTCATTTGAATCGGAGGATGTTTTCTTGGCCATAGTGATACCTGTATGGGTTGCTGCGACGAAAGCGATGGCTTATGGAACAAGGCGATTTCGACGATAGCAAAAACTTTTCGGCCTGTCGTACATGCCTCATGCGACATTTCCGCACAGGTACTTTAGTCTGAAAACGGACATCCAAATCACACGTATAGCGGCGCCATCTTGCGCCAGTAGTGGGCTTGATGGGCGCGGCCGTCCCACTCGCTGAGGTGGTTCCACACGCCTTTTTCCCAGAGCATGCGGCTCAGATAACGGTTGTTTTCGAGAAAGGGATCCTCCCGACCGACGACGAGGATGATGTCCATGGCGCGCAAGGCGTTCAGTTGGTCGCATTGCCCGAGATTGGGCAGGAAATGGCAGGGGGTATTGTAATAGATGTTGTCGTCGTAATAGCCGTCGTACAGATTGCCGAAATGCTCGACACTCAGGGTCAGATCGTAGCGCCCGGAAAATGCGCTGAGCTTCCGAAACAGGTGCGGGTGACGAAACGCGATGTTGGCGGCATAGAAGGCGCCCAGGCTACAGCCATGAGCAATGACACAAGGATGCGGGTTTTTCGCGGCCATGAACGGCAAGACTTCATTGAGGATATAGTCCTCAAACTCGATATAGTGTCGGATTCGATCCGCCGGGTGCCGCCAGCCACAATAAAACGTCTCGTGCGCCAAGCCGTCGACGCAATAGAGTTGCAATTGTCCCGCCTCGATCTTGTGGGCCAGTGCTTGCACGATACGCAAGTCCTCGTATTCGTAAAATCGCCCGTCGCGCGTCGGAAACACCAACACTTTCGCTCCGGCATGGCCGAACACCAGCAGTTCCATGTCGCGATTCAGCCGCGGGCTATACCAACGATGATATTCACGGTTCATGCTGAATTACCAAGTGTCGTAAGCAGCGATCGAAGGATTCGGGCTTCATGCAACTACAGCGCTTCGAAAAAATCCGCGAGGATGTCCCGCAGTTCCGCGTCCTGCCGCGCCCTGGCCGGATAATCGACATGCCCCGCTTCCAGGACATAAAGGCTCTTCGGCCCTGCTAGGGCGTTATGGACCGCGAACTGTCCGGGCGGTGCCACCACCGGATCGAACAGGGCGGCCGCCACCTGAACGGGGATCCCGGTATACGCCGCCGCACTCGCGGCATCGTAATAACGCAATGTGTCCAGAACGTTACCGTGCTTCTGCTGGTAATCCCTGATCGCGCGCCCGCTGCCTACGGTCGGGAGTTCGAGACGCAGCGGATGATGGCCGAAGGTGGGCATGTTCAGGTGCGCCCTCCGGATGCGGGCGTCCCAGGGCAACGCCAAGGCGCCGATGCCGCCGCCGAAGCTGATGCCCATGTAGCCGATATGACCGACCGTCTCGGGGTACAGCTCGAGCAGAGCCGACACCGCGAGCCACAAGTCCTCCACGCAACCGCCGAGAATGTAACGGTCGCGCTTGTCGATGTCGTGCAGGACGTGCCAGTACGGCTCCTCGGAAATCGGCGGCCGGCGGCTTCGGGAAAGGCCACGAAAACAGGGAAACAGATAGGCGGTATCCGCGACGGGAAGGTCAAAATCCGGCGCATCCCGGCCGCCATAGCCGTGCCCCACCACCATGCCGCGCCGCACCGACCGGTCTTGCGGCAGAAGCAACCAGCCGCCGATGATGAAATCGTCCGTGGAACGGTATTCGAGGTCGTACACGGAGAAGCCCTCCCGACCTTCGGGCCATCGGCTCAGACGCGGTTGGGGGGATACCGTCAAGGTTCGCCGGTAGCGGGCCTCCCAAAAAGCCGCGAAATCATCCGGTATGACCGGAGCTCCGACTTGCAGGAGCCTATCCAGGGTGTAGCCGTAAGTTGGATCGAAGGTATACGCGTGGCAAAAATGAGACATCGTAAGGCTTATCCTGAGGTGTCCTCGACGGCCGAAATCGTACTTAGAGCCTATCCCAGTAGGCCGTTCGCCCTGAGCTTGTCGAAGGGTTTCTTGAGCCTACTGGGATAGGCTCTTATGACCTGGTGCGAACAGGGACGCCGCCCCGAATCGATGCTTGCCGATATGCTGCACACTTCGCCCCGTTCGCCATATTTTACCTTTCGGCTTCAACATTGCCCGAGAGCAGTAGCTCACGCCACTGGGGTGACTACATTTCGGTTTGTTCCGAGATTTCAAAGGGGCGTCAACTTCAATGCCGGATAGCGTACTTTCGAGTGTGGCGAAGCCGAAAACATGCAGTTTGCATTCCCCCTGGATCCACTGCCGGTTTACCCGCATAGCGGCCGATCTGTCCGTCGCCGGATGCGTCTCCGTAATTAGTCCTATAGAGTTCGGTTCTTGTACGATTGTCGCCGACGCTCTGAAACAAATGCATTAGTCATGCGGCATTAGTCAAACAGTTTAAAGTTAACGTCCTCTCGCTCGGAGACCATCGATGAAAGACACCGACTTCGTGAGATCCGCCTACGGGGTGCGGATACCCAAGATTCTGTACGGGACGGCATGGAAGAAGGACCGCACGGCGGCTCTGGTGCAGCAGGCCATCACCTTGGGATTTCGCGGCATCGATACCGCCGCCCAGCCGAAGCATTACGACGAGCCGGGCGTCGGTGCCGGCGTCGCGGCGTGTTTGAAGGCGGGGCTGACCCGTGCCGAACTCTATCTCCAGACCAAATTCACGCCCGTGAATGGGCAGGATCCCACCCGAATACCGTACGATCCGAAGGCGAGCTTGGCCGAGCAAGTCGCCCAATCGTGCGAGAGCTCACTGAGAAATCTTCAGAGCCCGTATCTCGATGGGCTGGTACTGCATTCCCCTCTAGCGAACGAGCGAGACACGATGGAAGTATGGCGGGCGATGGAAGCGATCTTCGAGGCTGGCGCCGTGAAGCAATTGGGAATCAGCAACTGCTATGCGCTCGAACAGCTCGAGCGGTTGTATCGGCAGGCGGCCATCAAGCCGGCGCTGATCCAGAACCGCTTCTATGCCGAGACCCGTTACGACCGCGAGATTCGCGCCTTCTGCCGGCAACACCAAATCGTCTATCAGAGCTTCTGGACGCTCACCGCCAATCCCCAGGTCATCGCACACCCCGCCTTGCAGACCTTGGCCGCAAAGTACCAGCGTACGCCCTCGCAAATCTTCTTCCGCTATCTGACCCAGATCGACATCATTCCTCTGACCGGCACAACCTCGGAAACCCACATGCGAGAGGATCTTGCGATCTTCGATTTCGAGCTGACGACCGGCGAGTGCGATGCGGTGACCACCTTGCTTTGATTTTAAAGACAGCTGATGGCCGAGGGGAGGAAACCAACATGCCAGTCATGGGACATCACTCAAATACCCAAACCCTGACAGCTTTGATAGCGATGGTTCACGCCCGCCCTACCGGGCTCGTTTTTACGTCCGAATGCGAGACCAGCCCCCGTAAACCGACCGCCAAGACATGTGCCTTGGCGGTCGGCGTATGCGTCGGCAGTGTGAAAAACCCATAGCATCCATAGATCACGTAGCCAGGGAATACGTAAAGCCCGTTAATCATGGTGGTGATGGCGGTGTCCGTGCCCGTGTTTGCCCTTGTGATACCCGCCATCGCCATGGTAGTGGTGTCTGTGGCCGTGGCCATACGCATGGCCGTGGTGATGGGGGTGTACCACTCTATAGCACCCGTCCAGTGCCATCATCAATGTTAGCAACATTGCTATCCGCCAAATTTTTTTTGCTGATGCGTTCATCTGTATCGAAACTCCCCTAACCCATTACAAAGACAAGCGGAGTTGCCTGATCCAGATACGCCGTGTTTCTCTACGGCCGATCATGCAATTCGTTCCGCGCCTCCTTTCTACTCCTCCCGACATTAACCAAGCCTTAACGCACTTGACCCCCGCCGAACGTAGGAAGTGGAGCTTGTCGTCGTCCGCCGGCCTGCGCGGTAGCAAGCATTGCACTCGCTCCAGCCGAGTCCGTAAGCCGAACGACGGAGTTTCACTAGTCAGTTAAAGCGTTCGGAATTGGAGTATCGAGGACGCGCAGGGCGTCATGAGTGCCCATTCGATGATGTGAAGCGTGGACAGAGCGGCTACGGCGGAATTAGGAAAGAAGCGGAACGAGCCGGCATCGAAATTCCGAACGGCCCGCCCGCGTTCGCCGTTCAGATCATGAACCGCGTAAGCTCGCTTCCGCGTGATCAAGACTGACTCCATGCTTGCAAAAAGGTTGGCGGCTGCTTTTCGGGGCGCCAGGGGGAGTGTTGGAATGTGAGAACTGACGCTATTTGTGTGCTCGGATCGCCTCCGGCTCCTCAAGCGATTCCGGAATCGTTTGATACTTCTCGATGTCGATGACCACAGCCTTACCCCTTCCATCGGCATCGGTAATGAAATATTCATGGATCTCCACCACGCCGGATTCCTCGCAATTATTTACGTCATCAAATAACGAAAGCCTGACACCTTTATTCATGCCACTGCCGTAGTTGCTGCTATCGGTAAATGTCTCGTCGATGTCCGATTTTGATGACTGTCACCGTGACGGTTTGGTCTTCGATATGGCAGATAAGGCGGTAATCGCCTATGCGGTATTTCCAGAAATTTCCAAGTTCCGAGCCGTGCAAGGCTTCGCCTAGTGCTCTAGGATTTGCGGCTGTTCTTATCCGTTCATCCAGAAACTTCAGTATTCGTTTCCTGATCGGCGCATCCAGTTCCTTCAGCTGCTTCTTTACCTTGTCCGGTATCTCAACATTCCAGGCCATGTTCTTTCATGACTTCTTCGAGGGATGTTGTTTTCTCCCGCCCTTCCTTGATGTCCGTCATGACTTGTTCGGCCTCCTTAAGATCGTGCAAGTCTTGCAGGTATTCGAGAATCACTTCTCGGGTCCATTCTTCCTTGCTTTTCCCGTGCTCTTTGGCAACGGTGTCGAGTTGGTTCTCGAGTTCGGGTGAAAGCTCGATGGTGATCATGGTGTTACTCATTCAATGGGTCGGAAGGTAGCTGGCCGTTACCGAACGGCTTCGTAATGAACTTCGTAGCAGTTCATGACTTCTTGGTCAATGCGTGTTCCTGTTTTGTTGCAATCCTTCAAAGGGCGCCCGGGAATTTTGAGTGTTCTGGTCGCGGATCGCGAAACCTTGTCGCCGGCGTTATTCGGTATGTCGAGCCAAGGTTTCGTCGCCATCGAACCCTGACACCTTCTCAAACATCGGGTAATCAGGCCGTATGCAGTTCCTCTCGGATAATCCGCCGTAGGGTTTTTTGGGTGATCGGCGCATTCTCCGGCTGAATGCCTGCGCGTAGCGCTTCGTTAATCAGCGTTTGATAACCTTTTCCTTCCGCTTCAGCCTTCGTGCGGAAAGCTTCAATGATGTCGTCGTCCAGGAAAATCGTAATTCGGATTTTCCCTGGCGAAGGAATTACCGGGCCGCGTCGGCCTTTGCTGAAATCGTATTCGTCACGCATAAGCTTCACACTCTTTTGGGCTGGTCTTTCGGGCCGAAATAAGGCGCGTCCGATCCCCACGCGGCGTATGTACAACGACTAGAGCGTTTTTGATCCCGGTGTACGGATTCGTGTTCGCGCGGGAAGAACGTAGGTCGGCAATCCCTTGCCGACAAAGCCCTTTGCCGAGCAGGTACGTCGGCAAGGGATTGCCGACCTACATATGGGGCTCCCTTACACCGAATCAGAAAGTGCTCTAAAGCCCGCTCCCACGAGCCGTAAACCAATCCGACAGCCGCTCTAAGCACCCGTTCAAAGCTCTGTTGGCGTCAGGCAACAAAAAAGGGCCATACCGAAGTATGGCCCTTTGAATTGTTGGCTGGGGGACCTGGATTCGAACCAGGGTTGACGGAGTCAGAGTCCGTAGTCCTACCGCTAGACGATCCCCCAGTAAGTAAAGCACGCCGGGGAAGCCGGCGCGCCTTGCATTAACGCTTGGAGTATTGCGGACGGCGTCTTGCTTTGTGCAGGCCGACTTTCTTACGTTCGACTTCGCGCGCGTCGCGGGTGACGTAGCCGGCTCTGCGCAGCGGCTGGCGCAGGGTTTCGTCGAAGCTCATGAGCGCACGGGTCAAGCCATGGCGGATGGCTCCGGCCTGGCCGGTGGGACCGCCGCCTGCGACCTTGACGAACACGTCCATCTTCTCTCCCAGAGCGACGAGTTCGAGCGGCTGGCGCACGACCATCTGGTCGGTCTTTCTGCCGAAGTACTCTTCCAGTTGTTTGTCGTTAACGACAATACGACCGGTTCCGGATTTTGCGTAGACGCGTGCGACCGCGCTTTTGCGGCGACCTGTTCCGTAATACTGCGCTTGTGCCATGGTTGATTCAGCTTCTTAAATTAGATTTCCAACAATTTGGGCTGTTGAGCCTGGTGATTGTGCGTGGGCCCTGCATAGACTTTCAGCTTGCTGAACATGGCGCGGCCCAAAGGATTGCGGGGCAACATGCCTTTTACGGCGGTCTGGATGATGCGTTCCGGATGAGTTCCGCGCAGCTTGCCCAGGGCCACGGACTTCATGTTGCCGATGTAACCGGTGTGCTTGTAATAGATCTTGTCTTGCTCTTTATTGCCGGTAACACGCACTTTTTCCGCGTTGACGACGATGATGTAGTCGCCGGTGTCGACATGGGGCGTGTATTCCGCTTTGTGTTTGCCGCGCAGACGACGCGCGATCTCCGTCGAAAGGCGCCCCAGCGTCTTTCCTTCCGCGTCGATGACGTACCAGTCGCGTTTTACTTCGGCCGGTTTTGCGCTAAAGGTCTTCATTACTGCACGCTCCAAACTCTGGCGTTGTTCGAAAAAGCGGGTATGGTACCCGACAACACATTATAAAACAAGCGATCGCTGAATGGCGGACCGATCGTCTTCTCCATACTCGGCGGCGGTACGCTGGACGTATTCGGGAACCAGCCACTTGAGTTTGTGCAGGATCGCGGCCTCGTCGAAAGACCGGCAAGCCTCGGCCAGTTCGATCACGGCTTTCTTGGCCATCCGATAGTCGACGGTCAGGGGATGGGCCAGCAAGAGCTTGCTGTGCTCGGTCGGCGTGGGTCCCTCGTGGTCGTTGAACAATTCCTCGCTGATTTTTTCGCCGGGCCGGAGTCCGACATATTCGATCCGGATATCCTGTCCGGGGCGTTTGCCGCTTAGGCGAATCATTTGTTCCGCCAGGTAGCTGATCTTGACCGGGTCGCCCATGTCCAGCACGAAGACTTCTCCGCCTTTTCCGATGGTCGCGGCCTGCATGATCAATTGGCAGGCCTCGGGTATCGTCATGAAATAGCGGGTGACATCGGGATGAGTCACGGTGACTGGTCCGCCGGCCCTGATTTGCTCGCGGAACAGAGGCACCACGCTGCCCGCGGAATCCAGCACGTTCCCGAAACGCACGTTGATGAAACGAGTCCCGGCGACGCCGTTCATGCTCTGCACCAAGACTTCCGCCGCCCGCTTGGTCGCTCCCATGACGTTTTCGGGGGCTACGGCCTTGTCGGTGGAGATCAGCACGAATTCGTCGACGCCGCCCGCGATTGCCGCTTCCGCCACCGTATAAGTACCCAGAACATTATTCTGAACTGCCTGGCGGACCTGATATTCCAGCAACGGGACGTGCTTGTACGCCGCCGCATGGAAGATGACTTCCGGCCGATATTGCGAAATCACCTGCTCGACGGCGAGCTTGTCGGTGACATCGCCGAGTATCGCGGACAGGCGCAATCCGGGGAAGCTGCGCCTCAACGCCCGTTCGATCTGGTACAGATTGAATTCGCAGCGCTCGAAAACGATCAGCTCGGCAACGGAAAATTGTGCGATTTGCTTGCAGAGCTCCGAGCCGATCGAGCCGCCTCCGCCGGTAACCAGAACCCGCTTTCCGCCGAGATGGGCCTGAATGCCCTGCCGGTCGAGCTTGATCGGCGCGCGTCCGAGCAAATCCTCGATGGAGACTTCGCGCAGGTGCCCCGACATTTGGCCCGACAGCATTTCCTGCATCGACGGCAAGGTCAGAAATGGGACGCCGGTTCCTTCGCAAATTTCGACGAGACGCCGCATCTCCTTGTCCGTGGCGGATGGCACGGCGATCAGAATCGTCTCGATCTCCAATTTCTCGACGAGCCGCGGAATCTGTTCGCAACGTCCCCTCACTCTCACGCCGTGAATCTCGCTTCCTTTCTTCTTCGGATCGTCATCCACGAACGCGATCGGGGCGAACTCGGTCCCGGCGGCGCGAAGCAGGTCCCTCACCAGCATTTCGCCGGCCTTGCCCGCACCGACGATCAGCGCGCGCCGCCCGGCCGACATCGGCGCGCCGCGATCTTTCCAGATGCGGTAGATCAGCCGCGGCGTGGACAACAGAAATAGCAGCAGCACCGCATAGAGCGGAATGACGGAACGGGGCACGCCTTCCAGCCGATTGACGGAAAACAGGATGATGGCGATCGTGGCAATCCCGAGGCAAGACGCCTTGGCGATACGAACCAGGTCGGGAATGGACGCGAACCGCCAGATGCCGCGATACAGTCCCAAGCGGCGGAAAAACACGGCTTGGACGACGAGGACCAGGGGCAGCCAGTGCAGCGAAGTCCGCGTTTCGAGTTCGGGCGGCAACGACAAATTGAACCGCAGCCAATAAGCGCCCAGCCAGGCGAGCGCCACCATGATCAAATCATGAATGAATATGATCGTTCCCGAGCGCATTTTCGAAAGCATGTCCTGCATCGCTTACCCCCCCTGTTTTCCTGCCTCCAGCCATAGCGCCAAGCCTATCAAAGGCGCATAGGCGCACGCCAGAAAGACCGGCTCCAGCTGCGGCCAGCGCACCGCCGCGAAGGCCCAAGGCAATAACCAACACAGATTGATGGCCAAGACCGACAGGCTGATCCGCTTGTGACTGGCCCAGCGCCGCGCCGCACGCTGATACGCATGGCTGCGGTGCGCCTCGTACCAGCGCTGCCCGCTGAGCATACGCCTCACCAGCGTCACGCTCGCATCCACGAAAAACACGCCGAACAGAATCAGCCAGACCGCCAGGGACAGCGTACCTTCGACGGAGGTACGCAGCGCGAAAACGGCCAGAACGAACCCGACGAACGCGCTCCCAACATCCCCCATGAAGATTTTCGCGGGAGGCCAGTTCCAACATAAGAAGCCGCCCGCCGCTGCCGCCAGGGCTAACAATAAAACATTTGCATCCCCTGGGAACAGCGGCGACTGATAGGTCAGAAGCCCGTACGCGGATATCGCCACCGAAACAACCTCGATTCCCGCGATGCCGTCTATGCCGTCCATGAAGTTGAACAGGTTCAACAGCCAGACCGCCAGCAAACCGGCGAGAACGGGGCCGAGCCAGCCCAATTCGTAAATTTCGGCGGCGAACCGGATCGATTCGAAGCCGCCCAGCCAATAAAGCGCCCAGCCGGCGCAAGCGATCTGCACGATTAGACGCCATCTTGCAGGTACGTGTCCGTGATCGTCCCAGAAACCGATGGCAGCTATCGGCAGTGCCCCGAGCACGAGCATAAAAAGCTCGAATGAGATTTGTCCCAGCCAGTGGAGACCGGCCGCGACGAGCGTGAAAGACAGCACGACCGCCAAACCGCCGCCGCGGGGCGTCGGCACCTGGTGGGAACTGCGGGCATTGGGCAGATCCAGCAAGCGTTTGGTCGCGTAACCGCGCACCGCTCCCGTCAGGATGCCGGAAACCAGCAGCACGGAGATGACCAAAAACCCTAACGAAAAAAGACTCATCAGTTATTTTGCTGCGCCGCTCGGCAGCCGAAAGAAAACCGGCACGAATTCTTTTGAACTATTTCTTGGTTTGTTCGCTGCCCGGATAGGCCAATCGATAAAATGCGGCGGTATCCGGCAATTGGAAGGACAGTTCATTATAGCCGGGTATGAGGACATAGGTTTTGACCGCCGAACGGTAGGGTCCGATAGCGCTGGTCGCGGCTTGCAACGCCAGCATATGCGACCTCGGGGAAAACAGCTTGACGGTGATCAGGCCTTTATGCTGGATCAATTGAGGCGCGAAGGGCGCCGCCAAAGGCTCGCCGATGAAAACGCCCTCCCCTGGCCGGGCGACGCTTTTCCAATAGGCTTCGAGTACCGTATCGCCTTCCAGATAGTGCCACATAGCCACGGCCGGATGAGGAAACTTGCTCAGGATATTGCAGGGTTCCGTCACCGTGCCGTAGCTCGCCGTAGCCCCCGCCTCCAGCCAGCGCACGCTGCTCATCTGGGCATTTTCGGTCAGCCTCCCGCCGAACGAGGTCAGGTGATCCGCCATCGCCCCGGGCACGAAACCCAAGGTGTCGAGATCCGGCACCTTCGCCAGTCCGGTAAAGTAGAACAGCACATCCTGCTTGCCGCTGATGAAGTCCGCTTCAACCCGATGCAGCCGGATCGCCGCGCCGAGCATATCGACCGTCTTGTCGAACGTGACAGCCCGAACGCTTCGGTGCTTGTCGGAGGTGTTCAGCAAGTAACCGGTACCGGCCGGATAGGTCCGGTCGGAGGCGATGCCGCGATCGATCAGTTTGCGGACATCCCGGACCGTGCGCCCGGCCAGCATCATCGCGGGCCGAATGCCGTGATCGGTATAAGGCGCGCGGCTGGCGGAATGAAAGTATCCGCTGGGCTTGGTTTCGCCGCATTTGCTCGAACAATAGGCTTGGTCGAAACCTAGCGCGAAAGCGGAGGTGATCGACATGCAATCGACCCTGAACGGCGCCATCCATGCGAGCGCATAGGCTTGAACCCCCGGCGGCGTCCGACTGTCCACCGCCTGCTTGACGGATTCGAACTGGGCGCGCGGCAGGTTGTCGGTACCCGGCGGAAAACTCACCCGTATCATGTTCTCCTCGGGTATGCCTCGCCGTTTTTGGTAGTAATTGCCGATGGCGACGCTCGACGGGTCGGCCTCGTTCACGATGACCGCCAACTCCGCCGGCCCTAGCGACCTCCGCGAAAACAGCAGCCGATCGATACTCTCTTCGGCCTTTGCAACCTGAAATGCGGCGGCAAAGACTGCGAAAAGGATCGGCAGAAAAACCGACCTAATCCGATACTTCACGGGTCAACCTCACTCCAGAACTTCCCGCAAGTACCGAAACAGCAAGCGAGCAGACTTGGGGGCAGCCGCCGCATCGCGCTCCCGGCGCGCGTCTCGGGACAGCTGCCGCAACTTCTGCCGGTCGGCTCCCGGATGGGCTGCCAAGAATTCGTTAATCGCGGCATCGCCTTCGGCTATCATGCGATCGCGCCAACGCTCGATGACATGCTGCCGGTGCACCGCTTCAGCGCTCTCGTTCCTGAGGGCCGCGAGCCCTGCCCGAATGGGTTCAGCGTCGATATGGCGCAGCACTTTGCCGATATACTTGCGCTGCCGCTTAAGGGCGCCGCGCTCGGTGATGGACTGTCCGAGCCGCACCGCTTCCATCAGCTCTACAGGCAAGTCCAGCCGCTCGAGCTGTTCGCGGGATAAGCCGATCAACTCTTCTCCAAGATCCTGCAAGGCTGCGCTTTCGCGCTTCAACTGGGATTTACTGATTCGCTCCGGATACTCATCCGGCGAAATTTCGGGATCTTCCGTCCACGTCATGAGAAAGCGACTACAAAAAGGCCAGATAACGGCACTGAATTTTCGGCCTACTATACCACTCGTCCCACCAAAACGGTGGTGACGGCCGATTGAGCAATCAATCGGCACAGATGGATCTAAATGAAAAGAGAGAGTACGCTACCCGACAGAAAAAGTATGTTTCTCAAACAACGCCACATGGAAGGCCATCCGAACGCAGATCCGGAATATGGCATCAACACCTCGACTTATGACTGGTCGGTGCGCGTTTTCCGGCAGATCAAGAAGCTGCTCAAGGTCCGCATCACCTTGCACGGCAGCCCGGACATCATTGATCGCGGCCATATCTTCCTTTTCAACCACTTCGCCCGATTCGAGACCTTCATCCCCCAATACCTGATGTACGAGGCCAGAAAGGTCTACTGCTGCTCGGTGGCCTCGGCGGAATTCTTCGAGGAGGAAGACAGTGTCCTGGCGGGATTCCTGCGCGACGTCGGCGTCATCCCGAACAACTACCCGAGACTTCTGCCCTGGCTCGCCGAACAAATCCTGCTCGGCCGCAAGGTCGTCATCTTTCCCGAAGGGGGCATGGTGAAGGACCGCCGGGTTCTCGACAAAAGAGGCCGCTACAGCATTTACTCCCGAGTCAGCATGGATAGGCGCAAACACCATACCGGGGCCGCCGTTCTGGCGATGGGTCTTGAAATCTTCAAAATGGCCGTGCGCCGCGCCGAGCACCAAGGGCAGCAGGAGCGTCTGACATCATGGGCCGAGGCGCTCGGGATGGAGAGCCGCGAAGCCCTGCTGGCCGCCGCGCACCAACCCACCATCGTGGTTCCGGCGAACATTACCTTCTATCCCATACGCATCAACGAACATATTTTGAGCAGCGCCGCCGAACTGTTGAGCCGTGGGCTGAGCCGGCGGGCTGCGGAAGAAATCCTGATCGAGGGGAATATCCTGCTGCGCAACACCGATATGGATATCCAGTTCGGACATCCGATTATCGCGTCGGAGTCCTGGCACCACTGGGAAACCTGGCTGGCAAAATGGGTAGCGCCGCGCATCGGGACAATCGACGATGTCTTCGCCGTCACCCGGAAACCCGCCAACACGAAAGAGCGGCTCCTGGCCGGCCGGCTGCGCCAGCGTGCCCAGATCGTGCGCAACAAATATATGCGCGAGATGTATCAGGCGGTGACGGTGAATCTCAGCCACCTCGCCTCGACACTGATTTTGTATCGCGCAAGACGTAACCGGATCGAGATCGACCGGGCCGAATTTTTCCGCAGCCTGTATTTGGCCATCAAATACACCCAGCGATTGCCGCACGTACATCTTCACCGCAGCCTGCAAGACCCCGAGGAATATCGAAACCTGCTGGAAGGCGAACATTCCGGTCTGCAAGAATTGATCGATACCGCGAAAGCCAGCGGGCTGATCGAAGTTCATCCGGATCGTTATCGGTTGCTGCCCAAGCTGCTTCATGAACACGAATTCGATGAAATTCGCATCGAAAACGTAATCTCGGTTTATGCCAACGAGATCGAACCCATTTCCGGCATTACGGAGGCAGTCAAGCGCGCCCTATCGGTGGAAAAGAAGCTAAGCGCTCTCGAACTGGCAAATCTTCAGTTCGACGATGAGGTCAGGTCATGGCGATGGGATTCGAAGCACTATGCCAAACACGCTCCAAGTTTGACGTCTCCTGCGATAACCGCGGCCGCGAGCCCTCGCCCCTTCTTTCTGAAGGCGCGATCGAGCAATGGTGCCGGCGTGATTCTGATCCACGAACTTTTGTCTTCGCCGGCCGAAATGCGCGACTTCGGCGGACGCTTGGCCGATCTCGGTTTTCACGCCCTCGGCGTCCGTTTGAAAGGCCACGGAACTTCGCCCTACGACCTCAAAGACCGACGCTGGGAGGACTGGCTCGAATCCTTGCGCCGCGGGTACGAGATCATGAAGGCTTATGCGTCTCACATTTACATCGTCGGCACCGGAATCGGCGGTCTGTTGGCGCTGCAACTGGCCAGCGAACAGCCTGAGCGCTTGGCAGGGATAGCCGCGATTTCGCCGCCCTTCAAGTTCAGCGCGTCGGGTCCCATGGCTCCGCTGCTCCGCAGCCCAAACATTCTGGTTCGCTGGATGTCTCGGCGAAACAGCCGGCCGTTCGTGGAAAGAACGCCGGAATATCCGCAATACGCCTATCGGGAAGTGCCTCTGCGTACGCTCTACGAACTGCGCCGCTTGATCCAGGAACTGGAGGAAAGTCTCGCGGACGTGCAGTGTCCGGTATTATTGGCACAGGCCGATCACGATCCGATTCTCGATCCGGAAAGCGCGCGGATGATCTATAAGGCCCTGAGCTCGAAGAACAGGATTCTCCGGTCCGTGCATGCCGATCGCCACAATATGCTCGCGGAGGATATTGGTGGTATAAGGGACATCGTGACTCGCTTTTTGACCAGGGACGCCCCGGCGGGTTGAGTCGAACCCGTTCAAGTGATTTATTGTGCAGCGGAGAGCGCCATGCGAAACCTTCAAAGCACCTTGTCGCAATACGTCATGGAAAAGCCCTGGTTGAAGAGCTATCCGCCGGGCGTCCCGGAAACCATCGGCGAACCGCAATACTCTTCGCTGGCGCATTTTTTCGAAGAAATGGCCGCCCGCTATCGGGAACGGCCGGCACTTTCCAATTTGGGGCGGACTCTTTGCTATGCCGAACTCGAGGAGCTGAGCCGGCATTTCGCCAGTTTCCTGAACCGACGCCTAGGCCTGGAACGAGGTGAACGGATCGCCATCATGCTGCCGAATGTCTCGCAGCAACCCGTTGCCTTATGGGGCGCGCTGCGCGCCGGGCTGATCGTCGTCAACACGAATCCCCTCTACTCCGCCCGCGAATTGGAACATCAACTCCAAGACTCGGGGGCAGCAGCCCTGGTGATGCTCGAGAATTTCGTCCCGGCAGTAGCGGCCGCGCTTCCAAGATTAAAGCTCAAGGCGATCATCATTTCCGGACTCGGCGACCTGCTGCGGTTTCCCCGCTCCTATCTGATCAACTGGTACGTGCGCCTGTTCAAAACGGGAAACCCCGGCACCCACATCAGCGAGGCCGTCTCCTTCAATACGGCCCTGCAGGAAGGCAGCCTGCTTTCTTTCGAAAGGCATGATCTGAAACTGGAAGACGTCGCCTTTCTCCAATACACCGGAGGCACCACCGGCATCGCCAAAGGGGCCATGCTGACGCACCGCAATCTGCTTGCGAACGTGGAGCAGTGCACCCAGTGGATTGTCGGCGGACTTCCCCCGGAACGAGCGATGGTCAAAGGCGAGGAAGTCGTGATCACCGCGCTGCCGCTCTACCACATCTTTGCCCTGACCGTGGATTTGCTGTGCTTCACCGAACTGGGTGGGTTGAACTATCTCATTACCAATCCGCGAGACCTGCAAGGTCTCATTAAGATGCTCGGCAAGGTGCGTTTCAGCGTCATAACCGGCGTCAACACGCTCTTCAAGGGATTGCTCAACACGCCCGGCTTCGACGAACTGGATTTCAGCTCGCTCAAGTTCGTCATCAGCGGCGGCATGCCGACCGAGGAAGCCGTGGCGAACCGCTGGCAGCAAGTGACCGGCTGCCCGATCACCGAAGGTTATGGCTTGACCGAAACCTCTCCCGTGGTTTCCGTCAATCCGCCCGGATTGACGGAATTCAACGGCAGCATCGGGCTTCCCGTGCCATCCACCGAATGCAGCGTTCGGGACGACGACGGACGTCCGCTGCCGGTCGGGACGGCTGGCGAGCTGTACGTGCGCGGACCTCAGGTCATGAAGGGTTATTGGAACAGCCCGGACGAAACCGAAAACGTCATGACGCCGGACGGGTGGCTGCGTACCGGGGACATCGCCCGGATGGACGAAAACGGATTCTTCTATATCGTGGACCGCAAGAAGGACATGATTCTCGTCTCGGGCTTCAACGTTTATCCCAATGAACTCGAGGCCGTCTTAAGTACCCACCCGGCTGTTCGGGAGTGTGCCGCGATAGGCGTGCCGGACGACAAGACCGGAGAAACGGTCAAGGTTTTTATCGTGCGCAAGGACGAGAGCCTGGATGCGGACACCGTCCGCCGCTACTGCCGTATGAACTTGGCGGCCTACAAGGTGCCTAAGTATATAGAATTCCGCGACGAACTCCCGAAGAGCGCCGTAGGCAAGATTCTTCGCCGCGAGTTGCGGAAACTGACTTAACAATACGACACGCAGCACGTTCCTTTAATTCCCGCTGCGTCTAAGAATTTCGGATGACACGGCCGATTTAGGCGGCCACAGGCGATACGCCGCCATTTCTGTATTTAATTGTTGTTTCCGTTTCGGAGATCGAGCGATCTCCTGTCCTTTGTGGCGTTTCCTGTCAGGAGGCAGACCATGAAAAACGTTGTCATCGCCGGCTACTGCCGCTCGCCGTTTACCCCGGCCAAGAAAGGGCAGCTCAGCGGCATCCGCCCCGACGAATTGGCCGCGCAAGTGGTGAAAGCCTTGTTGCGCAAAACCGGCGCCAAACCCGAAGACATCGAGGATTTGATCCTCGGCTGCGCCTTTCCGGAAGCCGAGCAAGGCTTCAATTTGGGCCGTCTCGTGGTATTCCTGGCCGGTCTCCCGCAGTCGGTCGCAGGCACCACCATCAACCGGTTCTGCGGCTCGTCCATGCAGGCCATACACCAGGCGGCGGGAGCCATTCAACTGAATGCCGGCGAGGCGTTCATCTGCGCCGGCGTCGAATCCATGAGCCGGGTGCCGATGACGGGCTTCAATCCGATGCCTCACCCCAGGCTTTACCAGGAATATCCGCAAGCCTACATGAGCATGGGCGAAACCGCGGAAAACCTGGTCGAGCGGTACGGCATCAACCGCGCCGACCAGGAGCGCTTCGCCTTCGACAGCCAGCGCAAAACGCGGGAAGCCGGAGACGCAGGCCAATTCGACGACGAACTTATCCCCATCGAGACACCTGACGGCACGGTGACGCAGGACGGCTGCCCGCGTCCCGAAACCACTCCGGAGGGCTTGGCCGGTCTTAGACCTGCCTTCAGGGAGAACGGCGTGGTCACGGCCGGAACCTCTTCGCCCCTCACCGACGGCGCCGCCGCGGTCCTGGTCTGCTCCGAGGATTACGCGGAACGCCACGGACTCGAACCCCTGGCGCGCGTCAAGAGCATCGCGGTGGCCGGCTGCGCCCCAGAGATCATGGGCATAGGTCCGGTCGCCGCGAGCCGCAAGGCGTTGCAACGCGCAGGGCTCGCTCTCGAGGACATCGATATCATCGAATTGAACGAAGCCTTCGCGGTCCAGGCGCTGGCGTGCATCCGTGAACTCGGCATCGACGAGAGCAAGCTCAATCTCCACGGCGGCGCCATCGCCCTGGGCCATCCGCTGGGCGCGAGCGGAGCCCGCATCACCGGAAAAGCGGCGTCGCTGCTGAAAAAGGAAAAGAAGCGCTACGCCCTGGCGACGCAGTGCATAGGCGGCGGACAAGGCATCGCGACGATTCTGGAAGCGGTTTGAACTTTGAAAAGGCGGGCCTCGGATGGCCCGTCTCCAAGTCAAGTGAGGCCGACATGATGAAAATAGAAAAAATGGCTGTCATCGGCGCAGGAGTCATGGGATCGGCTATCGCGGCCCAGGCCGCCAACGCCGGCGTCCCGGTTTTGTTGCTGGACATCGTGCCCGAAGGCGCAACGGATCGGAACATGGTTGCCAAGAACGCCTTGAAGAAGCTTCAGGAAACCGATCCGCCCCCGTTGATGCACCGCAAGAATCTCGCGCGGATCACGCCCGGCAACATCGAGGACGATCTCGAAAAACTCGCCGAGGCCGATTGGATCATCGAGGCGGTAATCGAAAAACCGGACATCAAGCACAGGCTCTACCGCAACCTGGACAGTGTCCGCAAATCCGGTTCCGTCGTTTCCTCCAACACCTCCACCCTCCCGCTCGCCGAGCTCACGCGGGACATGCCGGAGAATTTCCGGCGCGACTTCCTGATCACTCACTTCTTCAATCCGCCGCGCTACATGCGGCTGCTGGAAATCGTTTACGGCCCCGAAACCCGGCCCGATGCGCTAGCCGCGCTGGTCGACTTCGGCGACCGGCGGCTCGGCAAGAGCATCGTGCATTCCAACGATACGCCCGGCTTCATCGCCAACCGCATCGGCATCTTCTGGCTGCAGCTGGGGCTCCTGGAAGCCCTGCGTCTCGGGCTCACCGTCGAGAAAGCCGACACCGTCATCAGCCATCCGTTCGGCATCCCGAAAACCGGCATATTCGGCCTGCTCGACCTGGTCGGTCTCGATCTCGTCCCCCACATCGTTCCCGGCATGGATCGGGCGCTTCCGCCGAACGATCCGTTCCACGCCATCAGCCAAGTGCCGGACCTGGTGACGCGGATGATCGCGGAAGGCTATACCGGACGCAAAGGCAAAGGCGGATTTTATCGCTTGAACCGGAACCGCGGCGAGCGGATCAAGGAAGCGCTGGACCTTCAAACCGGCGCGTACCGGGTCAGCACCAAACCGGAACTCGCCAGCATCGCGGCGATGAAGGCGGGCGGCTTGGCCGGGCTGCTGCAGTTCCACGACAAGACCGCCGAATACGCCCGGAGCGTCATGGCCCAGACCCTGGCTTACGCCGCCGAGGTGGCGCCGCACGTCGCCGACGACCTGGAATCGGTCGACCGTGCCATGCGGCTGGGCTACAACTGGCAGTACGGCCCGTTCGAACTGATCGACCGGATCGGCGACGAAAACCTGGTCCGGATGCTCGAAGCCATGGGCAAGCCCGTGCCAGATCTGCTCCGACACGACGGACCGCTTTACCAAGTCGTCGACGGGCGGCTGCACGGGCTTGCATTCACCGGCACGGGCGGGACCAAGCCCACTCTACGAGCGGTGAACCGGCCACCCGGCGTCTTGCTGCTGGCCGACGTCAAGCGGCGCAGCAAGCCTCTGACGAAGAATCCTTCGGCGAGCCTTTGGGACGTGGGCGACGGCGTCGTCTGCCTGGAATTCCAGAGCAAGATGAACACCTTCGATCCTCTGGTGCTCAAGCTGGTCCACAAGGCTGTCGACATCGTGCGGAGCGATTACCGCGCGCTGGTGATTTACAACGAAGCCGACAATTTCTCCGCCGGAGCCAATCTCGGGGTGCTGCTCTTCGGCGTCAACATCGCGCTGTGGCCGGAAGTGGAGAACATGGTCAAACAGGGCCAGGAGGCGTTCAAGGCACTCGAATACGCGCCCTTCCCCGTGGTCGGCGCGCCCTCGGGAATGGCCCTCGGCGGCGGATGCGAAATTCTGCTCCATTGCGATGCCGTCCAGGCTCATGCCGAATTGTACATGGGGCTGGTGGAAGCCGGCGTCGGCGTGACTCCCGGCTGGGGCGGCTGCAAGGAGATGCTGCTGCGCGCCTTCGCCGACAAGAAATCTCCCCAAGGCCCGATGGCGCCGGTCGCCCGCGTCTTCGAAACCGTCAGCGTCGCCACTGTGTCGAAATCGGCCCAGGAAGCGAAAGACCTTCTGTTCCTGCGCCCCACCGACGGCATCACCATGAACCGCGACCGGCTGCTGTTCGACGCCAAGGAAAAGGCGCTGGCGCTGAGCGAAAGCTACGCGCCGCCCGAGCCGCCGGTCTTTTATCTCCCAGGGCCTTCGGGCAAGGCCGCGCTGGACATGGCCATCGGCCAGTACCGGCGGCTCGGCAAGGCCACGGCCCACGACGCTGTTGTCGCCGGAGCCTTGGCCGATGTACTCACTGGAAGCGATACCGACATCAGCAAGCCATTGTCCGAAGACGATCTCTTGGCATTGGAGCGGCGCGCCTTCATGGACCTGGTCAAGCGAAAGGAAACGATCGCCCGCATGGAACACATGCTGGAAACCGGCAAGCCTTTGAGGAACTAGCCATGGCCACCTACAAAGCACCCTTGCGCGACATGCGCTTCATCTACCACGAGTTCCTGGCCGACCAGCACTTGGAGGACATGCCCGGCATGGAGGACGTGCCGCCCGAGCTGGTGGATGCGGTCCTGGAGGAAATGGCCAAGGTGGCCGAAAACATTCTGTTCCCCCTCAACCGGAGCGGCGACGAGGAAGGCTGCCGGCTCGAGAACGGCGAGGTGCACACTCCGCGCGGCTTCAAGGACGCGTATCAGCGCTACCGGGAAGGCGGCTGGCCGGGGTTGACCAGCCGCCCCGAATACGGCGGGCAGGGACTTCCGGAAACGGTCTACGTGCTGACCTCGGAAATGATGTCGGCCAGCAATCTGTCCTTCGCCATCTACACCAAGCTGACCCACGGCGCCTATCAGTTGCTGCTCAAGACGGCCTCGGAGGAGATCAAGAATCTTTATCTTCCGAACATGGTGGAAGGACGCTGGACCGGCACCATGTGCCTGACCGAGCCGCAATGCGGCACCGATCTCGGCCTGCTCCGCACCAAGGCGGTTCCGCAAGCCGACGGCACTTATCGGCTCACCGGCAACAAGATTTTCATTTCGGGCGGCGAGCAGGATCTCAGCGAAAACATCATCCAGATGGTCCTGGCGCGCGCACCCGACGCCCCGCCTGGGGTCAAGGGCATAAGCCTGTTTCTGGTGCCGAAGTTCCTGGTCAACCCGGACGGAAGCCTCGGACCTCGCAACCGCATCTTCTGCACGGCCATCGAACACAAGATGGGCATCAAGGGCTCGAGCACATGCAGCCTGAGCCTCGAAGACGCTACCGGCTATCTGATCGGAGATCTCCATAAAGGACTCCGCGCCATGTTCGTGATGATGAACAGCGCCCGCCTCGAAGTCGGATTGCAGGGGCTGGGGCTCGGCGAAGTGGCCTATCAAAATGCCGCGGCCTATGCCAAGGAGCGCTTGCAAGGCCGCGCCCTGACCGGCCCGAAAAATCCCGACAAGCCGGCCGATCCGCTCATCGTCCATCCGGACGTGCGGCGCATGCTCTTGACCATGCGCGCCTATACCGAAGGGATGCGGGCGATGTCGGCCTGGGTCGGCGCTCAATTGGACAAGGAAAACCGGCACCCGGACCCCGGAATCCGCCAGCAGGCGGAGGACTTCGTCGCCCTGCTGACGCCCGTGGTGAAGGCCTTCTTCACGGATCTCGGGTTCGAAACCGCCAATCTGGCCATGCAGGTATACGGCGGGCACGGCTATATTCGAGAACACGGCATCGAACAGTTCGTGCGCGATGCGCGCATCGCCCAGATCTACGAGGGCGCCAACGGCATCCAGGCGCTGGACCTGGTCGGACGCAAGCTGCCCGCCCATGCCGGGCGGTACTTGCGCAGCTTCTTCCACCCGGTCCAGCGTTATCTCGACGAACGTACCGGGCAGGCTCAACTGGCCTTCGTCACCGAACCGCTGGCCAAGGCGTTCGGCCGGCTGCAACGCGCGACGGCCTTCATCGCCGAGCGCAGTCTCGCCGACCCCAACGAAGCCGGCGCCGCGGCCTACGACTACCTGCATCTGTTCGGCCTCACCACCATGGCCTATTGCTGGGCGCGCATGGCGGAAATCGCGCAAACAAAGGTCGAGAACGATACAACCGGCTTTTATCAGGCCAAGCTCGACACCGCTCGCTTTTTCATGGAGCGCATCTTGCCCAGAACCTCGGGGCTCTTTTCCGCCATTCTTTCCGGCAGCGGGAGCATCATGGATTTCAAGGACGAGGCGTTTTAGACCGACTCCGGAACCACTCCACGTCACTTTGACGATACAAACGCCCTGGAACTGTCTAAGAAAGGTTACCCTTTGGACAGTTCTAAGGCGCATGAAACGTGAATCTTTTTCCGAAATCAGGGTGTTCTGTTATGCCGGCTATCGCGGCGACGAAGAACCGCGGCGGATGTTGATCGACGACCGCAAAGTCAAGGTGGAAATCCTCAACCGCTGGACCACGCCGGAGCACCGCTACTTCAAGGTGCTCGGCGACGATTGCCACATCTACACCATCCGCCAGAACGATCGGGACAGCCGGTGGGAACTGACTTTGCTGCACTAAGCAGGAAATGCTGCCGACAGCGCCACTGTTTGTAGTTTGTAGGATGGGTAGAGCGAAGCAAAACCCATCGATGGTGGGTTAGGCCGCGAGGCCGTAACCCGCCGAACCACCTCGAATCGGTGGGTTACGCTCCGCTAACCCACCCTACGATCAATGCTCTCGATCCGCGGCGGAGAATGGAACTCCTCAGAACTTGATGACCGCGTCGATAGCGAATAAAAGCTGATCGCTTTTCTTGCGCGCGTCGTAGTTGTCTATTCCGTCAGCCCAGTCGTATCGGACTTCGGGACGAACCGCGACCCAGTCCAGCGGTTTCCAGTTCAAGCCAAGGGTAACGCCGTAATAGCTGGCGGGTCCGGAAGCAAGAACGGCGCAGCCGGGACACATTTGCGCAACCCGCACGCCGTCGTCATCGCGGAACCACTCGCCCCTCAATCCCACGCCCACGGTATCGGTGACATCGTAGATCAGCTGCTGCTGAATGCCGTACCACTGAGCGTCCTTGAAGTTGTTCAACGGATGTTGTTGCTCTATGCCGTGATCGTGCTGGAAGACATAGTGCAAGTGATCGGTGAAATTCTGCTTGAAAATGAAACTGTAGAAGGTGCGATTGTCCTTTTTGTCGATGCCCGTTTCCCGGCGAAAATCGTCGAGGTCGTTATCGGCGTTGACATCCCCGGTGATGATCGAGAGTCCGACCGACGTAGCCTTATCGTCGGTATTCCAGAAAACGCCGCCCAGAAAATTCCAGTTCTCCATATTCTTGTCGAAACCGTCCCAGCCCGCATTGCCGTCCAGCGATCCGCCGAACTGATTGTGTCCTCCGGTGACGGCCCCGAGGGTGACCAACAGATTGCTGACGACCGGGTAGGTGAACATGGCCCCGGTATGGGTAAAGGGTTCGCCGTACTGGAAGGTATACGGGTGGGAATAAAAGAAGTTGTCCGGAGACAGACCCGTTTCATAACCCATGATGGTATAGAAACGGCCCAGCCGTGCCGTGATTCCGTTGCCGAACGGTGCGAACACGTCGATATAAGCGTTGGGAAGCGCGATTTTGTAGAAACGCGTGTCGTCGCCGATCAAGTCGTTGTCCCAATGACCGTCGCCATAGGCGTTGATGGTGTTGGTCCGGGCGTCGGTACCGAACATGAAAGTCAGCTTTCCGCCCACGTCCCAATCGCCGCCCTCGACGTTCACGGTTCGGGACAAATCCACCACCAACTGATTGAGCTGAAACTCGCCGGCCCGATCGTTGAAGATCACGGGACCGTTGTAGTTGTCCGCCGGATCGTTGGCGTTGTAGGTAATACCCGCGTCTATCCAGCCGGTCAGGGTCAGCCCCAGGGATTTCATCCAGGCTGATTCGTTGATGACCTTTAATCCCCCCAATAAACCGGATGTCTCTTCTGCCCGGCTCGGGTCACCGATACTCATCAGCCCGCCCGCGATGAGTGCCAGATGACGCTTCGATTTGATGTTTTTCATGAGTTCAGGCTCCTGTGTTTCTTGCGCTTAAACAGCGGAGCCCTGTGAGTCGTCGAAAGACTACAAAAGCACAAAGCGCGCCATGCCTCTTAAAAAACAATAAGCAGCGTTGGTCTTCCCGGATCGGCTGAACGGACATCTGCTTCCGGCAGCAATAAAAGACTCTAGGCGATAGTCGAATCCGGTTTTTCTGCACCATTTCGGAGCACAAGACCGACCTCTCGCCCCGAAATCGGTCCAAATCGCGCGCAATTCAGTTCCGAATCTTGCCGAAGCCGCTGAATTCGAGGCTGGCACGCATCCTGCTCGGTCTCATCCGTAACGAGAGGTGCGCCATTCGGCGGCACCGTTCACAAATGGCGACTAGGGTTCCGGCCCCTCCGCTCGGGGGCGTCTGGTCCGAGAGTTTCCGGCCCCGTGGCTCGCGGGGTTACACGGCGGGATAAAAGCCCGGGAGGTCGTGACGGTTCGTAAGAACCGGTTCGCCCTCTCGCCGTGTAATTTCCGAAAAGGAGCCCCGTGATGTCGTCCCTATTCGCCCATGCCTTGCGCCGTTTTCTCGCTTTCCCGGCCTTGATCGGCCTTCTTCTGCTTCCCCTGCCGTCTCCCGCCGAGGTCAAGATCGGCGTCAGCGACTGGCCGGGCTGGGTCGCCTGGTACGTGGCCGAAAAAAACGGCTATTTCAAAAAGCACGGCGCCAAAGTCAAACTGGTTTGGTTCGCCAACTACACCGATTCCATTTCCGCGTTGTCGGCCGGCCAGCTGGACGGCAATTGCCAGACCTGGTCCGACACCATGGCCCCTCTGGCCAAGGGCATTCCGCTCAAGGCCATACTGGTCAACGACAACTCGGCCGGCAACGACGCTCTGATGGTCAGCCCCAAGATCGAGAGCTTCGCCGACCTCAAGGGCAAGAAGATCGCGCTGGAGCAGTTCAGCGTCTCCCATTTCCTGCTGGTGACCGCGCTGGCCAAGAACGGCATGACGCAGGCGGACGTCGAGATCGTCAACCTGTCCGCCGGCGACGCCGCGGCGGCCTTCCTGAGCGGTCGTGTCGACGCCACCGTGGTATGGAACCCCTGGGTCAACAAGATCGAGCTGTCGGGCAAGGGCAAGGCGCTGTTCAGCTCCAAGGACATCCCCGGACTGATTCCCGACCTCCTGGTCGTGCAGGAAAAATCCCTCGCCGTCCACCGCAAGGATTTCCTGGGCATGATCGAGGCCTGGTACGACGCCGAAAAGTTCATTCGCGAACACCCGGACCAGGCGGTCAAGATCATGTCCAAGGTCGTCGGCCTCAAGACCGACGAATACAAGATTTTTCTGCCCGGCACCAAGTTCTTCGCCGAGGCCGATAACCTCGAAGCTTTCGGCCCGCCCGACCAATCCCGGTCGCTGCTGAACGTAGCTCCCGCCATTTCCGACTTCCTGCTCGACAACCGGCTGATGGAAGGCACCGTGGACTTCGCCCAGGGCGTGGACGGCTCGTTGATAAAGGAAATCGCGGACAGGAAATAGGCAGCGGCCCGCCTCCGCCGGGGACACTCGCACCTTTTCTTAACGGCTTCAATCGAGGAAAGAGAATGGCAGCTCAATACGACAGCGGCATCCCGAACCCGCGCCGGCGATGGTGGGTGATACGGGGACAGATCGGCCGCCGCGAATATCTGGTTCTCGCGCTGCTGGGCCTCTTGGCGCCGCTGGCGGCCTGGTGGGGTCTGGCCCACAGCGGCTGGGTGGACAAGGTGTTCATGCCGGCGCCGGAAGAAGTGGTTACCCGGATCTACGGCTGGTTCGCCGAGGACGACCTGCTGGGCGACATCTGGATCAGCGTCTACCGGGTGACCGCCGGCTTCGCCATCTCCGCCGTGCTGGCCTTGCCGCTGGCGCTGCTGATCGGCACTTATCGGCCGCTGCAGGCGCTGTTCGAACCGCTCACCGATTTCATCCGCTACATGCCCGCGGTGGCCTTCATTCCGCTGGTGATGCTGTGGGTCGGCATCGAGGAGAGCGCCAAGATCGCCATCATCTTCATCGGCACTTTTTTCCAGATGGTGCTGATGATGGCCGAAGACATCCGCCGCGTGCCCATGGCCCAGATCGAGGCGGCGCAGACCATGGGCGCGACGCGCGGCGAACTGACCCGGCTGGTGATACTGCCGTCCGCCAAACCGGCGCTGCTGGATACGCTGCGCGTCACCATGGGCTGGGCCTGGACCTACCTGGTCGTGGCCGAGCTGGTGGCGGCCAATTCAGGACTGGGCTTCGCCATTCTCAAGGCGCAGCGCTTCCTGCAAACCGACAAGATCTTTGCCGGCATTCTTCTGATCGGGCTGTTCGGGCTGCTGATGGACCAGTCGTTCCGCTGGCTGCACCGCAAGCGTTTCCCCTGGCTTTACTTCAAGTGATCAACATGACGGCCAAGATCGAAATCAGACGAGCCAACAAGCTGTTCGACACCGGGGGACGGCACATCGCCGCGCTCGAGAACGTCGACCTCGATATTCGCGCCAACCAATTCGTCACCCTGGTGGGCGCTTCGGGCTGCGGCAAATCCACCCTGCTGCGCAGCATCGGCGGCCTGGAGGACCTCAGCTCGGGCGAAATCCGGGTGGACGGCCGGCCGGTGTCCGGTCCCGGAGCCGAGCGCGCCATGGTGTTCCAGCATTACAGCCTGTACCCGTGGCTCACGGTGCGCGAAAACATCCGCTTCTGCCGCTCGCTCAAGATCAAGCGCGAAGAGATCACTTCGGCCGACGTGGAAATCGCTTCCGGGCGTACCGACGCCCTGATAGGGCTGATGGGGCTCGCCCCGGTCGAAAACGCCTATCCCAACCAGCTTTCCGGGGGCATGCAGCAGCGCGTGGCCATCGCCCGCGCACTGATGAACCGGCCCGACATCCTGTTGATGGACGAACCGTTCGGCGCGCTCGACGCGCAGACGCGCGAGGTGATGCACGATCTCATCCTGCATGTGTTCGCGCTGGAAAGGCCCACCATCGTGTTCGTCACCCATGACGTGGAAGAGGCGATCTATCTCGGCGACCGGGTGGTCCTGATGGCGCCCCGTCCCGGACGGATCGACTCGATCTACGAGGTTCCGCTGCCACCGGAACGCGAGCAGGACATGAAGCTATCTCCCGAATTCACCGAGCTGAAACGGGAAATCCTGTCCCGCATCCGCGCCACCTCGGGGATGCAAACCGATCGCGGAATGCTGGACAAGCTCACGGCCACCGCACAGCCGGGGGCTGCCGCATGACCACGACCGGTGCCGATGCGAGCCATGCGGCCAAGAACCGGAGCGCTTCTTTTTGTGTTCATTTTTCGATGATGAGAGGTCAAGCATGACGATCACCTTCACCCCTGACCGAATCCTCTGGGAAGAGACGGTTCCCGGCGGCAATCACTGGTCCGGCCTGCTGCGGCGCGGTTCGGCGCTGCGCCTCACCGACCTGGAGGGCGGCGCCAACGTCTCGGCGCTGTTCTACAACCAGGAGGAGAAGCTGGAACGCTACAACATGCCGGATACGCTGAAGGCCCAGCACACCGCCTTCCTCACCGCCGGCCACGTGTGCTACTCCGACATGGGCCGAGTGCTGTGCTCGATCATCCACGATTCGGTCGGCTGGCACGACACCGTGTGCGGCACCAGCGACAACGCATCGATTCTGGACAAATACGGCACCGCCACGTTTCAGACCCACCGCAACGACATGTACCGCAGCGGCCGGGACGGCCTCCTGATCGAACTCGGCAAATGGGGCCTGGGCAAGCGCGATCTGGCCGCCAACGTCAATTTCTTCAGCAAGGTGACGGCGGATGCGGACGGCGGACTTCGCTTCCGTTCCGGGCACAGCCGGGCCGGCGACGTGGTCGATCTGCGCTTCGACATGAACGTGCTGGTGGTGTTTTCGACCGCGCCGCACCCGCTGGACCCGAACCCGGAATACCGGCCGGCGGCGGTAAAGCTGACCGCCTGGCATGCGGGGCCCGCCGGTGAAAGCGACCTCTGCCGCACCTCGTGCGAACAGAACCGGCGCGGTTTCATCAATACCGAGCGTTTCTACGCCTGCTAGGAGGACACCCATGTTGATCGAAAGCACACTCGCTCCGGAAAACGCCGTTCTCGACGAAACATGCCCGGCCGGAGAACCGTGGACGGGGTTGGTGAAGAAAGGCCAGATCTTTCGCATCCTCGACCTGGAGGGCAACCAGGCGGTGGATACCCTCTTCTACAGCGCCGATGATCGGGAAGAGCGCTACAGTGCGGTGGATACCATACGCCGCCAGGGCAATCTTTATCTCGGGGTCGGTTCGGTTTTGTATTCCAGCGAGGGGCGGCCCATGCTGACCATCGTCGCCGACACCTGCGGCCGCCACGACACGCTGGGCGGCGCCTGTGCCGCGGAGAGCAACACTGTGCGCTATGCTCTCGACAAGCGCCCCATGCACAGCTGCCGCGACAACTTCCTGCATGCTCTGGCCCACAGCGATCGCGCCCGTCAGCTCGTCATGACCAAGCGCGACATCACCGCCAACATCAATTTCTTCATGAACGTGCCGGTAACTCCCGAAGGCGGCCTGACCTTCGCCGACGGCATTTCGGCACCCGGCAAATATGTCGAGCTGCGCGCCGAGATGGACGTGATGGTGCTGATTTCCAACTGTCCGCAACTCAACAACCCGTGCAACGCCTACAACCCGACGCCGATCCGGCTGCTGGTGTGGAACGGATGAGCGACCGCGCCGGGACGTTTCCCATGTTGCCGAAGCATCGCGCCAGCCATGAGGCACCCAGCCTCGGGGCATGCCATCAACCATGATTCGATTCGCCGCGGGACGACCCGTGGCTCGCGAAAACGGCGGGACGGCCCGCCCCATCCTGAAAGAGCAAGAACACCGATGTTCGACAAGGTATTGATCGCCAATCGCGGCGAGATCGCCTGCCGTATTCAACGTACCCTGCGCCGCTTGGGAATCGGCAGCGTGGCGGTTTATTCGGAGGCCGACGCCCACGCCCGTCACGTGGAAGAAGCCGATGAAGCCGTCTGCATCGGCCCGCCGCCCGCCGCCGAAAGTTATCTCCGCATCGACCGCATCCTCGATGCGGCGCGAAGCAGCGGCGCGGAGGCCATCCATCCCGGTTACGGCTTCTTGAGCGAAAACGCCGCTTTCGCCGAGGCATGCGCCGAACGCGGGCTCGCCTTCATCGGCCCGACGCCTGAGCAGATCCGAAGATTCGGACTCAAGCACACGGCGCGTGAAATCGCCGAGGCGAACGGCGTTCCGCTGCTGCCCGGAACCGGACTCCTGTCCGATATACGGCACGCTCTGGCCGAGGCTCAACGCATCGGCTTTCCGGTGATGCTGAAAAGCACCGCGGGCGGCGGAGGGATTGGCATGCGATTGTGCCGGAGCGAATCCGAACTCGTGGATGCCTACGACTCGGTTCAGCGCCTCGGCGCCGCCAATTTCAAGGACACCGGGCTCTATCTGGAAAAATTCGTCGAACGCGCCCGCCATATCGAAGTGCAAATTTTCGGCGATGGACAAGGGGGCGTTCTGCATCTCGGCGAACGGGACTGCTCGCTGCAACGCCGCAACCAGAAGGTGGTCGAGGAAACGCCGGCGCCGGGTTTGAGTCCCGAGGTGCGGGAACGGCTTTATGCGCATGCCCTGGCCATGGGGCGCGCCGTGAATTACCGCTCGGCGGGCACGGTGGAATTCGTGTACGACGCGGCGACGGGCCAATTCTATTTCCTCGAGGTCAATACCCGCCTGCAGGTGGAGCACGGCGTCACCGAAGCGGTCACCGGGGTCGATCTGGTCGAATGGATGGTGCGGCTGGCCGCGGGCGAACGGGCGTTTTTCGAGCGCTATCGGCACCAGCCCGAAGGCTCGTCGATACAGGTTCGGATTTATGCCGAGGACCCCGGCAAGAACTTTCAGCCGTCTTCCGGACTCCTCACCGAAGTATCGTTTCCGGAAGGCGTGCGGACGGATCACTGGTTAACACGCGGACTCGAGGTGCCCGCGTTCTACGATCCCCTGCTGGCCAAGCTGATCGTGCATGCCGCGGATCGCGACCGCGCCATCGCAATCTTAAAACAAGCCCTGGCCGAAACCCGGCTCGCCGGCATCGAAACCAACCTCGATTATCTCCGCCAGATCGCGGACGACGGGGTATTCCGGGAAGGCAGCCAGACCACGGGTTATCTCGCCCGTTTCGAATATCGCCGGCGCACGCTCGAAGTGATGGAACCGGGTACCCAAAGCACGATACAGGACTATCCCGGCCGGCTCGGTTATTGGGACGTGGGGGTGCCGCCGTCGGGCCCCATGGACGCCCTCGCCTTCCGCATCGCCAATCGGCTGATTGGGAACGCCGAAGGAACGGCGGCGCTCGAATTGACCGTCACCGGTCCGACCCTGCGGTTCAACTGCGACGTGCTGATATCGCTGTGCGGCGCAGCGATGCGCGCAGAACTGGATGGCGAACCGCTGCCCCTGTGGACCGCGCATTCGGTCAGAGCGGGGCAAGTCCTCCGTATCGGCCCGGTCGACGGCCACGGCTGCCGCGCCTATCTCGCGGTCGCCGGAGGCTTCGACCTGCCCGATTATCTGGGCTCCAAATCGACCTTCACGCTTGGATGCTTCGGCGGCCATGCCGGACGCGCACTCCGCACCGGCGATGTGCTGCATCTAGAAAAGCCGGCCGCAACGACGCAGACGGGCATTCGGCCGCCGACGGACCTGATCCCGAGTTATACCGACGCCTGGGAAATCGGCGTGCTTTACGGGCCCCACGGCGCACCGGATTTCTTTACCCATCGCGATATCAAAACCTTCTTCGCCACGGATTGGGAGGTACACTACAACTCCAGCCGCACCGGAATCCGTCTGATCGGCCCAAAACCCGAATGGGCCCGGCAGGACGGCGGCGAAGCGGGGCTGCATCCGTCGAACATTCACGACAACGCTTACGCCGTCGGCGCCGTCGACTTTACCGGCGACATGCCGGTCATCCTGGGCCCCGACGGCCCCAGCCTCGGCGGCTTCGTTTGTCCGGTCACGATCGTCCAGGCCGAGCTGTGGAAGCTGGGGCAACTCCGCCCCGGCAATACGGTGCGCTTCCGGCCGGTCACCCCGGACCAGGCCCGCGCACTGGCGGACGAGATCGACGCTTCCCTGTCCCGCATCGGCGACGGCGGCACTGTTACGCGGGCGGAACCGCGAAGACAGACGACACTTCACGGGGACAATCCGCGCGCACTCTGCAGCCCGGTGCTTTACGAAAGGTCCGGCGAGGACTCCTGTCCCACGGCGGTCTATCGCCGGTCCGGCGATTGCAACCTGCTCATCGAATACGGTCCGCCGGTTCTCGACTTGAATCTCCGGTTCCGGGTTCACGCCCTGATGGAGTGGCTGAAGGAGCGGAGCATCGCCGGCATCGTCGACCTCACACCGGGCATCCGCTCGCTCCAGGTCCATTTCGATGATCGCGCGATCCCGCAGGAACGGCTGCTCGATGTGCTCATAGCCGCGGAGAGCGAATTGCCGGCCATAGACGACATGGAAACGCCGACCCGCATCGTCCATTTGCCGCTCTCCTGGGACGATCCGTCCACTCAGCTCGCCGTCGAAAAGTACATGCAATCGGTGCGCAAGGATGCGCCCTGGTGCCCCAGCAACATCGAATTCATCCGCCGCATCAACGGCCTCGACAGCATCGACGAGGTCAAGCGGATCGTGTTCGACGCCAGCTATCTGGTCCTGGGACTGGGCGACGTTTACCTGGGCGCGCCGGTGGCGACGCCCGTCGATCCGCGCCACCGGCTGGTGACAACCAAGTACAACCCGGCCCGCACCTGGACCCCGGAAAATGCGGTCGGCATCGGCGGAGCCTACCTGTGCGTGTACGGCATGGAGGGTCCGGGCGGTTATCAGTTCGTGGGGCGCACCGTGCAAATGTGGAACCGCTATCGTCAAACCGCCGATTTCCGGGACGGCAAACCCTGGCTGCTGCGCTTCTTCGATCAGATCCGCTTCTTCCCGGTCACGGCGGACGAACTGACGCGCTACCGCGAGGATTTCATCCGGGGACGCCTGAAGCTGGACATCCGCGAAGAAACCTTCAGCCTCACGGAGTACAACCGGTTTCTGGAGACCCATCGGGAGGAAATCGCCGCATTCAAGGCGAAACAGCAGGCGGCATTCGAGGCGGAACGGGAACGCTGGGCCGGTTCGGAACGGAGTTTTGCCGACGATCATGCCGTGGCCAAAGCGGCGGCGGATACCGAACTCGATCTTCCGCCCGACGCCCGGGCCGTCGCGTCCCATGTGGCCGGCAGCGTCTGGAAAATCGCGGTGGGGACGGGCGACCGGGTGGAGGCCGGCGATCTCCTGGTGATCGTCGAATCCATGAAAACCGAGATTCACATTCACGCCCCGGCCGCCGGCACCGTCTGGGGCGTTTTCTGCACCGAAGGCGGCCCGGTGGCCGCCGGGCAAGACCTGCTCGTGCTGCAAACGGAGGATAAGCAATGACCGATAATTTTCCGGCGAGTCTCGATATCGAAACCTTGTCGGCGGCCTACCGCCAGCGCCGTATCACGCCGGTCCGATTGATCGAAGGCCTGCTCGCCCGGATGGACGCCGAACACGGGCAGCCCGTCTGGATCTACCGTCTGCCGGCGGATGAAGTCCTGCGATATGCCCATGCGCTGGAGCAGCGCTCGCCGGCCGAATTGCCCCTGTACGGCATTCCCTTCGCCATCAAGGACAACATCGACCTGGCGGGAACCCCGACCACCGCCGCCTGCCCCGCCTACGCCTACCGTCCGGAGCAATCGGCCTTCGCCGTCCGGAAGCTGATCGAGGCGGGCGCGATTCCCATCGGCAAGACCAACCTGGACCAGTTCGCGACCGGCCTGACCGGCACCCGTTCGCCCTATGGCGCCTGCCCGAACGCCTTCGATCCGGGTTATATCTCGGGAGGATCGAGCTCGGGCTCGGCGGTGGCCGTGGCCAAGGGATGGGTCAGCTTCGCACTGGGTACCGATACCGCCGGGTCCGGGCGAGTGCCGGCGGCGTTCAACAATCTCGTCGGGCTCAAACCCACGCCGGGCCTCATCAGCACCTCGGGCGTCGTGCCCGCCTGCCGTTCGCTGGATTGCGTGTCGATATTCGCCTTGACTGCCGGCGATGCGCGGCGGGTGTTTCGGGTGGTGGCGACATTCGACCCGTCCGATCCTTATGCCCGATGCGATGGAACGGCGCGGCCCGAATTCGCCGAGCGCTTCCGTTTCGGAGTGCCGCGGCCCGATCAGCTCGAATTCTTCGGCGACAAGGACGCTGAGCGGCTGTTCGCGGCCGCCGCGGAACGGCTGGAAGCCATCGGTGGTCGCAGAATCGAAATCGATTTTGCCCCGTTTCTCGAAACGGCCCGCCTGTTGTACGAAGGTCCCTGGGTCGCGGAGCGCTATCTGGCGATACGCGATCTGCTGGATAGAGACCCGGATGCCGTCTACCCGGTCACACGCACGATCATCGAGCGCGGCAAGCACCACTCGGCGAGCGATACCTTCGCCGCCTTCTATCGCCTCATGGCTCTAAAGCGGGCCGCGGAGGAAGTTTGGACGCAAGCGGACATCATCCTGACGCCGACCACGGGAACGATCTACCGGCTTGCCGAGGTCGAGGCCGATCCCGTTCGGCTCAACAGCAATCTCGGCTATTACACCAACTTCATGAATCTGATATGCCTCGCCGCCGTCGCCGTGCCGGGAGGGTTCAATCCGGGCGGCCTGCCGTTCGGCATCACGCTGT
Source organism: Methylocaldum sp. RMAD-M (assembly GCF_017832375.1). Taxonomy (NCBI): domain Bacteria; kingdom Pseudomonadati; phylum Pseudomonadota; class Gammaproteobacteria; order Methylococcales; family Methylococcaceae; genus Methylocaldum; species Methylocaldum sp. RMAD-M. The sequence goes on along the minus strand of NZ_JAFIBZ010000015.1, from coordinate 22,840 downwards.
TTGCCCCGGCCGGCAGCGATCACGCCCTGCTGAATCTGGCCGAACGGCTGCATTACGCCGCTGGACTGACGATGGGCGCCACCGGCCAGCCCTTGCCGGCGCCTTCTTCTCAACCCGAGCGGGAAAAACCGGGCCATGTCCGGATCGCCGTCTGCGGCGCCCATTTGTCCGGACTCCCGCTCAACGGACAACTGACCCGCCGTAGAGGAAGGCTGGTTAAGGTAACCCGCACGGCGCCGAGCTATCGCCTCTATGCCCTTCCGGACGGCAAGCGTCCCGGGCTGCTGCGGCAAGCGCCCGGTGCCGCCATCGAAGTCGAGGTCTGGGAGCTGCCGGTGGCGGAATTCGGCGGCTTTGTCGCGGAAATCCCGGCCCCCTTAGGGATAGGCTCCCTGGAACTCGAGGACGGCGAATGCGTGCAAGGCTTCCTCTGCGAAGCCTATGCGGTGGCAGACGCGCTTGACATCACCGGGCACGGCGAGTGGAAAAGCTACTTGAGAAGTCGTGACCCGGCTTAGGCACGAGCCAAACGGGCTCCTATTGTTTTCTTACCGCAGTTTCAACAACGACGACTTGCTCCCAATGCATGCGGCATAACGCTGCCGGTGCCCCATTCGGCAAACATCAAGCGAACCCTGCATCGCCCTTTAAATCTAAGTTGCAGCTTGATACGTCAAGAGTTCTTCATTAGCGTTTCACGCACAAGCTTTGAAGATCGGGAGTCAACCGCTGCCATTCTTTGCCGGAGGAAGTCGTCATGATGTCTATCGCTTTCCGCGTCATCGCGGCATTCGTTGTCGTTGGAATTTCGTTGGGCGATTCAAACGCCGAACCGAAAGAGCTTTTCCAGCCGGACGTGGAGGATTGCCGATTTATCGCCAATGTAAAAGGCTCTTCGGGATACGGGAAGGACATGAATTGGCGGCACGCGGCAAAGGTTCGGGCCTTGAAGAAGGCCGAAGGGATCAGCGCCACACATGTGGTCTGGAAAAGCTTCAAGGAGCTCGGAGTGCTCAATGGCGTAGCCGATGGCGCTGCTTATCGGTGCGATTAGCAATCGATCGGCAGTTCTTGCGCTTAAACCGAGATGAGGAACGACGGAACAATCAATGCAGGCAAGAAAGGACAGGTAACACAGACATCATTTTTTTCCTTGCGCGCTGTAATCAAGCATCCGCACCAACCGATAGATTTCAAGGAGATCGGATCGGCGCCGCCGTGATCAGCATATTTCTGCCGTACGAGAAATGGTGAACGGCTCCATCCGACGGGAGCGCACCTCCGAGTTCTCAAGGTCGAATCGGCGAAACTCAGGTCCATTTTGAGAACATAAGCTAACTTGAACTCACCCCTCGTACTCCCCTACACTCGAACTCAACCCCCAAATCGCGAGAGTGAGGACGGATATGAACGCATACTCGACCGAAGACATCAGGACTATCGCACTGGTCGGACACGCGGGCGCGGGAAAGACGACGCTGGTCGAAGCACTGCTGTATAAGACGGGAATGATCAATACGCCGGGCAGTGTGGAGAAAGGAACCACTGTTTGCGACTACGATCCGCTCGAAAAAGCCCATCAGCATTCCCAGAAACTCGCCGTCACCCACATCGACCACAACGCTACCCGCATTCACCTTTTGGATACTCCGGGATATCCCGATTTCATGGGCCAAGCCTTGTGCGCGCTGGATGCGGTCGAAACCGCGGCCGTGGTCATCAACGCCGCCAACGGCATCGAATTCACCACCGGCCGGATGATGCAATGGGCCCAGGCAAGAGGATTGTGTCGAATGATCGTCGTGAACAAAATCGACGGCGACAATCTGAACCTGCCGGAACTCGTAAATGAGATTCGCGATGCCTTCGGCAAGGAATGCCTCCCGATCAACTTGCCTGCCGACAAAGGTACACGGGTCATCGATTGCTTCTTCAACGGGGATGGCAGGGCCGATTTTTCGTCACCGACCGAAGCCCATCGCGCGCTGATCGATCAGGTGGTGGAAGTCGATGAAGAGCTCATGACGCAATACCTCGAACAGGGGGAGATCGCTCCCGAAACCTTGCACGCCCCTTTCGAAGAGGCGCTACGCAACGGCCACCTGGTTCCCATTTGTTTCGTTTCCGCCCGCACCGGCGTCGGTGTTCCGGAATTGGCGGACGCATTCGTAAAACTGCTGCCGAATCCCAAGGAAGGCAACCCGCCCCTGTTCGAACGCTGGCCATCCAATACCGAGCGCAAGAACGCCGTGCCGTTCCGGTCGGAACCCGATGCGTCCAAGCATGCGCTGGCTCATGTATTCAAGGTGGAAATGGATCCGTATGTCGGCAAGATCTCGGTATTCCGCATCCATCAAGGCACCGTCGTCCCCGATACGCAACTGTTCATCGGCGAGTCCCGCAAGCCCTTCAAAGCGGGGCATCTGTTCATGCTCCAGGGCAAGCAGCACGTTCCCGCGATGCGGTGCATACCGGGCGACATTTGCGCCGTGGCCAAGGTGGATGAAATCGAGTTCGATTCGGTGCTGCACGATGCGCCCGAGGACGACCATATCCACTTGAAACCTCTCGACTTTCCCCATGCAGTGTTCGGTCTGGCGATCACTCCGAAGCGCCGGGGCGACGAACACAAGTTATCCGAGGTCCTGCACAAGCTTGAAGCGGAAGATCCCGCCCTGGACGTGGAATACGATGCCACGACTCATGAGGAAGTGATGCACGGTCTGGGCGAACTCCACTTGCAAAGGGTGCTGGAAAAAATGCAACAGCAGTACAAGCTGGAAGTGGACACTCATCCGCCCAAAATTCCTTACCGCGAAACGATCACCTCGCCGGCCGAGGGGCACCACCGACACAAGAAACAAACCGGCGGCGCCGGCCAATTCGGCGAAGTTTTCCTGCGTATCGAACCGCTGCCGAGGGGGGCGGGTTTCGAGTTCGTCGACGAGGTCAAAGGCGGCGCGATTCCCGGACAATTTATCCCGGCGGTCGAAAAAGGCGTGCGACAAGCATTGGAAACCGGCGCCGTGGCGGGCTACCCGATACAGGATGTCCGCGTCGTGGTTTACGACGGCAAGGCGCACCCGGTGGACAGCAAGGAAGTGGCGTTCGTCGCTGCCGGCAAGAAGGCCTTCCAGGATGCCGTGGCGAAAGCGCGACCCATCGTGCTGGAACCGGTGGTCAACGTGGAAATCAGTATTCCGGAATCGACGATCGGCGATGTCACCGGAGATCTCTCGTCGCGACGCGGCCAGGTTACCGGCACGGCGCCATCGCGAAGCGGGATGACGACGGTCGCCGCCCGCGCGCCTCTGGCCGAACTGAGCAGCTATCATTCACGGCTCAAATCGCTTACGGCCGGCCAGGGTTCCTATACGCTGGAATTCAGCCACTATGAACCGGTATCGCCGCAGATTCAGCAACAGCTCATGGGGCAATACAAGCCTCGTCCGGAAGACTGAGAACCCTTGACCTACCGAGACAAGCCGCGTCACCGCCAGCCGGAATAGGACAGCAGACGCAAGAAACGCGGAAACTCGACGCCCATGAGCAACTCCATTGTCTTCGCCTGCTGCTTCAGATCGGCGATCTCGGCGTGTTCGAGTCGCTCTCCGAAACCGAATCCGATCACATTGCCCCGGCCGGGAACCTGCAAGCGCATCGTGCGTCTTTCGAAATAAAGATTGAGCAGTCCCATGGACTGCCGCAGCGACTGGGTCTCCGTTCCCCACAGATTTATGGCGAGAATGCCCTCCGGGTGCAAAAGCCGGCGGCTTGCCGAAAAGAAATCCTGTTGATTTACGGCCTCCGCAAGGCCTTGATGATCGAAGACATCCACCAGAATATGATCGTACTCCGCCTCCCGACGGTCGGCTTCGGCACAGACGAATTCGTTTCCGTCCGAAACATGAACGGTGAGTCGCGCATCCTTCGGAAGACCGAAATATTCGTAAGCAATCTCGGCGACCGCCGGTCGGCACTCGACTGCATCGATTCGGCATTCGGGGAAGTGATTGAACAGGAATCTCGCGAGCGTACCGCCCCCCAATCCCAGCAGAAGAATTTTGCGCGGCTCGGGTTTGAACAGAAGTCCCGCGAGCATCGCCCTCGCATAAGAAAGCTCCAATTTATCGGGTTCGGCGAGCGACATTGCGCTCTGTTTGGGATGGGTGCCGAAATGAAGAGAGCGAACGCCGCAGGTTTCAACAACCTCGATGAGGCCCATTTCATCTCTGCAGCAATGGACAAGGGTACCGCCGTACTTCCGCATCGCAATGACTTCAGACCGAGCCAAATTCCAGTGGAAACGCGAGGCATGTCCGATCGGGCGGAACAGGTATGGTGCGCGTTTTCCCGCACAGGATTGAGGCAGATGCCCCGAATCCGATTGCAACCCCACAGACGAAACGAGCATATCGTTGTTTTAACTGATTTTTCAATCGTGGCACGCCCATTGCGTTAACATCTTTGCATAACCTCTTCTTTCGGACACCAGGGGACAGCTGACATATTCTCCATAACTGCCTACTGTATCCCTCCGTTAACCGCAAAAGCCATTTCCCCCTGTTACTCTGGTGTCCTTCTTTTTTGACGAACGGCCGATTCAGGCAGTGCCAGCGGGCACCGTCGCAATAGTGATGCTATCGGCCATTCGGGAATGCCTTCGGTACGGGCTATAATCGGGTTACGCCTACAAAGCGCGGCTTAATTTACGTCCTGAGAGCCGTACATGTCCATGACCGCTTTTCCCAAACCCAGCGAAGAGAACTGTTTCTTGGTCGATCATGTAGCCATTTTGCGGGATAGCTATAGACATTGGACGGGGCGCGCACTAGTCGATCCGAGAATGAATCACTACGAAGCGGCCCGGTATCTGTTTTCCGCCCCGTTCGCGGTGCTTTCTCACGATACGGCCAAGGACCCGGTTTTCAACTACGCCAATCAAACCGCGATGAGTTTGTTCTGCATGGAGTGGGAGGAATTTACCGCGTTTCCCTCGCGCCTTTCCGCCGAGCGCCAGAACCAGGAAAATCGGGAACGCCTTCTAGCCGAAGTCGCCGCTCGCGGCTATATCGAGGATTATCGGGGGATTCGCATCTCGAAACACGGGCGTCGCTTTTTGATCGAGCACACAACCATCTGGAATCTGCTCGATGCCAGAGGCGTCTACTGCGGCCAAGCGGCGAGGTTCTCCGATTGGAGTTTCGTCTGAGCGCGAGCGAGGCGTATTCAAACGGAAGGTGCTGGCGCTTCGGGTGTCGTAAGCGCTATTTGGCAGAAATTCGAATTGGCTTCGATAAGCCGGGCTACTCGGAAGGTGTTTTTCTCTCTCTGCTCCTCCACGAGGACGGTATCGCCGCAACGTAGCTTGACAGGCGGAATGACTAAACTATCCGGCACATCCGTGCCCATTTTGAACAACAAACCTTTATGCGCACGGCTTCCGGGCGAGTCGGCGAAAAATCGGACAAAGCACGGACGATTTCCAAACAGTTCGACGTTGTAGCAAAACTGGCCGTTGTATATTTGTCCGCCCCGCACGACCCCCACCTGGATAATCTCATCGTCGGTGTTTAATGCGAGCAGATCGCCTATGCGAAAGACCTGCCCACCGGAATCGATGATATAAAAACCAGGAAGCTCGCTACGGTAGACCTTTACGGAACGCATGTCCCCGAAACCAATGCCTAGGCTCTCGTCCTTGGCTCCCGAACCCGAAACCAGCGCGGCGGCAAAAGTGCCTGTGGACTTTGAGCCGAGAATCTCCGGTCGCATATCCGAACTCAGGGGCGCCAATTCGAGTTGGTCCAGGTTCGACCAAAGGGATTGGGAGGCGCCGCTGATTCGGCGTGACTCGATACGGCCCACTGTTGCGGCGATTGCCTCGACTCCCAAACTGGCAGCGGCACGCCGCGCGGTCAGTTCCGGCTGATTCGGCAGACGATCGCCGAGTCTGGGGAGAACCAAGGCCAGCGGATTTTCCTCTGGCTTGCCGTCCGTCCGAATCTCGTTGCGAAATTCATTGAGCAAGCGTTCCATGAACAAAAACCTAAGACCCGGCTTGTCGACCGGGGCAGGCGCGGGCACCGGCATGATAGGTACACCGACCGACAAATCGAAACACAAGACGGCACGCGCCCCATTACTGACGGGCGTCGACTCGATTCTCACGAGATCCGCATGAGCCACCAAAAAATCGAACAGCCGCTGCATGTCCTGCTGGCTGAGCCTACTTGGAGCGGCTATCCCGAACAAGAGTATGACCTTAAAGAACAGGGGGACGGAAACCGTTCCCAAGGCTTTGTCGTCCGGGGACGAATGACAGAGTCCCCGCTCTTCCGCCAGCCGGAAAAGCCCGAAGACGAACGACCAAAAAGCCGAGGGCTGCGCCTCATAAATCTGAGCAGATCTTAGAAGGCTGTTGGCGTAGTACTCGAATGCGCGCCCGATGATCAAAGCCTGCTCTGATGGATTAAAAACGCCGGTAGATGTCTCCGCTTCCACGAGTTGCCTATAACCCGCGGCCAGCTCGCTATGAAATCTGGAGCAGAGACTGGCGATTTTCCGTGTCTTTCCATCCAATGGAAAAGGCCTGTCAAGGAAATATGACAGGAGCCCCTTATCAAGCCCCGTCACTGTCGCTCGGCATTTCTCGAGGATCGCAAAACGAAGGCGCGGCTCGATGGCGGAAGCGTTCAACGCCCGCAATACCGGATAAAGTACACGGCAGCTTTCACGGATATTGGCCACGGGCAATCCATCCAGCCAAACCGAGGCCGCTTCGATATCGAGCTTGAAAGGCAGAGCCGGATCGTGATCCATAAATCGAGAGATAGGACTTGTGACTTTACCTGAGTTTAGCCCTAAGTCGGCTTCTTACAATTCGGCTGTAGCGAGTATATTCACCCGTTACGATATCTTTGAGATCTTGATCTCAAAATCGAGCACTTCAAAGGATCGCGCAGGCATTCCTCAGCCGAGGGAATTCTGGCCTTGAACAGCCATTCCGGAACTCCTTTCCGGCATAGCGATGGACGTTCCATGCGCTACGAGGACACCGCCGCCGCAAGCGAATCGCCCCGGATTGACTAGACTTGTTCACGATGCGCTTTGGCTTGCAGCGAGCGATCGGCTTTCGAACCTCTAACGCAATGACTTCGGAGCGGCACGATTGATCGCTGAAGATGCTGGTACGATTTGGAGTCAATTGGACTTTAACCGATCAAAAAACGTGATTGACGATAAAACCCCGCTCGAAGCGGTAGCCGAAGCCGCACATGACTATTGCCGCTTGATCGAGCACGTGAGAGCCAATCAGCTGGCGGACTGGCTGAGCTGCGTGCAAAGCTCATTACTGAAATTGGATACCGCCGTCAGGCGACTCGCCTCTCAAGAACCCTACCACGCGTACAAACTGGCCCACGATTTGGATGCGCGTTTCGAGTCCTATCTTCGCCTTAAACGTTACCTGGACCACTACGACGAACTCTCACCGGGGCCGGACCCTGCCGAATTCTATGACCTGAGCTTCGGAAATCTTTCGGAAAACCTGACCGATATCTATTTCGAAGTCAGACGAGGACTGGCCTCGTACGAAGCCGGAACCATCGGGGAACAGTCGGCACAGCGGATCTGGTCGAACGGCTATCGCAATTATTGGCAGCAACATCTGAAAGAGGCGCGGAAACGTCTCAACCTTATCCGTTTAGCCGGATGAGCGGCCAAAGCGCCGCCATTTCGAAATTCGCATATCGATTCACAGTCATCGGCATGCTCCTTCAGAGGTTGTAAAAAAGCCTCTCAGACAGATCGCAAGGCATCGATCAAATCCATCCTGGCGGCTCGAAAGGCGGGGAGCAAGCCGCCCAGCAGGCCCATGAACAGCGAAAACACGAGTGACTGAAACGCGATCGTCGGCGTCAGGGTAAACGTGAATGCCAGTTCGGAAAACGTCTGCCAATTGAGGGTGGAAACCGTCAAAAGTTGCATGGTGGAAGCCAGCGCGACACCGGCGAGACCGCCGATCAATCCCAAAAGCGCTGATTCGAAAAGAAAGGCGCTCAATATACCGCCACGCCGAAAACCCAGCGCTCGCAACGTTCCGATTTCGCGGGTCCGGCTCGCCACCGCGCCGTACATCGTGATAACCGCTCCGATGATTGCGCCCAGCGAAAAAATCACGCTCAGGGTCATGCCGAGTATCTTCAGGAAATTCGCCAGCATTTCCGATTGCTCGGCGTAAAAAACCGTTTCCCGCTTGGCTTCCACCTTCATCCGCGGGTCGGCCTCGATACGGACCCTGAAGCGCTCCAACAACGAAACATCGGCGAGCTTGGCGACGACCGCGGAATAAGCCGTCCGCCGAAAAGCCTGCATCAACTGATCGGCATCGCCCCAGATTTCGGAGCTGAAGCCGGTGTTTCCGGCGTCCATCACGCCGACGACGGTCCAATCGCGCAGGCCGAAGCGTATCGTTTCCCCGATGCCGGCACCTTTGAAATTCTCTGCGATTTTCCTGCCGGCAACGATTTCGGACGATCCGGGACGAAACATCCGTCCCTCGGCCAAACGCACCTGCGGTCTTAGCGTCAGCCCTTTCTCGGACAGCCCCCGAATGGTCACATTGGAGGGTTTGTCGCTGCCCCGTTTCGGCAGCGTCATCAAAACCATGACCTCCTTGGAGGCAAGCTTCGTTCCGTTCGGCGCATAGGCGATTTCCGGCGCGCTCTCGATGATCGCAGCCTGCTCCCGCTCGATCGAGCTTTGAACTTCCGTCTCCGCCCCCTGCCGGATCAACACCACGTTGTCATCGCTTCCGGTCGCCACCAAGGTCTGCCTGAGACCCTCGGTGAGCATCAGCACGGTTGCAAATACATAGACGACCAGAGCCATCCCCGCCGCCGTCAAGACGGAGGTAGCCTTGCGCGCCCACAAGCTCTTCCACGAATAAGAGAACGGTATCTTCATCCTAGAAACGGCAGTTGGACGCGTCCGAGTGTGCGGCTGACGGGCCGGATGGCTAGGCGCGACGACGCCGTGGGGCCGCCCCCCACAAGAAGGAGCAACGCCGCCAGGTGGCCCGTCAGCCGTGCAATCGGGTGCGTAGCGGCTTCACCTAAACGGTGAGATCGATAGAAGATAGGACGGTCAGAATTCATATGGCTTTTCTGTTCCTTCTAAGCGGTCAACTGCCGTTTCTAGGTTCATGGTCGCGCTCTCGCTAGCCGATGCTGCGCAGTCCCTCGCTGACCGGGAAGGTAATGACGCGCCAGGCGGGGAACACCGCCGCCGTCAGCCCGATCAGGCACGAAGCGAACAAGCCGAATTGTATGGTTCGAGAGGATATTTCGAACACCGGAAACAGCGTGCCGAACTTGGTCGCCAGAAGGCCGGCGGCTGGGAAAGCGGCCAGGATGCCCAGAATGCCGGAACCGATCGACAAGGCCAGAGATTCGCCCAAAATCAGTGCCAGCAAGTAACGTGGTCCGAACCCGACTGCCTTCAGCGTTGCGTACTCGCGCCGGCGCTCTCGGGTACTCATCGCCATGGTGTTCGCCATTACCGCCATGATGATGGCGATGACCACGAAGGAAACTATCTTGATGGCGACCAAGATAGCTTCTGTCATGGCGACGAAGCCGAGCTGGAATGCCTCCTCGGTTTCGGTCAGAGTCTCCGCGAGCGAATTTTCGAAAAGCCGGTCGACCGCATCGGAAAGTTCCGCCGCGCGACCGCCCCTATCGATCCGGAGAACAAAGACGCCTACACGCTCGGCCCGGCTCGGATCCGTTTTCTTTAGGGTTTCGTTGAGGTTGTCCCAATGAAACAGGAATAAGGTCTCGTCGGTCTTTCTTTCCGCCCCGCGATAAATGCCTCGCAAGACGAAACTCCAACTCCCCGAATAGATGGTTCCGCGCAACGGAATCACATCGCCGATCTTCCAACCGTACTCTTCCGCCAGCTTTCGGCCCGCAATTGCGCCTTTCCGGTCCTTTATGAAAGCCGTTTTCTCCGTTTCCGATAGAATGAATTCGGGGTAAAGCTCGAGATAGCTTTTCGGCTCTATGGCGAACTGGGGGAAAAAATTCCGCTCGTCGATATACACGCCCCCGAACCAATTCGAATAGCTCAGACCGGTAATCCCGTCTATCTGCCGGATGCGGTTGGCATAGCTGATCGGCAGCGGAAATATCAGGGAGATGGCGTTTCGGGTAATGAGGCGATTGGCCGAGGTCGCCTCCGCACCCGCATACCAGGCGTCGACCACGGTTCGGAGGAGAGCGAAAGCGACGATGGCGATGACGATGCCAAGCGCGGTCAGACTGGTCCTGAGTTTGTGCCGAAAAAGATTTCGGAGTGCGAGACGCAGGAAAAACAGCATCGATCGGAGACTTAGTCCGTGCCCGATGGATCGTCGGTCAGGACCCCTTTATCCAAGTGCCGGATGGCATGCGCCTTTGCAGCGGCGCGTTGGTCGTGAGTCACCATGATGATGGTCTTGCCCAGGTTCAGATTGAGATGCTCCATGAGCTCCAGTACCTCTTCCGCCGATACGCGGTCCAAATCGCCGGTGGGTTCGTCCGCCACGATCAAGGCGGGATCGACAACTAGAGCGCGGGCGATTGCGACGCGTTGCTGCTGTCCGCCGGACAGTTGGGACGGATAATGATCCATGCGATCCGTCAGACCGACCAGTTCCAGGACCAGTTCCACGTGCTCGCGCCGTTCCCGCTTCGACAAGCCGGTCAGCAATAGCGGAAGCTCGACATTTTCGAACGCCGTCAAAACCGGCATCAAATTGTAAAACTGGAAGATGAATCCGACATGCTCCGAGCGCCAATCGGTGAGACTGGATTCCGGCAGCTCGGCGATATTGATTCCGCCAACCCTGAGAACGCCGCCGGTCGGCCGGTCCAGGCCCGCGATCAGATTGAGCAGCGTGCTTTTGCCGGAGCCGGACGGCCCCATGAGCGCCAGAAAGTCCCCCTCCCGAATGACCAAATTGATATCGGCGAGTACCGGGACGATCTGATCGCCCTTCCAATAGTGTTTGGTGAGATTCTCGATTTCGACGATCGGGTTCATGTAACGAACCGGGCCGGCAGCCCTAAGATCTTTCGGCTTCGCGGACACGGATCTCCGTACCGTCCTTGATTTTTTCGGACGGACTGAGTACGACTCGGTCGCCGGCCTTGAGCCCGTTCTTCACCACCACCCACTCGCCGATACGTTCTCCGGTATCGACCGGGACTTCCTTGACCCGATTGCCGTCCAGCACGAAGGCGACGCTATCCGGACCGCGCGTCACGATCGCCGCGGGAGGTACGCCGGAAATGGGCTTCCGCTGATCGGCGGCAAGCTCTCGCGACAGAAACGCCACTTTGGCGGTCATATCCGGCAGGATGCGCTCGTCCTTATCGATAAAGCGCACCTTGACCAGCACGGTTGCCTTCGTGCGGTCCACTGTGGGCACGATGCGATCGACCGAGCAACGGAATCGATCATCCGGAAACGCATCGAGCTGGATTTCGCACGGCTGACCGACACGTACCTGATTAAGATTCGACTCAGCCACATCGACCTCGACTTCCAAGGTATTCATATCGGCCATGGAGACCACGGTCCCCTTCGACAGCATCGTCGAGGAGAAGGGCGCCAGAATGTCGCCGATATCCGCATTCTTGCTTAGGATAATGCCGTCGAAAGGCGCCCGAATGAAGGTGTAATCCAAGGACACTCGCGCCCCCTGATATGCCGCCTCGGCCGCGGCGATCGCCGATTTTGCGCTTTCCACGGCGGCCACGGCCTTTTCGTGCCGGGCAACCTCGGCATCATAGATTTCCTGCGAAACGAATTTTTTCTGCACAAGCGTGCGGGCACGGTTCAGAGCCAGGGTGGATTCCTTCAACTCCGCTTCCGCTTTCAGCAGATCCGTTCTTGCGACCGCGACATTGGCCGCAGCCTGGTTAAGACTCGCCATCAGATCGCGATTTTCGAGCTGTGCGATGATCTGATCCTTTTTGACGTAGCTTCCTTCCTCAACGTCGAGCTTTTCCAACTGCCCGGTTGCCTTGGACGCCACATCCGCCTTGGTTTGCGGCACCACATAGCCGGTTGCGTTCAGCAAGGTAAACGCTTGAGAAGGAAAAACTTTTGAAACAGTGGCGACCTCGGTCTCGATGCCGGCGCTACGAAGTTTCGAATAAACCAGAGCTCCCACAGCGATCGCAATCAGCATCGCAAGCAGTCCAATGCGCTTGCGAAGGGCCCCGATGCGAGGGGGAGCCGAAATCTCTCGCGCCGGCCGATCGATCCGTAGTTTAGAAAGGTTATTCGTTGTCACGATATGACTGATTGACAGCTAAGAGCACTATTTCGATCGGAAGCCATTACGCCCGACGAAATGAGGATTTAACGGAATGAAGCTAGCAATTGCCGAATGCCGTTAGCATACTCCAAACGCATGCTTACCGCGTCATATTGAATGTCGATTGCGACGCAAAAACACCAAAGCGCGCTTGCGCCTGAAAGCGTCATCGTTTCAAACGGTACGACGCTCCCGGAGCGTCAACGGCTTGCGCGGCAGCCGTAAACGTTTAAGCCGACATAATGGAAAGGATGAATTTCGAAGAAAAGACGGATCTAGCGATTCCAAATAGCTCCACAATGATCGCGAATTCCATCGCCGGGTCATCGTGAATGGCTTATGCTACTTGGCGACTATAGAGATCCGAGTAGTAATAGTAGCTGTGTGCCCTGGAAAACATCTGATAAGCCCGGCTATACGGACGAAAAACCCGATCAAATCCTCTTTCCAAGTCCACAAGATAAGGCGCTCTCACGCCGCGGTGAATACAGGGGGCGCCGATTTGAAGCATGTCGACGCCTGCGTTCCCCAAGATTCTGTGAATAGAGCGGCGGCACAAAAACAGTACGCTTTTTATATCCTGTCGGAGGCAATAGTCTCGGGCAGCACGGATAAGCCCTAATAATATTTCGGGTTCCGCAGCCAATTTCGTTTGGGCTTGGCGAAAGTTGTCGAGTACCAGAAGCCGCGAAAACTCTGCGACTACGGCATCTTTTTCGTTCGACGGAACCTCGATATCAGCAATGTGATTAATCGGCAAAGCGGAGACCTTATCTATCACTAAGCGCGCAGCGCCAATCCATCTGTTTGTCAGCGGCTCCCTGACCAAGAAATGAATCGCCCGGTCGTCGTACTGATCATTTTCCATTTCGGAAGTGAATCTACTCGCATCTTCAAATCCCTTTTCCAAGCAAAATACCTTGTACCTCAGATTGAAGTGAATCTCTTTACTTTCCGGGGTATCCGCCAATACGACCTCGTAGCGAGCATCAAACATCACGCGTTCTCCTTAAATCCAACTTAAGTCAAGCAGAGTCGGCCTATCGAACGAACAGATTTGATCTCAGGTGCCTTACCGCGACTCATCGCGCCCTGAGAGTACGCAGCTCTTCGCTGAGACGACGCTCAGCAAAATGAGCATGCGAAACACCAGGATGCGTATAAGCAAGAAAAACGCCAATGGCGGAATAACCCGGAATTAATAGCTTCGACTGAAAGTTCTTGGAGTAAACTCAGAAATTCCTCACAGCGAGGTGTCGCCGAATCGCGACACAATTCGGTGACTCGCTGTATTCCCTTGAAAAATCTCGCATCTCGGTGTCTCTTATCGGCGTCAGGGTTGATCGGTACGCTACCGCTACAAAAGCATTCCTCAATACGGCCATAGCCTGCCTTTCTGGGTAATGAATTCCCAGACCGCAGGGCAGTCGCGCTTGATGCCGGACATCACTTCATCCACTGGACCAATGCAGGGGACTCGCAAGCCATGATAATTAACCGGCTCGCCAATTTGAGTAAACCGAATTCCGAACCGTTTTAACAATCTCAGCAGCTGCGTTTCCATAACCGCATACCAAAGCTTGATATTGTTTTCGGCACTCATCTGCACTATCGCTTGAAACAGCCCCAAAGTGATGTGAGGAACCAATCTCCGGTCGTCCTTCTCGATGACGGGAACTTTGTGCTCAGCAATACCATGGATGGTCTCGGACTCCCCAACGCGGCGCCGAAATTGCTTCGATACGGCAAAGCGGGAGATTTCGGCTATCTGCTTTCGCTCGAATTTAAGTGAGATGCTTGATCTGTCTTCCGGAGAAATCGAACAATGGTCCTCGATCGGAAAGCCGTTTTGTGGGTTCTGGTTATCGGAAAGAACCAGCCTTACTGTGGCCACTGCCGCCTCATCAGGTTTTGACTTTAGATGCCGAACCAGGGAATGAACGGCCCTTTGATCGTATTGGTCTTGTTCCAGACCGTCCTTAAAAGTAGTTTTATCTTCAAAGGGATGCTCTACGCAATATATCTGGAACCGTAAAGCCTTAACCTGTTTGATCAGTTCATCTGTATTTGCCGGAATAACCTCGAAATGCCGATTAAAGCTATCAAACCAGTTTTCTTTTGTCATGGCCGGTTCCTAATTAGCCTAATAATTTCAGTCTAGAATAAGCTTAGCTGAATAGAACGGACTGGCTTTACATTAAGTGAAATTGCGCTTCGGATCACACAGGCTCTTATGAACTTCGATTATTTGTCCGCGTTCTCTAGAAATATCGGCTGGATAACTTGGGAAGAACAGCAGATTTTACGGTCCAAACGCGTCGCCATAGCAGGACTCGGCGGTGTCGGCGGAAGCCACCTGTTGACGTTAACGCGCCTCGGCGTTGGCGGCTTCAGTATCGCCGATATGGACACTTTCGAATTGGCAAACTTCAATCGACAGGCCGGCGCCGATCTCAATGCGATCGGGCTGTCGAAAGCCGAAGTGATGGCGGCAAAGGCGCGTGAAATCAATCCGACCCTCGATCTGCGATCATTCCCCGAAGGTGTTACCGAATCCAACTTAACGTCTTTCTTGGACGACGCTGACCTTTACATCGACGGGCTGGACTTTTTCGCGCTAGATATGCGAGCCAAAGTCTTTGCCGCTTGCGCAACACGGGGTATCCCCGCGATCACGGCAGCGCCGCTCGGAATGGGCGTAGCGCTGCTCAATTTCCTTCCCGGCCAAATGACGTTCGAAGAGTATTTCGGACTGGAAAACCAGCCGGAAAACGAAAAAACCGTTCGCTTCCTGATGGGGCTGTCGCCGGCGATGTTGCAGACACCGTATTTGGTCGCCCCCGACGCCGTCAATCTAGCCCTGCATCGTGGGCCCTCAACCGCCATGGGATGCGAACTGTGTGCCGGAGTTGCAGCGACAGAAGCTTTGAAAATCCTACTCCGAAGAGGCAAAGTATTCTCCGCACCATGGGGCGTTCATTTCGACGCGTACCGCAACAAACTGGTACGTACCTGGAGACCCGGAGGAAACCGAAACCCCTTGCAACGAATCGGATTAAGGATTGCGAGAAAAAAATTTATGGCGAAGCTGTCCGAGTGCCCTTCAGCGCAAACCGAACCACAACGTTCCTCTCTCGAGCGCATTCTCGAACTTGCCCGGTGGGCGCCCAGCGGCGACAACACTCAGCCCTGGCGGTTCGAGATAGTCTCGGATAACCGCGTCGTCATCCATGGGTTTGATACCCGCGATCATTGTGTTTACGACCTTAAGGGCCGGGCCAGCCAAATTGCGATCGGCGCTCTTCTTGAAAATCTCGTCATCGCCGCCAGCAGCCACGGGTTAGCCGCCAACTGGTCTCTACGTCCAGAGTCCAGCGAAACAGCGCCGACGATCGACGTTCATTTTTCGCCCGATCCAGAGCTCAAGCCAAGTCCTCTTGCTGCTTATATTCCCATTCGCGCCACTCAACGCAGGGCGATGAAACGGCGGCCACTTTATCCCCAAGAAAAGATGCGGCTAGTCGAAAGCCTAGGTAACGATTACACGGTCTTGTGGCTGGATAAACCTGAAGATCGGCTACGGACTGCGCGACTGATGTTTCGAAACGGAAAAGTTCGGCTTACGATGCCGGAGGCGTATGAGGTTCATAAGAACGTCATTGAATGGAACACTCAGTATAGCGAAGATCGAATTCCCGACCGGGCCGTAGGATTAAACCCGCTAGCTCTCGGACTCATGAGATGGGCCATGAGGAGCTGGTCGACGGTCAATTTCCTTAACACCTATTTCGCCGGAACCGTTCTGCCGAGGCTGGAATTGGACTTGATCCCCGGAATCTTTAGCGCCGGGCATTTCGCTCTCATTGCGGATAAGCCGCCAACTTCAGTCGGGGACTATCTTTCCGCAGGTCGCGCTTTGCAGCGCTTTTGGTTGACGGCCACGCAACTTGGTTTGCAGCTACAGCCGGAAATGACTCCCTTGATCTTTGCCGGCTACATCCGAGAATCGATCAAGTTCACTCGTGTGGACGCTGTCGAGAAAAAGGCAAAACTATTGGCAAACGAGCTAACTGCTCTTTTGGGAGATGAGTGTGTCGAAAGAGCGGTATTTATGGGCCGGATTGGAGAAGGAAAACCGCCAAAAGCACGCTCGATCCGCAAACCCTTGTCCGAGCTTCTGGTGACAGGGAATATCAACACGCGATTGGTAGCGTGATTGATCGATCGGGCAAGTCGCAGCGCCAAGAGATTAAAACGAATACCGAAACTCGCCGTATACCCTGTCTTTGGCATCGAACTGCCCGAACAGTCCGGTAGGTTGGCCGCCGAAAATATCGGCGCCGACTACCATTCGCCAGTTCCTCAGAAACTCCCAAGTCACCTTAGCCTGCACATTCCAATCGGACCGATTGAGACTGTGTATGAAAAGCACCTCCGGCTCCACTTTCGGATGAAAATACCGCGTGCTGACCAATGCGGATACACCGCTCTCTAACTCGTCAGGAATCATGTGCTGATCGTGGTGGCTGAACCAGCGTTGAAAAAACTGCAGGTTGAGGCGCGTATCTTCCAAAAAGCTGAAATCGAGCCCGAGGATGTAATCGAGAAAATCCTGAGACACCAGTCCATCCGAATCCATGAGCCGAGTCGTCAAAAAAGGCTGATCCACCGTATAAACAGCCTCGCCTTTCAATACAAAAGGACCAAAGTCTTTGGCAAGCGTGCTACCGACCTGATGAATTCTCTTGTGAACGGAGCGATAGGTAATCGTCGGCGCAGGAGCCAGCACGATGTTACGCGCGAAGGCAGGAGAAAGATCCAGACCGCTGTAATAGAAAAGCGAAGTATCCCAGCCAGATTGAAGATAAGATAGCCTTAATCCGTAAGCGGTATTTTCAAAGGTATTGTTGGGCCGCTGGTCGTTCTCGATTACCGTCGTGAATCCCGGCGTCGGAGGTGGATTAAAAGGGAAGAATTCCGAACCGACTTTGCCGATATCGTTGTAGGTCATATAAGGAATCCATATCGCTTCGCCATGGAATCCTCCTTTGAAATACTCGGCCCGCATGGCCCACTGAGGAATTCGTAGTAAATCAAAATCGGGAAGCACGAACTGGCGCAGATCCTTCGCAGAGACGACATCGGCGAAAAACAATCCCACCATTTCGCCCCAGATGATGTGCTGACGTCCGAAGCGGAAATCCCAATCCCCGGCGGAATAATCGAGATAGGTTTCACGAAACATCGGCTCGAAACGTTGGTCGTGACGCACCGATTCAGGATAAAAATCGGTCAAATCGTAAATCGCGTCATACATAAGCCGGCCGCTCGCCTTCCACTTCAGACTGGCACCCCAGCTACCGTGAGTTCCCAGTTCCAGGAGGTTACGAAACTTCGACCAATGGTCGGGCGACGCATAGGTGTAAGCGAGTTCACTCTGAAAAAAGCCGTTCAAATCCGGCCAACGGAGCGGGCGCGCATCATCACCCGTCTTCCGCTCAACCTCAAACAACTCATCAACCGATGCCGGTTCTTTGTTTTCTGTTTTTTCGTCTTTTAGATCAAATAGCTCGTCTACGGAAACCGGCGCTTCCTTCTCCAGATCAGCAGAAACGCCGTCTGTCGAGTTGAAAAGCCAAGTAAGAGCCAAGATGCCGTACAGACAGAGACGAGATGATCGCGGGTACTGCACGAGGGAATTCTCCAAATCGGGAAAGCACGCGTTTATGGAACTATTATCCGGCCGTCACTGATTCTCACGACCCTGTCCGCCATTTCCATAACTCGATGGTCGTGGGTCGAAAAAATGAAGGTCGTTTTTTCGTCCCGATTGAGTTGCTTCATCAACTGCAAGATGCCTTCACCGGTCTTGGAATCAAGATTAGCGGTCGGCTCGTCCGCCAGCACGATGACAGGATGCCCGGCCAGGGCTCGTGCAATCGCGACCCGCTGGCGCTGGCCACCGCTAAGTTCCGAAGGTTTGTGCTTAGCGAAATCAGCAAGCCCCACCACGACCAGGTAATGGGCTACACGCCGGCGCCGCTCCTTGGGCGGAATATCCTTTCTATACAAGAGAGGATATTCGACGTTCTCCCACGCGGAGAGAACCGGTAGTAAATTGAAGGTCTGAAAGATGAAACCGAGGGTTCGAGCTCGAAGATCGGCCAATTGGTTAGGTGTTTTCTTGCTCACCTCTTCATTGCCGATGTAAATTTCTCCCCGCGTCGGGGTATCGATGCAACCGATTAAGTTTAGCAAGGTAGATTTTCCGCTCCCGGACGGCCCGGCTATCGCCATGAACTCGCCTTCCCCAACCCCCATGGAGACGTCCCTAAGAGCTTCGACCGTCTGTTTTCCTAACTTATACTCCTTCCATACGTGTTCCACGCGAACCTTAGTCATGTTAGCTGTTATAGTCTGTGTGAAGTTACCCTACTATATTTATCGTATCCGAACATTGTCCGATAAGGTCAAACAACAAGCTTTTTGAAAAGGCACCCCTAGCGCTAGTAGAAGGTACTCGAATTAAGTAAAAAAATGCGGATATCCTTCAAAAATTCTTATCAATAGAAGTAGTGAGATTATTTCCCAGATTTCTCCGGGACGGATGGCGACAAGCGTAAATCCGACGGGGGAACACCCCGATATCCTAACGCTTCCGAAGCGACCAGCTTAGACCGTCACCGTTCATAAAGCATAGCCGAGCTTAGCAACATCTAGGAAACAACATGCAAACCTCTATCGCCCGACGATTCGCTTTTGCCGCAGCCGTTACCCTATTGTCAAACATAATATTGTCCGGCTCGCTTCGAGCCGACGACGTACCGGACCCGGCCGAGATTGTGGCAGCGGCAGATCGCATTCGCTTCCCTCAAGAAGGATTTCAGGTCGATATCTCCATCACCACGACTACCTCGGACAGCGAACCCGATGTGCGCGAATATCGTGTTTTATCGAAGGGTAACGAAAACACCGTGATTTTAACGACCGCACCGGCCGCCGACCGCGGGCAAATCATGCTCATGCGGGGGCGCGACTTTTGGGCTTTCATGCCCTCCGTATCGCAACCGATTCGTCTCCCCTTATCACAAAAGTTGACAGGCCAGGTGGCAAATGGCGATTTGGCCAGAGCGAATTTTACCGGCGACTATAATCCAAAACTTTCAAGAATCGAAGAAATCAACGGCCGAGAATATTATGTGCTTGAACTTAGCGCCGTAGATAGAGGCGTCACCTATCCGAGGGTGCTGTATTGGGTTGATAAGAAAAACTACAACCCATACAAAGCAGAATTCTACACCTTGTCAAACCGGCTATTTAAAACCTGCCGATTTCAAAAATTCGAATCAATGGAGGGAGAAGTACGCCCTACTCAGCTAGTAATGGAAAATGCTCTGAAAAAGGATGAACGATCGATCTTGGATTACAGAAAAATGAAGCTCAGAGATTTGCCCGACAAGGTTTTCACAAAGGACTATTTAAAGAAAGTTCAGGAGTGATCGCCATCCAACCCCACACTGTAGCCTCTATAAATCCATTAAGAGCCCTGTCTCCGTAGGCCATTCGCCCTGAGCCGAGTCGAAGGGTTTTATGACCTACCGGGATAGGTTCTAAATATTGCTCCGTAAAGCCTCTACTATAGGCGTATGAATAACCCTTCGCGCAGGCACCACGACAGCAAGAGCCGTCGCCAAAAACCCAACCACAAAGGCTACGCCAAGCACATTCGGAACAACGCGTACGATAGCCGTGTATCCCATATCCGAGTTGGGCGGCGGCGGCATTGGGATACCGAAAGCAGATATTCCCCCAGCCAGTAAAACGCCGACAAAGACTCCGACCGCCGCACCTATAAGCCCAAGAATGGAATATTCCAGAACAATTAACTTAAAAACATCGAAAGGTCTATTACCGAGAGCCATAAGCGTACCAAACTCACCTATGCGTTCGTGAAGCGCCATGTTTACGCTATTGGCCACGCTTAAAAATACCATGATCAAAATAATGATTTCCAAAACGGTGAACTGTCGCTGATACATATCGACCGTTTTTTGATAGAAATCCGCGAGCACGAACCAAGGTTTTACCTCATATTGCTCTGGCGATAACTCCGCCATTAACCTTTTGACAACACGATCAGTATCCGCCGTATCATTCAATGCGAACACCAGTGCGTGGATTCCCGGGGTTGCTAAAAGATCCTGGGCAGAACCTAGGGAAATCCGAACGGCGCGATCATCGAAATCCTTCGAAAAACTTTGAAATACTCCAACGACGGTAAATTCAAGGCTGTTTAGAGCACCCTCCGGCGTATTGACGAGGAGTGTCAGTGGATCCCCCGGTTTGACCTTGAGTGCATGGGCAAGACCTTTTCCTACCAAAATGGCCATCGGGTCCGAGTCGCTCAGCGGCTCCCCCTCCACAATCGACAACATACTTCCAACCTGTTTCTCTTTGGTTGGCTCGACGCCCTCCCCCAAAATCGGGTAATCGGAGTGTCCGTTATTCACAAGGCCCGAAAAACTTAGACGTTTCATAACCTCGGCAACTTCCGGCCACGTGCGGAATCGGTCAACGAGCCCGTCAACATCCTCCATCAGGAATTTATAAGGATCGCGGCGGCCGATGGTCGAGAACCCACTTCTGTATATCTGCAAATGTCCCAGCTGAGAATGTATCGTCGACTCGCGCAGCTGAACAAAAATGTCTTCGATAAATCCGCCGACTAATGAGATACCCGCGACGCCTAAGGCAATTACCGTCAGCGTCAGAATAGATCTTACGGTCTGTCGAAATAGATTTCTAAGCGCGAATGTCAGCATGGATTAAATCAGCGAGATGAGGCGCCATCCGGTTAACGTGACTTTCTCAATGCCTCGACTATGACAAGCCGGGAGGCCTTCCACGCCGGAAATACACTGGCCAGAAAAGTGGATATCAGGGCGACTAGCACGGCCTTGGCGATCAACGGCCCGGTGATAAATATTTCAGCTGTATAACCGGTGCTCGTGCCTGGAGCCGGCGGCATGGGAATACCAATTGCCGATATGATCGCAGCCAAACCCCAACCGATCGAAACGCCCAACACGCTACCGATAACTCCCAACATAAGCGCTTCAGCGAGAAAAAGCCTGACGATTTCCAATCGTTTGAGCCCCAAGGCCATCAATGTGCCGATTTCGCTTGTACGGTCCATTACATTCATGATCAGCACATTCGATATACCCAGCAAAATCATGAATCCAATAATGCCTCCCAACACATTCATTTGCTGGGAAAAAAGCCTCACGGTCTTATTGTAGAAATCGGCGAGATCGTACCAAGGAATGAGCTGGAACTCTCCGGTCTTTTCGATGAAAAGCTGCTGAATTCGCTTGAGTATTTTTTTAGTATCTGATGTGTCGTCAAGCAAGACGGTCCATCGGTGAGCCCCCGACACTCTAAGAAGTTTCTCTGCCGTAATCAAAGGTATGCGCAAAGCGGAATCGTCGAACGCCTTATTCGCCGTCGAGAAGACCCCAACGACATTAAGCTCCACCGCATTTATCCCTCCGGAAACGGTATTTGCCAGCAAAACCACTTTGTCGCCCGATTTTATGCCCAAATTAGCGGCGAGACCGTTCCCGATAACTGCGCTTAAGGGTTGATTCGGATCGAGCCCCACGCCCTCTTGAATGGAAAGATCCGGTTTAAATGCTTTCTCTTTCTCGGGATCTATACCTTCTCCAATAAAACCAATCGTTGTATCCCCATGACTAAGCAGCCCATTGAAACTAAGCCGTGGCGCCACCACCTTTATGCCGGGCAGTTTCGCCAGCACTTCAAGCTCATCGACGGAATGCGGCAACAGAAACCTGTACGGATCCGCCGCGCCCCGATCCAAATAGCCAGGCCTGACGACTTGGATATGGCCGAGCCGAAAAAGAATCGTTGATTCCCGCATTGCCCAGAAAATCCATTCGATAAATCCTCCCGCAAGCAGCAGAGCAATGATGCCTACACCAATCCCCGAGAGCATGATCGAGGTCCGTCTCGGTTGCCTCCAAAGGCTACGTAACGGCAACTCTAGACTTGATTTCATGGGCGAGAAGCTCTTTTTGCAAAAAAGATTTCTAAGGAAGCTCTGATCCAATCGCAAAAACACACAATGAGGAGCGTTTTTAGGATGACAATAATCACTACACCTTGGAATAAATCAGAGGTTCCCTAACGAACCAAGATGGGCGGATGGTCGATAGTAACTGCCTGTCGCGACTATTTTAGTGTATAAGGCAAGGGAATGCCGCGTGATGGCTTGGCTTACCCTTTCCATTTCATCCTCGCCCGCAAAATCCCTTACGGCGAACATTGCCGAAATGCAGGCTCTAGAACGAGCCAAGAGTTATGCTCGAAAGTTGTGGATGAGGGGCTGAGGTAGGCGGCGTATTCTTGATGGTCTTCGAGGTCATCAATTCCTGTTGAGAGGAGCGAATA